>CAZHSO010000009.1:0-58536 GCA_964535105.1 uncultured Gemmatimonas sp.
CTGCATGAACAGCACGTTCGGACGGGACCGGTGCATCGCGATGCGATGCACGCAATGGCCGACCTCGGCTGTCGGTTCGGGGATGTGCTCGGATTTGAGTCCTCGGTTGATGGGTTGCCAGGTCGTGCCTCCGTCATCGGTGCGGAACGCGCCGGCAGCCGAGATGGCGATGAAGATCCGCCGGGGATCGCCCGGGTCCAGGAGGATCGTGTGGAGGCACATCCCGCCGGCGCCGGGTTGCCAGCGGGGCCCGGACCCGTGGCCGCGCAGACCGGAGAGCTCCTGCCAGGTCTGGCCGGCGTCGGTGGAGCGGAACAAGGCGGCGTCCTCGACCCCGGCGTAGACGGTCTCCGGATCGGCCAGCGACGGTTCGAGATGCCAGACCCGCTTGAACTCCCAGGGGTGGGGGGTCCCGTCGTACCACTGGTGGGTGCCGGGCACGCCGTCGTAGGCGAACTGGTTGCCGACCGGCGTCCAGCTCTTGCCGCCATCGTCGGAGCGCTGGATCACCTGCCCGAACCAGCTGCTGGACTGCGACGCGTACAACCGGTTCGGGTCCACGGGTGATCCTTTGACGTGGTAGATCTCCCAGCCCGGAAGGTGGGGACCACTGATGTCCCAGCGTTCGCGTTTCCCGTCCGCCGACAGGACGAACGCGCCCTTGCGTGTGCCAACCAGCACCCGTACTCCGCTCATCCGGCCCCCTTTTGTGAGACGCGCTCCACCGGCTCGCCGAAAGCTTAGCAGCCTCCGCGACCGTTGTCGATTCTCCCGTGGCATGGCGGCGGGCCGGCCGGTATCATACCGCTTCGACGCAAAGGCGATGAAGGGCGATCGGGTCGCCCGGCACCACGGAAGGAGTTGAGATGTCGAAACTACGTCGAGAGGTGCTCCTTTCCGCCGTCGCCGCGACGGTGCTTGCGGCGCCGGGTTCCGCGCAGGGGTTCCTGAGGCCCCGGTCCGGATGCCTGGACTCGGCATCGACCCAGGCCGCGTGGCGGGTGTACATCCAAGTCGAGTGTGCCTGGGAAGCGTCCGCCTATCAAGTCGGGACGCTGGAGGCCATGGTGCAGTCTTCCTGCCTCGAGGCCGCAACCTAGCAGCGGGTCCGCGAGCTCGCGCCCTTGCTTTGCGGTCTCGAACGTGCCGAACCGCGGTGTCGCGCCGCCGAACCCTATCTTCGACAAGCCCGATCACTGCTGCTCCGGCCCTGACGGGCTGCCTCCGCCGGTTTATTGCAGCCGGACCAGGCCCGCCGCCTCGCGTCCCCGCAAGGCTTGCTCTCGGTCCCTCCGAGGCGAAGATTTCTCCATGGCCTCTGCTTCGTCTCTCACCCTCTTCCGGGTACCTGCGCGGCATGCCCAAGCCGGTGAATAACCAGATTCTTCTCACCCCATACTTTCCGGTCGCGGATCTCGAGCGATCCGCCGCCCATTACGAGCGCGTGTTCCGCTTTCATCGCGACTACACCGGCGGAGAGACCCCGCAGTTCATCGTCGTGAGCCGTGACGGCCTGTCGATCATGCTGCGGCTCGTCCAGTCGCCTGAACGGATCAGCCGGAACGAGATGCAGGGGGGAACGTGGGATGTGTTCTTCTGGGTCCGCGACCCGGAGGGCTCCGTGCTGGGTTTCGGGCAGAGTCTCTGAGCCGGTTCGTGTCGCTGCCGCCGCCGCGTCTCATCGGATTGCCGTACGACGCCAGCTCCTCGTATCTCCGTGGGTCGGCGGAGGCACCGCCGCTCATCCGCGAGGCACTGCATTCCCCGGCGGGTAACGACTGGTCGGAAGATCTTCGCCGCCTGGGCGGCGCGGCCGGCCTGAGCGACGCAGGCGATCTGCCGCTCTCACCCACCGCGGCGGCACGAGCACAGATCGAGGCCGGCATTGCCGAGCTCCTCTCCAGCGGCGCGCGGTCCCTCGCGCTCGGCGGCGATCATTCTGTGACCTATCCGATTCTCCGCGCGGTCAATCGTGTCTATCCCAAACCCACCATCCTCCAGGTGGACGCCCACCCAGACCTCTATGACGAATTCGAGGGAGACCGGTTCTCGCATGCGTGCCCGTTTGCTCGCATCATGCAGGAAGGCCTCGCCGGCCGGCTGATTCAGGTTGGTATCCGGACGATGAATGGACACCAACACGACCAGGCGGTACGCTACGGGGTCGAGGTGATCGACATGCGCAGCTGGGCCAACGGTGTGCGTCCTCGCGTCGAGGGTCCGGTGTATGTCTCCATTGATCTGGATGGTTTGGACCCCGCCCATGCGCCCGGTGTTTCCCACTGGGAGCCGGGTGGGTTGACGGTGCGGGAGGTGGTGGGGCTGGTGCAGGGATTGAGCGGTCCGCTGATCGGGGCGGACGTGGTCGAGCTCAACCCGCGACAGGATCGTTCCGGCCTGACCGCCAGGGTGGCGGCCAAGCTCGTGAAGGAACTTGCCAGCCGAATGCTGAGATGACCGTTTCGATTCTTTCCTCCGCCCAGGCGCACGACATCGTCAGCGTCCTCTGCGATGCGTTCCATGACTATCCCGTCATGCGCCATGTACTCGGGCCGGATCAGCCGTATGAGGAGCGCCTGCAAACCCTGGTTGGCCTGTTCGTCAGTGGCCGGGTGCTCCGGAAGAATCCACTGCTTGGCGTGTATGACGATGAAGGGTTTCTGACCGCCGTCGCCACGATGACCCTGCCCGGCGATCCGAGTCCTCCGGCGGCACTTATCGCTCATCGGGAGGCAGTGTGGGGTGAGCTCGGTCGCGAAGCTCGGACGCGCTACGACGCCTTCAACTCGGCCACTCAGCAGTTCGCGATCAGCGCTCCCCACCACCATCTCAATATGATCGGAGTACGCCGGTCCCATCAGGGTCGAGGGCTGGCCCGAAAGCTCCTCGACGCCGCGCATGACCTCTCGGGATCCGACCCGCGCTCGACCGGCGTCAGCCTGAACACCGAGCATCCGCGCAACCTCTCGCTGTATGAACACTTCGGCTATCGAGTGCAGGGGCATGCCCGGGTCGCGGACACACTCGAAACCTGGACCCTCTTCCGGCCCGGGCTATCTTTTCGGGTGTAGTTGACGAGTCAGGTCTTCCACCCAAGGGAGTTCATGTATGAAACGGTTGTTGCTCTCGGCCGTCGTGTGTTGTGCTGCGCTGACAACCGCCCTCTCCGCGCAGTCGATCGCCGGTGAATGGGATGCGTCCATCAATACACCCGGTGGTGCCCGGAGCTTCAGGATCGTGTTCCAGGTGAACGGCGACACTTTGACGGGCACCGTGAAGCGCGAGGCCGGCGATGTACCTCTGGCCGGCACGATCAAGGACAGCGCTGTACGGTTCAGCTACACGGTGAACTACAACGGAAACCCGCTGGAGCTGACGATTACCGCGACGGTAACCGGTGACGCCATGAAGGGCACCGTGGACTTCGCCGGCGCAGCCCAAGACGAATTCTGGGCAAAGCGCGCGGCGGCGCCCCGGCCGCCTCCGGCTTCATAGGCGCGTGCGAAGGATTCTGTTAGCAGTCGCGACCCGACCCGTACTCCATGCCCTCGGGTTCGCACTCACGGTTGGCCTTGCCAGCCTGTACCTGATGCGGATGTATTCTCCCCCCGATCCGTGGAAGCCGTTCGCACGCCGGACCCGGGAGTTTCTGGATGCGGCCATCGCGGGGGATTCGGCGGGAGTCGCCCAGCGGGCAGCCTCACCGGAGATAACGCGCTGGGCGCTGGATGTCGCCGGCCGAATTCCCTCTCCGTTCGCCGGATTCCGGGGCTTTCGCAGCGTCGGCGGGAGCCGGTCGGGTGAAGCCACCCTGATCATCGTCGGAATGAAAGGTGGTGCGTGTGACCGCGAGATCATGGCGGTCGAGCTGGTCGGGAGCCAGGCGAAGGCGCGGGTGCGGAGCATCAGCGCGCCGTGTCTGCCGTCGCGGTAGGATGGGGGTCCGCTCATCATTCCAGTGAGGAGTATCCCGATGATTGCGCAATGGAGCGTGGGCGGCGTCCTGCTTGCCGCCTCGGTGGCCGCTCCGGTCTACGGCCAGTCGGTGCAGTACCGCTCTCCCGCCGGTGTCGAATACCGGTCGCAATCCGACACGGGGGCGATCGCCCGCGCGGAGCGCGCGCTCGCCGCCGACCCTCGCAATATCGATCGGATCATTCAGCTCGGCGTCGCCCAATCAGGCGTCCGCCAGTTTCGCGAGGCGATCGAGACCTTCACGCGCGGACTCGCCATCGCCCCGGAGCATGCGCTTCTCTACCGCTGGCGCGGGCATCGCTACCTCTCGGTGCGGGAATTCGACCGGGCAATGAATGATCTCCTGCGCGGCAACCGCCTCGACAGCACGAATTACGGCATCTGGTATCATCTCGGCATCGTGCGCTATGCCCGGGGCGATTTCGATGGCGCGGCCGGTGCGTTCCAGCACGCCCAGCCCCGCGCCCCCGATGCCGGCGAGCTTGCCGGCGCGACCGACTGGCTCTGGATGTCGCTCTCCCGCGCGGGGCGGACTGCCGAAGCGCTGGCAATGCTCGACCGGCGTCCCGATTCGCTCCCGGTGAACAATGCCTACGCCCAGCGTCTGCGGCTCTATCGCGGAGAGATCGGGCCCGACCAGGTGATCACCCCGGCGGATACGACCGATGTCGCCATCGCGACGCTGAGCTACGGCGTGGGGAACTGGTATCTCGTGCGGGGCGATACGGCGAGGGCGCGCGACTGGTTCGGGCGCTCGGTTCGGTCCGGCGGCTGGCCCGGATTCGGGTTCATCATCTCGGAGGTCGAACTGCGGCGGTTGCGATGACGAATCGTGGCCGGGCGAGTCGGTGCCGCCGGTCCGGAGCCACCGATTCGGGCGCCAGCGCAGAATCCTCCCCGCGGTTAGGCCAAAAAGGCTCCATCCGACCCCTCGGGGCCCACCCGGCTATCTTTCAGGGCAGACGCCAATCTCACACATCCGGGCGTTCTCTTTTTCGGCGGTTTTTCCGCGCAGGGAGCACACATGTCAACTCTGACTCAGGTTGAGAAGCGGCAGCGGGCGACCAGATTTCCCCCCGCCAACGGCGCCGCTCCGGCGTGTGGTCCGCTCAACGTCCAGTGGGCCAGTCCCTTCGATCGTCTGTGCTTCATGCTCTCCCGGCCGGATCTGGCGACCAAAAACAGCCGCGGATATGCCAAGCTCCTCGCGGAGCTGACCGCCGGCTCGGGCTGCACTGAAGAGGAGCTCCTGGCCCACGGGAACAAGGTCCGAGCGTACCTCTTCTTCGCCGAGGACCGCTTGACCAAGCAGGGCGCTCTGGACGGTTTGACGGGGAGAGAGAAGTACCCGTATCAGCTTCCCGAGGTGTCGCCCGCCTTCTAGGGGCCGCCGATCGCATCGCCATCACGAGATCGCTCCAGAGGCCAAGGGATTGCTCCCCCGAGCCGCGGACGTGCTCCAGTACTGGCGCACCGCGTGCGTGATGACGGGCAGGCCACGGAGGACGCAGAAGGCCACGGTGATCCAGGCGCTCACGCGCAGGATGTCCATCATGGGCGGCACCGCCGAGCTCATGGCCGTGCCTCCGGAGAACGCGCTGAACGCGTGCGCCAGCGCGAGACCGCAGAACGTGACGACCTTGGAGACGGCGTACCCAATCCGCATCCAGGCCGAGCCGACGAGAAACCGGCCAAGCGCGGTGCGATGCTGTGCGAACGGAGCCGTTCCCTGGCCGACACCGATACTCCGCAATGCATCGGTGAGGGTGGTGCGCACGAGCACGGTCACGGGGATGGCCGCCGGTATCATTCGCAGATCCGCAAAACACACCCTGAGGACCAGCTCATAGGTTCGGTCGGCGGCGATGTCCAGCACGCCGCCGAGGAGGCTCGTTTGACCCGTTTTCCGGGCGACGATGCCATCCACGGTGTCGAGCATGAGCCCGGTGAAGAGCAGGGCCACGCCGGCGAGCCGCACCGGGGCGGAGCCCAGGTACAGAACCAGCATGCTGACGAGCAAAAGCGGGAATCGTGAAAGCGTGATCGCATTGGCCAGCATGGTGCACGTCCCTCGCGTGACAAGGATTGCATGACACCGGCAACTTCGCCGCCGGCCGTGACTTGCGCGTGACCCGGGGCATGCCTATCTCATCGAACACCTTCCTCAAGCTCGCGGTCATCCTGGCGCTCGTTCCGGTCGCCCCGCTGACCGGGCAGAGCCAGCCGGCGCAAGGGCCGATCATCCACACGTATGCGCCCTCGGTGTCCACCCAGCGGGAAGCGGGACGGATTCGCCGGGTCTGCCGGTGGACGGATACGACCGCGGTTCTGGACGCGGACGCCCTTCTCGTCGTGGTCCGGAGCTCGGGGCCGGATCCGCTCGCGCCGTCCTACGACAATTTCAAATGGCTCCGCGACGAGGCCCATTCCCTGTTGAACGACTCGGGACCCCTGTTCCACGCCTATCTCTACATGATCCGGCCGAACCAGGGCTTTCAGCAGGCCGCCCACAGGAGTTACGAGGTCGACGCCGGCGGACTCTCCGGTGATCCCCTGGCCCAGGTTCGAGCCAATCAGAACGCGGGTCTGGTCTGCATGTTCTGAGCTGGCGGTTGGCCGGGGGACTGTATATTCGAACGCATGACACACCGATTCCGGCTCGCCGCTGCACTCGTCGCAGGCGTTCTCCTGTCCGGTAGCACCTCGAAGGAGGCAGTGGTGACCCGTGCGACCGGTACGTTCGAGGTCAAGCTGAATCCCCACCCGACGGCGCATGACCACGCTGGTGCGCCGCTGGGCAGGTTCTCGATCGACAAACAGTTTCAGGGCGACCTCGTCGGGACCAGCAAGGGCGAGATGCTCACCGCCGGCACGGACGTAAAGTATTCCGCCGGATACGTCGCGATCGAGCGGGTCAGCGGCACGCTGCACGGGAAGACCGGCAGCTTCATTCTGCAGCACAGCGGCACCATGACCCGCGGCGCGCCATCGCTCATCATCACGGTGGTTCCGGACTCCGGCACCGGTGAGCTGGCCGGTCTTTCGGGCACGATGACCATTACGATCGCCGACGGCAAGCACTCCTACGAATTCGAGTACACCCTCACCCCAAAGCCCTGAACACCGGCGGAGCTGATGGATCTGCTTCGTCCGGCCCGCCTGACCGAGGTCGTGCCGCTCAATGATCTCATCAGCGCCTCGGCGCGCGCGCTGAGCCGTGGCTTCTACACCGCGGAGCAGACAGAGCTCCTGATCCGGCATCTCTTCGGAGTGGATTCGCAGCTGGTGATCGACCAGACCTATTACGTCATCGAGCGGGACGGCCGGCTGGTGGCGTGCGGCGGATGGAGCGGGCGACGCACGCTCTTCGGAGGCGATCAGGCGAAGGACGACCAGGATCTGCGCCTCGATCCCGGGACCGAGGCCGCCCGGATCCGGGCATTCTTCGTCCATCCCGAGGTGGCGAGACAGGGACTCGGACGCCGGATACTCGGCCACTGCGAAGCCCGGGCGCGTGAAGCGGGATTCCGGCGGGCCGAGCTCATGGCGACTCTCCCGGGTGAGCCCTTCTACCGCGCCGAGGGCTACCACGCGCTGGAATCGGTGGCCCACCGGCTGCCCGACGGGACGCTGATATCCTTCGTGCGGATGGGACGACCGCTTTGATCATCCAGGGCCGACCGCATTGCCGTCCATCCCGACGGACCGTACATTCGCTGGTTCGTCCACCCCATCAGCCGTATCCTACGCCATCGTCCCGGAGGGTTCATGCGGTTTCTCGCCTTGTTGTGTTGTGCCGCGGTCGTCGCAGGCTGTAGCAAGTCCGAAGAGGTCCCTGCCCAGGACACGACCGCCGTCATCACCCCGCCCGCACCGATGCCGATCTCTCTCAGCGAGGTCGCGGGGACTTGGACCCTCCGCTCGACCGCCGAGGGCAGCGACACCGTGCTGGTGACGTCGCAGATGGTCGCGACGGCCGACACCTCGGGCTGGACCAGCACGCTGCCGGGCCGGTCGGCCATGCCGATCCGGGTTCTCGAAGTGGCCGGCGACAGCATCACCACCGAAGCGGGCCCGTACAAGAGCATTCTCCGCAAGGGCGTCATGGTCACAAACCGCAGCGTCTTCCGGCTCCGGGACGGCAAGCTGGTGGGGACGGCGGTCGCACGCTACAGCACGAGCGGTCCCGATTCGGTGCTCCGCACCCGCAGCGAAGGCACGCGCGTCCCGTGAGGCGGGTTCGAGGCGGAGGGCGGGGTCCCGGGAAACCTGATGCGTCCGGATCTCACGAGTACGGCTCGGAGTGAGACGGCAGGAGTCCTGGTCCCGCCCCCGCTCATCTACCTCCTGCCGATTGGGCTGAGTTTTCTCCTGCATCGCTGGCGCCCGGTCACCCTCCTCACGCCGACCGCCGCGCTTGTCCTCGGAATCGCCTGCATCCTCCCGGCGCTGGTGGCGCTCCCGGCGCTTCTCGCGTTTCGACGCGCTGGGACGCGGGCCGAACCCTGGCGCCCGACGACGGCGCTGGTGACCACGGGGCCGTACCGGTTCAGCAGGAATCCGATGTACGTGGGGTTTACCCTGCTCTATCTTGGGATCGGATTCCTGGCGAACTCACTCTGGCCGTTTCTCCTCTTGCCCCTGGCCCTCGTGGTGATGTATTTCGGAGTGATCGTGCGAGAAGAGGCGTATCTGGAGCGGTTGTTCGGGGAGGAGTACCGTTGCTACCGGCGCCGGGTGCGGCGGTGGCTCTGAGGCCGACCCCGGTCCCCATGACGCCGTCCACCGCTTCCCGTCCGTCTCATCGATGTGAGTCACACCATCGAGCACGGGATGGTGACCTACAAGGGTCTCCCGGCGCCGCTCATCTGCGATTACCTGAGTCGGCAGCAATCGCGGGCGATCTATGCCCCGGGGACCGAATTCCACATCGGAAAGATCGAGATGGTCGCCAACACCGGGACCTACGTGGACAGCCCCTTTCACCGGTACGCCGACGGCAAGGACCTCGCCGACCTCAGCCTGTCCTCGCTCGCCAATCTCGACTGCGTCGTGGTGCGGATTCCGTCCGGCTCCCCGCGCGCCGTCACTCGGCTGACCCTCCGTCCCGAGGAAGTACGCGGGCGTGCCGTTCTCATCGAAACCGGCTGGGATCGTCACTGGCGGACCGACCCCTACTTCGAGGGCCATCCCTATCTCACCGGCGAGCTGGCCGAATGGCTTGCCCGGTCGGGCGCGGCGCTCGTGGGCATCGACTCGTTCAACATCGATGACACGAACGACGGCGCGCGACCGGTGCACTCCGTGCTCCTGGGACACGATATCCCCATCGTCGAGCATCTGCGCGGACTCGGCGCGGTCCCGGAGCGGGGCGGCCGGTTTTTCGGGGTGCCGGTGAAGGTCCGTGGGTTTGGAACTTTTCCGGTGCGCGCCTTCGTCATTGCGTAGAGGAGCAGCTCCACACCTCTGTGGGGGTCGCCTATGATGCGAACTCGAACGTCCTGGCTCCCCAAGCTGCGGCCCGATCAAGAGCCCAAATTCGTGCAAAACCCTCGGGGCAAGGGGCGCATGCTGGTGCCCACCCCACTCCTCGTCGCGGAGGAAGTGCGGCGGGTGCGGAAGGGACGTCTCCTCACCCCCGGCAAATTGCGCGAGCGCCTGGCGGCGCGCACCGGAGCCGATGTCACCTGTCCGATGACCACCGGCATTTTCCTCAGCATCATTGCCGGCGCGGCAGAGGAACAACTCGCTGCAGGGAAGCGTCCGGTTGCGCCGTACTGGCGGGTGGTGGGGGAGGACGGCCGGCTCAATCCCAAGTGGCCGCCCGGCCGCGCGCGCCAGGCGGAGCGCCTTCGTCAGGAAGGCCATCGTGTATCGCGGGACCGGGCGCGCGATTCCTGGTCCGTGCAATCGTCCTGAGGAGTCCCTTTTGCGCCGTCTTCTGATTCTTTCTCTCTGCATCGGTGCCGCCGGCTGCGCGAAGCATGATGAGCGCGACAGCGCCTTCGCCGCCTTGCAGACCCGCGGCGCCACCGCGATGGGGGTGGACCAGTACACATCGACCCACGTTTTCGAGACTCTTTCCGACGGAGGCCGGATCGTTCTGCAACTGGAGGTCGACGATTCGTCGGGGGTGGCGACGATTCGGGCACACATGGCAGATATCGCGGCCCGGTTTACGAGCGGGGACTTCAGCCTGCCCGGATTCGTCCATGCCCAAACCGTACCGGGGACAGCGCTCATGGCCCAGCGACGCGCCCTCATTGAATACGTTGCGGACACGCTCCCGCGCGGGGGTGAGGTCCGCATCCGGACGACGGATACCGGCGCGATCGCGGCGATTCACGAGTTTCTCGCGTTCCAGCGGCAGGATCACCGAGCGGGAACCCAGCATTCCGAGCACGGGAAACCGTAGAGGCGCGCATGGAGCCTTGGCTGCGAGGACCTGCCCCGGGAATTTCACCCCTGCTGCAGCCTGCCGCGCATGCTTTTCTTCTGGCACTCGAGGACGTCGAGACCGCGGCATCCAGTCTTTCGGCCGAACAGCTCTGGCAAAGGCCCGGTGGCGCGGCATCGGCGGGATTTCATCTCTTGCATCTCGCGGGAAGCACGGATCGCCTCCTGACCTATGCCCGGGATCAAACCCTGTCGGAGGCGCAGCGCGCCGCGCTGGCGGCGGAGAAGACGCCGGAAGCATCCGGGCTCTCTCGGGATGCGCTCCTGGATACCTGGCGCGCCACGGTCGAGCGGGCCCTGCGACAGCTCGCGGCGACTCCCGAGGCTACGCTCGGCGATGCGCGGTTCGTGGGCCGGGACAGGCTGCCGTCGACGGTGCTAGGACTTCTCTTCCATGCCGCGGAGCATACCCAGCGCCATACAGGACAACTGGTGACGACGGCAATGATCGTTCGTGAAGGACCGTCAGCTTCGACCCGGCCAAGTACGAAATAGCGGTCCCGGCACTTCCGCCGGGCCGCCATCCGTTCGTCTGCCTGCCTCACTTCACGAGCAGAATGCTCGGCGCGCTCCTTGTGGTGCCCTGATGGTGCTAGCGCTGGGAGGAGCCGGTGACCGCCGCTACCGCGGAGATGGCGGGCAGGGTCAGCCGGCTCTGCCCGAAGCCGCTGTGAATCGTGATGAAATAACTGCCCGCCTGCGCCAGGACGACCGTTGCCTTGTACTGGCCCTTTTCCTTGCCTGGGGTGGCGTCCACGCGGGCGACCGTCCCGGCGCCTTTCACTTCCAGGGTGGGCTTGAGCCCCGACATCGGCTTGGTCCCGTGCTGCTTCACCACGAAGACGAGGTCGAGTGGCTGCCCCGTGACCACCTTGTCGGGCAGTTTCTCGACACTGATGGTGGCCCAGCCGCCGAAGCGGTCCGAGGTGGAAGGGGCTGCGACGAGGAGGGACAGCGCGAGGGACCAGAGGATGGTGTGCATGGTGGACTCCAGTTCGGTCAAAAGGTTGAACGATCCACAGCTAGGATGCCGACCAGCTTCGCGGGGTTTGGATCGCGACCGCGCGGTATGTTGGACAGTCCCGGCCGGCCAGGTTATGGCATGAATCGTCCCACCGGATCTGCCAGGTGAGAGGCAAGCCTCCCCTGGTCCGTACCTACGGGCGGACCCACGTCGCTCTCGCCGTCCGCGACCTCGACCGGTCGATCGAGTTCTACCGCGGGGTGTTCGGCTCGAAGGTCGTCCTTCCGACTCCGGTCGATCCCAAGCGGCGGCGCAAGACGTAGATTGGAAGGCGTCGGCTCAGGCGTTCGGGCTGCGGGCGATCGGCAGCTATGAAAAGGGAATGGATTACTACCTCCACAATCATCTGTTCTCACCAAGATGGGACTGCTGGCGCTGATCCTGATCCTCGAGATCGGAGCGATGTGAGCGCGCCGCATAGCCGTGAAGCATTCATCGAGATGTCGGAACGGATTGCAGTCGCGACCAGCAAGTGCGACGCATGCGGAGGTCAGATTGTCGCGTGACGGGCGGGGCACGGTCTGGCTCGCGGCCCGGAGTCTCCTCTGGGCCGTGGTTCTCCCGGGCACCGTGGCGGTCTTCATACCCTGGCGTTTCCTCGGACTGGGGGACGTCCGGCTCGATCTCCACGATCCGATGCACATCGGAGGGGGGGCGCTCTTCGCGACCGGCGCGCTGCTCCTTGCGCTCTGTATCTGGGAGTTTGCCGCGACCGGCCGGGGCACCCTCGCCCCGATGGATCCACCCCGGGAATTGGTCGTGGTCGGACTCTATCGCTACGTACGGAATCCGATGTATCTGAGTGTGGCGACGATTCTCGTGGGCGAGCTCCTCCTCACCCGCTCCACCGGGCTGCTGATCTTTGCCGCAGTCTGGTTCGTGATCGTGAATCTTTTCGTGATTGGCTACGAGGAGCCCTACCTCAGACGGCGGTTCGGCGCCTCGTACGAGGCATATGCGACAAGAGTGGGGCGATGGCTGCCCCGATTCCGGCCGGCCTGACCGGACTCCAACTGGGTCGCGAAGGCCGCCACCCGATCGCAGGACCAGGAGGAATTTCCGTGAACAGATCCTCCGCGTTCTTTCAGGCCCCCGACTGGGCCGCGGCGCCGACCCTGGCGGCGATGGGACCCGGCGGGTTTTCCGTCGATGCGACTCGGGCGGCGAAGTCGCGGTCGGCGGGGGTTCTCGCGCTTCTGCTGATGCTCCCCGCCCGCAGCGCTGTTCCGCGCTGCTGAGGATCCGCCGGGCGCCCCATGGAGCAACCAACCAATGAAGGACTGGTCCGCGCGATCCGGCGGTGGGATCTCGTGGCTCTGGCCCTCAACGCGATCGTCGGCGCCGGGATCTTCGGACTCCCTTCGGAAGTGTTCCGGCGCCTCGGCGCCTGGAGTCTTCTCGCCTTCCTGGTGTGCGGGTTCGTCGTCACCCTGATCATTCTCTGCTTTGCCGAGGTGAGCAGCCGCTTTACGGGAACCGGCGGTCCCTATCTCTACGCGCGCGAGACCTTCGGGCCATTGGTCGGCTTCCAGGTTGGATGGTTGATCTGGATCGCGCGCATCACCGCCTTTGCGGCCAACTGCAATCTCCTAATCGGGTATCTCGGATACTTCTGGCCGGGCGCGGAATCGCCTTCCCCTCGGGTGATGCTCATCGGGGTCGTGGTCTTCGGGCTTACCGCGGTGAATCTGCTCGGCGTGCGCAACGCCACCCAGGCGAGCAATATCTTCACCGTCTCCAAACTGCTCCCGCTCCTGTTGTTCGTCGGCGTGGGGATCTTCGCCATCGACACCAGCCACTATTCTTTCGCTGCGCGGCCTCCGTTCGGGGAATTCTCGGCTTCGGTCCTCCTCTTGGTTTATGCGTTCAGCGGGTTCGAAATGGCGACGATTTCCGGAGGGGAAGCCCGGAACCCTCGGGCGGACCTGCCCCGTGCCCTCCTCTACGCCATGGGGCTTGTGGTCGTGCTGTATGTGTTGATCCAGCTCGTCGCTATCGGCACCCTTCCCGGGCTGGCCGGCTCCGCCCGCCCGCTCGCGGATGCCGGCGGGCGCTTTCTCGGCCCCTGGGGGGCGACGCTGATCACCACCGGCGCCGTGGTCTCGATCCTCGGTAACCTGAATGTGATCATGATGGCGGGATCCCGGCTGCCCTTCGCGATGGCCAAAGGGGGACAGCTTCCGCGCCTCATCGCCGCCACCCATCCGAGGTTCAGGACTCCTCACGTGTCGATCGTCGTCACGGCGGGCGCTGCGCTACTGCTCACGCTGAGCGGAACATTCGTCTACGCCGCGACGATCAGCGTAATCGCGCGGCTGCTCAGCTACGCCGCGACCTGCGCCGCTCTGCCGGTGCTCCGCCGCCGGGAGGACGCCCCCGCCGCGATGTTTCGGGCGCCCGCGGGCGTCGCGGTCTCGATCGTCGCGCTGGTCCTGGTGGGGTGGCTGCTTTCGCACAGCACGCTGCGCCAGGCCCGCGACGCCGGGATCGCCGCCGTGGCGGGCCTGCTGTTGTACCTTGTTCCGCTGGTGATGCGGAGACGCGTTCACGGCTCCTGAGGAATCATGCCACCCCGACACCTCCGCCACGTTTCGCCGGCATTCCTCATCCTCTTGGGATCGTGCGAGGCCAGCCGGCGCGACCCGGGGCCGCCGGTCACCTCCAGAGCCCGGGCCGAGATCGCCGAGGCGATGGAGCAGTACCAGCGCGCCGCCGGCTTCGTCGATCCGGATTCGATCGCCGCGTTCTACACCCCGAGCGCGATCCTGTTCGAGCCGGGAATTCAGCCGGTCCACACCCGCGATTCCATTCGGATTTTCATCGCTTCTTTTCCGGGAGTGCGGGTGGAGACGGCGACGGCCACGCCTGACACGATCGAGGGGTTCGGCGACATGGCCCTGCTCTGGGGCTCCTACTTCGAGCGGCTGGCGTTTCCCGGCAGCCGGTCAGCGAGCAGCATGGGAAGTTTGTGGCGCAATGGATCCGTCAGGGGGACGGCCGATGGCTGATTCAGCGGTTGTTCCGGGTCCCTGCTCCGTCGCCGCTCCCCGCGTCACCTCCACGAACGCCGTGAGCGCGGCGGAGCTGGATCGGGCCGCATGAATTCCGCGATCCGGATACGACGGTGGGTACTGTGGCCCGGCCTCGTCTTTCTGGCGACGATCGGCGTCACGGCGGCGATCGCGCGGGGCGCGGCGATCGCCAGCGGCGGGTCGACCATCGCGCCGATTCGGTCGCTGTTGCCGGTCATGGTGGTCGAGGATACGGATCTGTTCGAAGCGTGGTTCGCGAGCTATCCGGCGCTGACGCTGGTGCACGTCGGGTTCGGCAGCGTCTTCCTCCTCTTGGCGCCTTTCCAGTTTTCCGCACGCCTCAGGGAGCAGAATCTCCGGGTGCATCGGTGGTCCGGCCGAGTCGTCGTGGTGGCTGCCGTGCCCACGGTGGTCTCCGGGCTATCCTTCGGCATCCTCTCTCCGTTCGGGGGATTCGCTGCCGCGTCGGCCATCGGGTTCTTCGGGGCGCTCTTTTTCGTCTCGATGGCGAGGGGCTTCGCCGCCATCCGGCGGGGCGACCAGGTTCGCCACCGCGAATGGATGCTCCGCATGGTCTCGATCGGTGCCGGCATCGCGACGATCCGGGTGATCAGCATTCCCCTCATGCTGGTCACCGGCCTCCGCCCGATGGCGCTGATCGGGGCGGCTTTCTGGCTCGGGTTGGGGATGACCTTCCTCGCGGCGGAGCTCTGGATCCGGCGGACTCGAACTCCGGCGAGGGCATGATGCGGGTCGCGCGTTACCCCACCGCGCGGGCCTTTCTTTCGGCGACCGAGGATTTTCTCTGCGTGGCCGAGGTGGAGAACAACCTCATGCTGGGGATCGCGCGGGAGGTCGCGGAGCGCGGCGAGGCTCCGGGCGCAGCGGAGTATTTCGCGGCCGCCCTCACGGAGCACGAGGTCGTTGGGTGCGCGTTCCGGACCGTGTCCGACAAGGTTGGCATCACGCGGATGCGCGATGCGGAGGCTCTCGTCGCGCTCGCCGCGGACGTGGGGTCGGCGTGCCCGGACGCATCGTCGGTGGGGGGACCCGAGCCCACGGTCGCCACCTTTGCGGAGCTGCTGGCGGCGTCCACCGGCCGCCATCCCGAGCGTTGGATGAGCCAGCGGATTCACGAGCTCAGGATGGTGGTGCCTCCCGGCCGGCCGGCGCGGGGCCGGCTGCGTCCCGCGCTGGAGGGAGAGATCGGCCTGCTGACTCCATGGGTGGGCGACATGCTGTCGGTCATGGGGGACCAGCGGCACGCTGGGGAGATCGCGCGGGAGCGCGTGGAGGGGGTGCATCTCTTCGTCTGGGACGATGACGGCCCGGTCTCCATGGCGTCGTGGTCGGGAAAGACTCCCAGCGGTGTGCGGGTGAACTTCGTTTATACTCCGGCCCAGCTGCGGGGCCGGGGCTATGCCACGTCGTGCGTCGCAGCGCTCAGCCAGCGCCTGCTCGACCAGGGCAATGCATACTGTTGTCTCTACACCGACCTGGCCAACCCCACCTCTAACGCGATTTACCGGCGCATTGGATATCGCCCGGTGTGCGACGCCGCCCTCTATTGGCTCAAAGGGCCGGTCACTTCCGGGTGAGCGGCCCGATGGTGCGTCCCGCCGCGGAACAGGCGATGAGGATTCCCAGCCGTTTCAGCTTCGTCTCCTCTTTCGTGGCGCTGATCACCCACCAGCTCGCGGTGCGTTGATACCACGGGGGCTGAGCCCTGAAGTACTTGCAGGCCGCGGGATCGGCCTTCAGCTTTTTCTCGAAGGCTGGACCAAGCGACGCGTTGCGGCGCTGCTCGTAGGAGTAGACTCCCGATGTCGTACGCGCCTCGAACGCCCGAAGGCCGGCGGGCCGCATCAGTTTCTTCTTCTTCAGCTCGGCCACCCGCCTCGTATTGAGAAGGCTCCAGGGGCTCCCCGCCCGTCGTGGTGTGAAGCGGATCATGTAACGACGGTCATCGACACTCTTGCGGAGGCCGTCGATCCAGCCGAAGCAGAGCGCTTGATCCACCGACTCCGGCCAGGTCAGGCTGGGCTCTCCAGTCGCTCTCTTGTGAAAGCCAACCCAGGTCTCGTCCCGGGTCACGTGGTGGCTCTCGAGCCATGCGCGCCATTCCGCGGGGGAGGCAAAATAGACAGGCTTCATATTTCCCATGGCTCGCCGGCGGGTATCTTTGGAAACGGTTCGTGCCCGGATCGGCAGAAAGTACCACATTGGCTCTCAAGGAGCGGCCCATGCAGCACCCGACCTCAGCACTCATCATCGCCGCCACGATCGGTGCTTGCGGGACCGCGCCGGCGCAGGGTCCGGCGCAGCGTTCCCCCACGCCCAATTCCATGTCGGGAGTCGTCCGGGCCGAAACCGTGGCCCAGGGACTGGAGCATCCCTGGGGGCTCGCCTTCCTGCCCGACGGCCGGATGCTCGTCACCGAGCGCCCGGGCCGGCTGCGCATCGTCAGTCCCAGCGGCACGCTCTCGGCGCCGCTCGGGGGAGTGCCGGCGGTCTACGCGCGCGGCCAAGGCGGCTTGCTGGATGTGACACTCGATCCACGGTTCGCGGAAAACCGGATGGTCTACCTCTCGTTTGCCGAACCAGGGGAAGGCGGGACTGCCGGGACCGCAGTGGCGCGAGGCCACCTCGGTGAAGGACAGCTCGAGAATGTGCAGGTGATCTACCGGCAGCGACCCAAGGTTCCAGGTGGAGGACATTACGGATCCCGCGTCGTCTTCGGCCGCGACGGAACGATCTTCATTACCCAGGGCGACCGCCAGGCCTGGCGTGACAGCGCGCAATCGCTGACGGCCGGGATGGGAAAGATCATGAGGGTGAACGCCGACGGCACGGTGCCGAAGGACAACCCGTTCGTGGGGCGCGCAGGGGTACTGCCGGAGATCTGGTCCTACGGTCATCGCAACGTCCAGGGTGCCGCGCTGGATCCGGAAACCGGCCAACTCTGGACCGCGGAACACGGAGCGGCGGGGGGTGACGAGCTGAACCATCCGCAGGCGGGCAAGAACTACGGATGGCCGGTGATCACCTACGGGCGCGACTATTCCGGCGTCCGGATCGGCGAAGGAACAGAGAAGGCAGGGATGGAGCAGCCGGTGTACTACTGGGACCCGGTCATCGCAGCTTCCGGGATGGTGTTCTACACCGGCGACTCGCTGCCTGGGTGGAAGGGGAGCATGTTCGTCGGCTCGATGACGCCGGGTGCGCTGGTCCGCCTGGTGCTCGAGAACGGAAATGTCACGAAGGAGGAGCGATATCTCGGCGATCTCCGGGAGCGGTTCCGCGACATCCAGCAGGGTCCGGATGGATTTCTCTACGCGGTGACCGACAGCCCGAACGGCCGGGTGCTCCGCATCGTGCCGGCGTCACGACCCTGAACCCGCCACGGGACACCGGGTAGTGTAGACGGAGGCGCATACGGCTGGTAGGTTCCACAGCCGGGCAGTCGCTGCACACCCCTGGACCGGCACTGAGGAGATCAATGGCCGACCCGAATGTCATGGATCAGCTTGCGGCGCTCAACGCCACAATTCAGACCATCCCCATCACCACGGAGGACGGCGATCGATCGGTAGAGGAGCTGGAAGCGGTCAAACGGGGATTGGACGACGCGCGTCTGGGGTTGTGGGCCAGGCTACAGGGAGCCCACGCCGCCGACGTGTCGGCGTTCGAGGAGCGGTTCCGGGTGCGCCGCGCACTTGAGCTCTGCACCCGGCTTACCGCCGATCTCCGGGTCGGAGTCATGAATCCCGAGCACCCGGAGTTCGCCGATCTCTGGATCGCCACCGTCGATCTGAGCCAGGCGATTCAGGCGGCCCGGGCGCAGGCGGACTCCCGCGACGGGTAGCCGCGCAACAGGTGCGGATTTTCCTCTACACGAGCCGGTGAAATCCCAACACCGTGGTGCTGCAGCGGGGGACAAGAAGCTGCACGCCCCCGCCACAGTGTCCACTTCCCCGAGCCCACCTCGGCGCCGCGTCGCGCCATCTCGTTCCGCGAGGACTGGCTTATAGTTCTACGCGGCGCGCGGCTCGGGACGCCGCCAACCTCTGCTGAGACGCAGTTTTACAGGAGTGGTCTTCGGCAGCTGTACAAATTGTCCCTGCCGGAACTCCTCGCCTGCCAATCCAAGCACCCGGCGGACCCGGGCGATCTGACTCCAGTTCACCCGCGCAACGATTTCCGTCCCGCTGCTCCAGGTGCGAGTCTCCACGATTTCGTCTTCCGTATTGAGATACATGGTGCCTCCTCCAAAGGCCGTGTTTAGGGAGAGGCAACAGGCGGGCCGTGCCGTGGGCTTGAACCGTTCGCCGAAGTGGCGCATTCTTGGCCCCATGGCATGGATCCCTTTAAGGATGTGATCCTGGCCGCTCTCAAGACCCAGCGCACAGAGCAGAAGACGGAGCTCCGGATGTGGGGCACGTCCATCGTTGGCTTCGGCTGTTACCACTACAAGTACGACTCCGGCCGGTCGAGCCCCGGCGTTTCGCTCGCGCTGGCGTTCCGGCCCTGACACGAATCGATCGTTCCCCCCGTTATGGAGAGACAGTAAGTTGAGGGAGCCGTTCCCCGTTCCCAGGAATCCGCCATGAGAACCGTCCTCGCCGGCGTGGCCCTCGTATCGCTCATTGCCGTCCCGGTCGCGGGGCAGGCTCCTGGCAAATGGCCACCGGATTCGTTGGTGAACGTGAAGGTGTTTCCGAAAAGCACGCCGGTCATGCAGGTCGTGGGGCAGATGCGAAACATCACCGGAGACCTGGGGGTCCGCTGCCATTTCTGCCACATCGGTGAAGAGGGCCAGCCGCTCGAGCGGTTCGATTTTGCCAGCGACCAGAAGCGCACCAAGGTGGTCGCCCGCCAGATGATGCTGATGGTGCAGGAGATCAACCGGCGGCTCGACTCGCTGCCCGCCCGCCCGACCCCGCTGCTCCAGGTCACCTGCGCCACCTGCCATCGGGGGACCAGTCGCCCGGTCCCGCTGTTCGCGCTGATGCTGGAGACCGCCCAGGCGGCCGGCACCGATTCGGCAATCCGGGCATATCGCGCGCTGCGCCAGCGCTATTACGGGCGAGACGCATTCGATTTCGGGGAGCCCTCGCTCAATATCGCGGCATTCCGGCTTGGGCAGGCGAAGAAGTTCGACGAAGCCCTGGCCCTGCTCGGCCTCAACGAGGAGTACTACCCGGCATCCTCGGGGATGTACGTCTCCCGCGGCAACATCAACTTGATGCGCGGGGACACCGCGGCGGCGGAGGCGGCATTCCGCGAAGCGATCCGGCGCGACTCGACCAACAATGAAGCGCGCGGACGCCTGCGGGCCATAGGCCGGCAACCTTAGCGGACGGGAGAAGCGGGGGCGGTGAACGACTCCAGCCTGGCGCGACTCCGCCGCTACGCGTACTGGCTCGATTCCGGAATCCGGATCCCCGGGCTTCGCTGGCGGATCGGTCTCGACTCGATTCTGGGTCTGGTGCCGGGGGTTGGCGACACGGCCGGTGCGGTACTTGGCGGTTGGGTGTTCGTCGAGGCGCTTCGGTTGGGGGTCCCTGCTCCGGCGCTGGGGCGCATGCTCGTCAACCTGGCACTCGACTCCACGGTCGGAGCGGTTCCCGTCCTCGGTGATCTCTTCGACTTCGTCTGGAAAGCCAACATCCGCAACATCGCGCTCCTGGAGCGGCACCAGCACGATCGGGTCCACGCCAGGAAGGCGGACCGGGTGTTTGTTGCGGTGCTGGTGGCGGCGACGGCGGTGATCTGTCTGGTGCCGGTGGTGGCGGGAATCTATCTGGTGATGAAATTGTTGTTCGGGTGAGCGGTGAGCGGTGAGCCGTTAGGATCCAGTATCAACCAAGGAGGACCTCATGAGCAACCGTGCCAACACGCTCGCCGAGCGAATCGAGCAAGGGGGCAACGCGCTGGCCACTTTTGCGGAGGGACTGAGCGAGACGCAGTGGAAACAACGGGTGCTGCCCGACGGCCGCAGCGTAGGCGTTCTGGTGCATCACGTCGCCAGCGTCTATCCCCTCGAGGTACAGCTGGCCCAGACCCTCGCGGAGGGGAAACCGATCAGCGGCGTTTCCTGGGCCGATGTGGCCCAGATGAACGCGAAGCACGCCAACGAAAATGCAGCGGTCGCCAAGGCCGACGCCATCAGCCTGCTCAAGAAAAACAGCAAGGTCGCAGCCCAGGCGGTGCGGCAGTTCACCGACGAACAGCTCGATCGCGCGGCAACCGTATCGCTCAACGGAGACGCGCCGCTCACCGCGCAGTTCTTCATCGAGGACCACGCCCTGCGGCACAGCTTCCACCATCTGG
Source organism: uncultured Gemmatimonas sp. (assembly GCA_964535105.1). Classification (GTDB taxonomy): domain Bacteria; phylum Gemmatimonadota; class Gemmatimonadetes; order Gemmatimonadales; family GWC2-71-9; genus JABFSM01. Next base: position 20,821 of record CAZHSO010000009.1, read on the forward strand.
CCAAGATTCGCGCGGCGCTGGCCGGGTCCTGACTTCCATGTCCTGAAGGGGTGCGCCATGGATCACGACGATAGCACCATCGGGCACGTCCTCTCCCGCCGGGAGGTCCTGGCCCTCTTCGGCGCCGCCGGGTACGCATGGATCGCGGGGTCGCCGCTCGCCGCCCAAGGACGGCCCGCCGGCGAGCTCGGCTGCGTCGTTCGGCCGGAGCAGACGGAGGGGCCGTACTTCGTGGACGAAATGCTCAACCGGTCGGATTTGCGCAGGGATCCGTCGGACGGGAGTACCCGGCCCGGCACGCCGCTGGCGCTCACTCTCGTCGTGTCCCGGCTCGCCGGCAACGCCTGTACGCCGCTCAGAAACGTCCAGGTGGATCTCTGGCAGTGCGATCATGAGGGTATCTACTCGGGCGTGCAGGACCCGAACTTCAATGCGAAGGGGAAGAAGTTCCTGCGAGGCTACCAGTTGACGGATCAGCAGGGACGGGCGCAGTTCACCACCATCTACCCCGGGTGGTATCCCGGCCGGACGGTGCACATTCACTTCAAGCTCCGCACCCGCTCGGCGGCGGGCCCCGGATTCGCCTTCACGTCGCAGTTGTACTTCGATGATGCGCTGACCGACAAGGTCTTCGCCGCGGCCCCCTACACCGGGCGGGGCGGGCGAACTACGCGCAACGACGGGGACGGGATCTTCCGACGGAACGGATCCCGACTCCTCCTTGCCCCGACCCCGAGCGGCGCGGGATACGCCGGCACCTTCCAGATCGCCCTGCAGGGGGTGTAGCCCGGTCCCCGGAGAGCCTGCGCCGATGTCCGCGGTGGCCGACACCGTTCTCGTCGCCTTGCTCGCGCTCACGACGCGGGAGTGGCTGGTGCTGCGCGCACGGCAGCGACAGCGCGGACTCTTCCGTCGCTGGCCAATCCGGAGGGTTCCGGTCGAAGTGCTCGACCCCCGATTCCGCCCCGACGAGCTCGGCCCGACTCGCGCCGCGGAAGTGGCGTACGTGGGCCGGGGAACAATCCGCGCGCCGGGGGGAGCCTCGGATACCGAAGCCTGGATCCTGGCGGTGCTGGCAAGAGATGCGCGACGGCTTTTCGAATTCGGCACCTGCACCGGCAAGACCGCCTACCTCTGGGCCCGGAACCAGCCCTCCGGCGGCACCGTCACCACGCTCACGCTCGCTGCGCACCAGGCCGACGCATCCCAACCCGCGCCGGGAGATGACCCCGTCGCGCTCGCCTACGCCAGAGACGAATCGCGCTTTTCCCGGTTTCTCTATGCCGGCACCGAGGCGGAGGGGCGGATCGAGCAGCTGTACGGCGACAGCAAACAGTTCGACGCTGAAGCATATTCCGGAAGCTGTGATGTCATGTTCGTCGACGGATCGCACGCCTACTCCTACGTCGTGAGCGACAGCGCCAAGGCGCTCACCATGGTGCGACCCGGCGGCCTCGTGCTCTGGCACGACTACTCGCCCGAGTGCCCCGGGGTATTTCGGGCGCTGAACGAGCTCGCGAAGCGGCTCCCGCTGATGCACGTCCAGGGCACCACTCTGGTGGCTTGGCGGCGGGAGGACGCAAGGACGTACCCCTTGCGTTCCTGCGCCCGGAGGTAACTTAGAGGGACCATCGTCCCCCGGAGTTCCCGCATGGGCAAACAGGAACTCGCCCTCCTCATCCCGCTCTTCGCCCTGGCCATCCCGGTGGCGGCCGTGATACTCGGCGGCATGCTGAAGATCGCAAAGCTCCGTCTCGAAGAGGCACGCCTGCGACTCGGCGGCGGGGGAGCGGAACCGGGTGAGGTGCAGGCGCTCCGGAGCGAGGTCGATTCGATGCGCGGAGAACTCACCGAGCTGCAGGAACGGGTGGACTTCGCCGAGAGGATGCTGGCCAATCCGAACCGCTCCGGCGATGCCCGTCCCGGAGCGAACCCTCAGGGAGGTGACACATGACACCACTCACTGCGCTCTGGCTCCCCATTCTCGTGTCGGCGGTGATCGTCTTCGTGACGAGCTCGATCATTCACATGGCCTCGCCGTGGCACAAGAGCGACTACCCCAAAATGCCACGCGAAGACGAGGCGATGGACGCGCTCCGCCCGCTCGCGATTCCACCGGGAGATTACATGGTTCCGCGAGTGACGAGCAGAGAAGAGCTGCGCTCGCCCGAGTTTGCCGAGAAACTCCGTCGAGGTCCCGTCATGATCGTCACGATGCTCCCCAACGGCCCATTCTCGATGGGGCGGAATCTCGGGCTCTGGTTCGGGTACCTCGTGCTGGTGGGAGTCTTCGCCGCGTACGTCGCCGGCCGGGTGTTACCGGCTGGCACCGAGTACCTCCCGGTGTTCCGGTTCGTCGGCGTGACGGCCTTCCTCGGGTACGCGGCCGCGCTCTGGCAGATGTGGATCTGGTATCACCGCTCCCTGACGATCACCATCAAGGCGACGATCGACGGCCTGGTGTACGCGCTCCTGACCGCCGGTACCTTCGGCTGGCTCTGGCCGCGCTAGCCCCCCTGCTCCGGAGAATCTAATGGCCGGCAGCGCAGCCGCGACCGTGACGGAGTATCTCGCCGGACTCCCTGCCGAGCGGCGAAAGGTGGTCAAGGCGCTCCGCTCGATGGTCAAGCGCGCCCTCCCCAGGGGGTACAAGGAGAGAATCAATTACAACATGCTCGTGTACGAGGTTCCGTTGAGCCGTTATCCCGAAACGTACAACGGGCAGCCGCACGCCTATGTCGCGGTCGCGGCCCAGAAGAATCACTATGCGATCTATCTGACCTGCGCATACCAGGACCCGAAACAGGCGGCGTGGCTGAAGAAGGAATTCACGAAAGCCGGGGAAAGGATGCACATGGGAAAATCCTGCCTTCGTTTCAAGGCGCTGTCCGACATTCCGCTGGAGGCGATCAGTACGGTCATTCGCGGTACGACGCCGGAGCAGTTCATCGCGCAATACGAAGCGAGCCGGGCGCGCTAGCGCGAGAACGGCCGAAGCCATGCCGGAATCCTGGCGCACGAAACTCACCCGATGGCGTTTCAATCTCTTCCCCGCCTACCGGGGGACGGGAGGGCGCGTCACGTACATCAGCCATGACTGGTCGGAAGTGAAAGTCACCATCCCGCTGAACTGGAAAACCCGCAACTACGTGGGCACCATCTACGGGGGAAGCCTCTATGGTGCGGTGGACCCGATCTACATGCTGATGCTGATGAAACGACTCGGCCCCGGGTACGCCGTGTGGGACAAGGCGGCGAGCATCCGATTCCGGAAGCCCGGCCGGGGTCGGCTCTACGCGACCTGTGTCGTGCCGCCGGAGCTCGTGGGCGGGATTCGTGAAGAGCTCACCCGGGCCCCCAAGCTCGACCGTGAGTTCACGATCGAGATCGTCGACCGCACCGGGACGGTGCACGCGGTGGTGGAGAAAACGATTCACGTGAGCCGGCGGGACGGCTCACCCCCGGCAGCGGCGGCGCCTTCAGTGTGAACCTAAAGCCTCCTCCATGCGTCTGCATGAGAGACACCGCGTGGCTCGTAGAAGTCGCGCCAGGCGCTCGAGACGATGGAGAATGGATATGCCTGCCGCAGGGTTGATCGCGACGAATGGATTCCCTGGCGCTCTTCCGACGGGGCTCGTCAGCCTCCGGGTGGTGCTCGAAGAAGGTCCGCCACCAGGAACCATCAACCACGCTTTCGTGGTGACTTTCACCGGGCCGGCATTCACATCGCCTCCCAACGTGCTGGTGTCGACTGGTAATCCACATTGGACCGGACACGCTATCTGGGTGACGGAAGAGAGCGCCGGGAAAGTCGTCAATCAGAAGAATTCATCGCCCGGCGGCAGAGAGTTCGATGTCTATGTCCTCGCGATGGGCATTTTGGCGCCCGAGTCGGAGCGGGGCGGCGGCGTTGCGCTGGGCGCCGAGGCGAGGCCAGTGACCGTCGATGACATCCTCTCCCACGTCCGGCCGCGCGACCCCGGCGTCTGAACCCGCCTACTGGCAAAGTCGGCCTCGCCGCATGCCTTGATCGGACGCGCCCCTGGTGCCCGGCGGAACCGTCGGGAGGACAGTCCTGCATGAAGTACCAGCTCAGTCCGCTGCTGGCGCTCACCCTCGCGTGCGGAACTTCGGCCGCGCAGGTCACCACCTTCCAATGCACCGCCCGGGGGCAGCCGCCGCGGACCGACATTTCGGCGGGTGACGATTGCTTCACCCTGCCGGTCTTCCGGATGAACCGATTTCAGCAACCCGTGATGCGGTTCTCCCCACTCGGAGAGACGGTGATTCCGACAGTGGTTCCCGCCGTGTTCCACCCGCTGCCGACCCCAGGGCCGTTGCACCGGCTGCTCGCATGGACCTGATGCCGCCGGACAGCGGGGACGGGGTTCCGCCGCTCCTCACTCCCCGCCTCCGGCTTCGGGGCCTCGCGGCGGAAGACGCTCCAGCGATCTTCCGCATCTTCTCCGATCCCGAGGTGACGCGGTACTGGAGCACGCCGGCCCTTTCGGACGAGGATGCGGCGCGGCGCATGATTCCCGCTAGGTCGACGGACATCGAATCCGCTCCGCTGATCAAATGGGGCGTGATCCGGCTTTCCGACGAGGCGCTGATCGGAACGACCACGCTGCTGGATATTCTCCGAGAGCATCGACGGGCGACGGTGGGATATGCATTGGGGCGCGCCGCCTGGGGCCACGGCTTTGCCCTGGAAGCGGTGCGGGCGGTGGTCGAGTTCGCCTTCGGCGCTCTGGGATTGTTCCGGGTCGATGCCGACGTCGATCCACGCAACGCCTCGTCGATCCGGCTGCTCGAGCGCCTGGGCTTTCAGCGGGAAGGGTTGCTTCGCGCGCGCTATCACCTGAACGGCGAAGTCCAGGACAGCGTCATTTACGGCCTTCTGGCGACGGAAATGGAGACAGGATCATGGCGAAGCGGTGCATTGCCCTCCTCGTGACGGTGTTCCTGGGATGCGGGGGCGGTTCCGAGCCTCCCCCGCAGTCAGCGGCGGACAGCGCCGCGACCCCCGCGGCCTCGGGCGCCCGCTTCGAGGCGCCGGACGGGAGCTATGTCCTGGAGCTGCCGAGTCGCTGGGCGGGGCACTACCGGGTCGATTCGCTCTCGACGGCGGAGCGCGGTGTCGCTCGTCCCGGGGTGCTCGTCTTCTCCTACCTTCCCAGCGATTCGACCACGCGCCCGCAGGTGCTCGCGGTGGTCGCGGTCTATGATTCGGCATCCTGGGCGGCGGTGCGCGCCGAAGGAGTACCTCCGCCGGGTGATTCCGTGGTTGCGCGGGGCGGACGGGTCTATGTCGTCGGACAGCCCCAGTCGAATCCGTTCCCCGGGCAGAGCGCCGATGCGATACTCTTCGGGCTGTTGCAGCTGAAGCCGGCCGAGGTCACGGCAATGGTGCTCCCGCGCTGACGCGCGGATCGGGGATTCCATGTGGGGAGTCGTCGCGTTCTGGTATTTCATCGCGAGCCGCATCGCATACGTTGGCTGGGTGGGATGGGCGCTCCGGCAGCAGGACCGGACCCGGCGATTCACTCGCAACGCCGGCGTCGAGGCGGGTTTCGTCCGATTCCGTCGAGTGGCGAGCACCCTGATGAACAATGATGGGGTGAGCTTCGTCGTCCTGGTTCTGGCGACGAGGAATACCCTCACGACCGGTTTCCAGCGGTGGGCGGTGCTGATCGCCGCCGGCCTCATGGTCCTGGCCGGCGTCGGCGTCAAGCTCTGGGCTGCCGCGAGCCTTGGCGCCAAAGCCTACTACTGGCACAACTTCTTCGCCCCGGACGATCCCATCCCGCCCGAGCCGGCCGGTCCGTACCGGTACATCACGAATCCCATGTACACGTTGGGGTACTTGCAAACGTATGGGCTGGCGCTGCTGTTCGCATCGCTGCCGGCGCTCATCGCAAGCGGCTTTGCGCAGACCGCGGTGCTGGTCTTCAATTACCTGGTGGAGCGGCCGCACTACGCGGTGCTGAAACGCCCGACGCGCGCTTCTGGAGCGTGCTAGATGACCAAGGCTACCGCGGAGAGCGCGGGACTTATCCTCTACCGGAAATCGCGTCCGGGCCTCGAAATCTTCCTGGCTCATCCCGGAGGACCGTTCTGGCAGCGGAGAGACGCCGGCGCCTGGACAATCCCCAAGGGTGCGGTGGAGCAGGGTGAGACGCTCCTCGCCGCGGCCTGCCGCGAATTCCAGGAAGAAACCGGCATCATTGCAAAAAGTCCCTTCCTTCCACTCGGCTCCATCCGGCAGAAGGCCGGCAAGATCATTCACGCGTGGGCGTGGGAAGGCGACGCCGATCCGGCGCTGATCGTCAGCAACTCGATGAAAACGGAATGGCCGCGCGGGTCGGGCCGCTGGATTTCCTACCCCGAAATCGACCGCTGTGCCTGGTACGACGGGGCGGCGGCACGAACGCACCTGAATCCGGCGCAGGCCGAGCTCGTCGACCGCCTGGAGTCGGCACTGGCAGGGTGATAGGTTCGGGGGGCTGGCACTGTCAACGACTCCGACGACGGCAGAGTACGGCCGTCTCTACAGGAAGGAGCAGTATCATGGACCGGAAGGCTGAGGCACGCTGGGAAGGTGATCTCCGCGGCGGGCGCGGGAACATCAAGCTCGGAAGCGGTGCGTTCGAGGGGAGCTATTCATTCGGGACGCGGTTCGAGGGGGCCCCGGGCACCAATCCCGAGGAGCTGCTGGGCGCGGCCCACGCGGGCTGTTTCTCCATGGCGCTCTCCCTGTTCCTGAGCAACGCCGGGCACAAGCCCATGAAGATCGAGACTGCCGCGACGGTCCACCTCAACAAGGTGGGCGAAGGGTTTTCAATCACCGGGATCGATCTGTCCACACGGGGCCAGGTCCCCGGCATCTCGGCCGCCGATTTTCAGCGCGTCGCCGAGGATGCCAAAACGAATTGCATCGTCTCCAGGGCGCTGTCGGTGCCGATCACCCTGTCGGCGACGCTCGAAGACGCGGGCTGATCGAGCCCGATGCCGATCGGTCGCCAGGTTCTCCTGCTCTTCCTCTTCGCGATTCCGGTCGCGTGCGTGAGCTGGACGGTCACCCACGAAGAGATGTTTCTGGAGCCGCGCGAGTGGTTCACCGCGAGGAGCAAGGCCAGCCGGAACATCCTGTCGCGCAAATTCTTCTACCTCCTCACCTGCGAGTACTGCTTCAGCCACTATGTGACGATCGGGATGCTGTTCCTGACCCGGTTCACGCTGGTTTTTGAGGACTGGCGTGGCTACGTGATCGCCGGCTTCTCGATTGTCTGGATCGCAAACCTCTACATGAGTCTCTTCGGACGGCTGCGGCTGGCCATTACCTCCGAGCGGCAGGACATCGAGGTGGTCGAGAAGATGGTGAAGAAGGAGGAGGACGAGGAGGGCGCCAAGCACTGAGCCGCGTTCCGGCGGGAGGTCACGAATGCTCGTCAAAGTTTTCAATCGGCGCGGTGAGCTGGTGGGACCGGTCGAGTCGCCGCGGGTCGTCAAATCCGACGCGGAATGGCGCGCGCAGCTCACCCAGGAACAGTTCCAGATCGCGAGGGGTAAGGGCACCGAGCGGGCATTCTGCGGAACGCTGCTCGACAACAAGCAGGAAGGAGTCTACTCCTGCATCTGCTGCAGCCTGCCGTTGTTTGCGTCCAGCTCGAAATTTCACTCGGGGACCGGGTGGCCAAGCTTCTTTCAGCCGGTCGCCGACGAGAATGTGGTCACTCATGAAGACCGCAGTTACGGGATGCGGCGGACCGAGATTCTGTGCGCCCGATGCGACGGTCATCTCGGACATATTTTTGAGGACGGCCCACGGCCGACCGGCCTCCGCTACTGTGTGAACTCCGACTCGCTCCGCTTTGCCGATGCCGGAAATCTGGCCAGCCTCGCCGACCCCGCCGCGCAGGAAAGATGACGACGGGAATCGACGCGGAATGATGGAGCCCCGGATCAGTTTCGTCACCCTGGGCGTGGCGGATCTCCCGCGCGCAGTCCGGTTCTATGCGGAAGTGCTCCAGCTGCCGCAGCTTTCGTCGCCCCCGACGGTGGCGTTCTTCGAGATGGGACGCACCTGGCTGGCTCTGTATCCCGCGCATCTGCTGGCCGCCGACGCGGGCGTGTCCGCGGAAGGATCCGGGTTTTCCCGATTCGCGCTGGCGCATAACGCGCGGTCGGCGGGTGCGGTGGACGCACTGATGGCGGAGGTGGCGGATTCCGGAGGGCGCATCGTCAAACCTGCCCAACGGACGGACTGGGGCGGCTACGCCGGTTATTTTGCCGATCCCGATGGGTTCCTCTGGGAAGTGGCCTGGAATCCTGCGTTCCCGCATGTGTAGAAGAGGTATGGTCATGTCCGCGAATTCCGCCCCGGCACCCGCGCTCACCATCTCCATCAAGAAGAAAACCGACGGCTCCGCGGCGCTTTCGTGCACCCGCGCCGACGGCTCGGTCACCTGGCAACGCCAGGACGGGCAGCAGGGGCGATTCTTTCCGTTGCACGACCTCACCCACTACGCGGTGGAGACGGGGCTCGGGCTCGACCGCGCGTTCTATGGTCTGGTTGCGAGCGGGTGGGATCTCACCGACTTCGGCACGCCGTGGCCGCGGGGACCGATGCCGCCCGATGCTCTGGCCGCGGAGCTGATCGTGGGCTTTCTCGACACGGAGCGCGCAAGCGGGCTGGTCTGGACGGCCGATGATTTCAGCGCCAAGGCGGCAGCGTATCATGCGGGCCGGGGCGGAGCAGATCCCCTCGAGCTGACCGAGGCCGATCTGGCGCGCATCCGGGCGGCGCGGCGGGCGCTCTTCGACCGGTGGGAAGAACTTCCGCCAGTGGAGACGCTCGACCTTCCCTTCCCGATCAGCGGGCGGTGAATCCATGCGAATGCGATTTCTGGCGGCGATGATCCTGACGTCGTGCGACCCGACTCTTACGCAGGTGGCGCCGGGACAGGAGTTCGAGCTCGCCCCGGGCCCTACGGTTCAGCTGGCGGGGACGGGTGTCATCCTGTCGATGGTCGATGTCGCGAACGATTCGCGCTGTCCGGTCGATGTGGTGTGCGTCACCGCGGGCAACGCAGAAGTGCGGTTCAGGGTGCGCGGCGAAGGCGACGAACGGGTCGTGTCGCTTCACACGATGCAAGAGCCCAAGGCGGTGACGGTCGGAGCCGTCCGGCTCGAGCTCGTAAGCCTCGCGCCGCCGCGCCGCGCCGGAGCGCCGCCTGCACCGGCCGAGTATCGCGCCCGGATCCGCTGGAGCACTCCATGAAACCCGACGACGCGAACGGACGGAATGCGCCGGCGGACCGCTCCGGAGCTGCAATGGATGCGTCTCCACCTCGATGGCGGCGGCGACGAACTCGATGAGGACGGCCGCCCCGCGATTCTCCGTCACCCGGAGTACTTCGATCCGGATCGGGAGCCCTTCGAGAACATGCGGGACAGCTACGCTCCGCTGGTCTGGCAGTGCCGCTACAGCGGGATCGAGGTGCCCGACGCGCTCTGGCGCTTTGTCGAGTTCGGGCGCGGGGTGCCGTATAGCGAGAACCAGGCCGAGCACATGATGGAGAATGCGGACGTGCTGGCCGACTTCGATCGTTGGACGTCGGCGTTTGCGGAGCACGTCGGCACGAAGGGAAAAGTGCCGCCGTCTCAGTACCGCGCCTACGGCCACCGGGCACCGTCGCACCTCGTGGCCGATCTCAAAACCAAGTGGCGCGGTCTCCGCATGGCGCTGGGCGCTCCGGTTTCCGGAACGTCCCCCGCGGTGCAGCATGAGCGCGGGATCAACCGCGACGCGTCGATCTTCTACCAGCGCGGCGAAGGGACAAAAGTGCGGAACCGGAGATGAAGGCTTCCCGTGTCATTCCGACACGTCCTGAGCGTCTCGTCCCCAGAGCACCGGGAAGCTATCTCCAGGCGCGGCCGATGCTTCGCGCAGGCGTCGGCGCTGGAACGAAGCCTGCGTTACAGACCGGGGACCGCCGCAAGGATGCCTGAAATGCGAAGACTCGTTTTCGTTCCCCTCGCCGCTATGGCGCTGGCAGGCTGCGACGAGGGCACCTCCCCATCCCTCCTCCCCGATTCCTATGCCCTCGCGCGCATCGGGGTGCAAACCCCACCGATTCCGCAGGGTCCCGAAGGTGGGGCGCCGTTCCTCATTGCGGACACGCTGAGGCTCAACGACGGGCGCCCGCGCGAGGACCTCGATCGCGTGCTCAGGCGGATACTGGTCGTCCAGGACGGCAACGGCACCAATCACCGGATGGAATCGGAGCATGGCTTCACGATCGAGAACGGCGTGCTGACGTACGACTCCTGTCCGCGCGATGCGCTCTGCGCGGCCTCCCTCGTCTACGCGCCCCTCGCCTTCCAGATAGTGGGTGACAGTCTTTTCCAGATCGGTCCCCCGGCCTCTCCGCTTCCCGGGTCGGTCTATGGCGCCGTTCCCCGCCGCTTCTGAGGAGCTATCAGCCATCAGCCATCAGCCATCAGCTGACGGCTGAAGGCTGAAGACTGCCCCGTGGCGTCCCGGGCTCAGCGGAGTAGCTTACTCGACGAGGAGCCCTGCTCCTCGCTCCACCCCATGCTGCTGGTGAAAGGGTTCCCCGGGGCGTGACCTGCCGGCGGGGAGCCGTGGCAACCTTGCCTTGAGGGACTTCAGTCTTCAGTCTTCCCACAGCCCGTCCAATCGGAGGTACCCTCCCCATGTCCCGTCGCAGGCTCACCCGGCGGCAATTCGTTTCGAAGACCAGCGCCCTCGCCATGGGCGGGATGGTGGTGAAGCGCCATGTCCTCGGCGGGCCCGGTCACCAGGCGCCGAGCGACACGCTCAACGTGGCGATCGTGGGCGCCGGCGGAATGGGGATGAGCAACGCCGAGGCGCTGGTCACCCAGAATATCGTGGCGGTCTGCGACGTGGACTTCGGGTACGTCGAGCGCTCGCTGGCGGGGCGGGGGAAGGACCGCGACGGAAAGCCGCGGCCCGAGGGTCTCCGTCTCCAGGAGCAGTTCGGCAAGGCGGCGCGCTACGCCGATTTCCGGGAGATGCTCGACAAGCAGAAGAACATCGAAGGGGTAGTGATCGCGACGCCAGATCACACCCATGCGGTCATCACGAATGCGGCGATGCTCGCCGGCAAGCATGTGTACGTGCAGAAGCCGCTGACCTACTCGGTGCACGAGGCCCGGGTGCTCCGCGCCACCGCGCAGAAAACCGGTGTCGTGACCCAGATGGGAAACCAGGGCCATTCCCGCGATGATGCGCGCCTCATCAACGAGTGGATCCAGGCGGGGCTGATCGGTCTGGTGAGCGAGGTGCATGTCTGGACCAACCGGCCAATCTGGCCACAGGGCCTCCCGCGTCCCGCCGCAGCCACGCCACCACCCGCCGGCGCCGCGCCCGCGCCTCCGTCATGGAATCAGCGGGCGATCAGCGAAGCGACAGCTGCGGCGATGGCGGGGAGCTACCCGGCGCCCGAGGGCCTGCGCTGGGACCTCTACCTCGGTCCTGTGGTAGAGGACATTCCATTCCATCCCGTCTACCATCCGTTCAACTGGCGGGGATGGACCGACTTCGGCGTCGGCGCGCTCGGCGACATGGGCGCGCACCTGATCGATCATCCCTTCTGGGCGCTCAACCTGGGTTACCCGACGAGCATCGAGGCCACCTCGACCCCGTGGGGAGGTCCGCGCGCCAAGCCGGTGACCTATCCGCTGGCGATGACGGTGCACTACGAGTTCCCCGCCCGCGGGACGATGCCGCCGGTCAGGCTCACCTGGTACGACGGGGGACTGATGCCTCCGCGTCCCCCGCAGCTTCCCGACGACCTCGCGCTCAATCGCGAAGGCGGGGTGATCTTCATGGGGACCAAGGGCATCCTGATGCACGAGACCTACGGTGCGAAGCCGACGCTGTTTCCGGCCGAGCTCATGGAGCAGACCGCGTCGGTGGCGCAAACGATGTCGCGCATCACGACGAGCCACGAGCTCAACTGGGCGGCGGCGTGCAAGAAGCAGGCGACCGCCAGCTCGCCCTTCGAGTACGCCGCGCCGCTCACCGAAACGATGCTGCTGGGCATCGTCGCGCTTCGGACCGGACAGGGCCGCAAGATCCTGTATGACAGCGACAAAATGGCGGTCACCAATATTCCGGAATCCAATCAGTATCTGACCCGGGAGTATCGTCCCGGCTGGGGGGTGTGAGCGTGCGACATCTTGGAGCTCTGTCTCTCGCCGCACTCGTCACCGGCTGTGGTCCCGGCCAGTCGTCGTCGCCACCTGCACCGGTACCGACCGGGAACGCCCTTTCCTCACAGGAGCGGGAGGCCGGGTGGCGGCTCCTGTTCGACGGATCGACCACGGCAGGGTGGCGCGCCTACGACAAACCGGGCATGCCGGAGGGGTGGAACGTGGTCGACGGCGCGCTCACGCGGGTAGCCCGCGGCGGGGGCGACATCATCACCACCGAGTCGTTCCGCAACTTTGACCTGTCGCTCGACTGGAAGCTTCAGACTGGCGGTAACAGCGGGATCTTCTATCGCGCGGCGCTCGGATCGGATGCGATCTACTTCAGCGCCCCGGAAATGCAGGTGCTCGACGACGCGGTCCACGCGGACGGACAATCGGAGCTGACGTCCGCGGGGTCGGTGTACGGGCTGTATCCGGCGCCGCGGGGCATCGTGCGCCCCGTGGGTGAATGGAACACCGCGCGCCTCCTCGTCAACGGCAATCATGTCGAGCACTGGCTCAACGGCCAGAAGGTCGCCGGCTACGAGCTGGGCAGCGAGGACTGGAGGCGCCGGGTAGGAAGCAGCAAGTTCAAGGCGTGGCGCGAGTACGGGCAGGCGGCCGAGGGCCATATCGGGCTGCAGGACCACGGAGACTGGGTCGCCTTCCGGAACATCAAGATCCGGGTGCTGCCATAGGCGCGCAACCGGTGCGGCCGGATCCCAGGTCGTCGCTTGCCGGGTCGCTGGCGAAGGATGTCGCGAAGCTCTACGGCTTCGGATGCCTCGGTCTCATCGTGGTGGGGATCGGCGGCGCCGTGTTGATGAGCAAGAACTATTCGCGCTGCCCCCCCGAGGTTGACACCCGGGTGCTCGCGCCCGACAGCACCCGGGAAGCGGTGGTCTTCCACTTCGAGTGCGGATTCGGGCGCAAAGGCACGACGAATGTCTCGATCACGCCAGCGGGACAGGAGCCGGCCTACCCCGCCAATCTCTTCGTCGCGATGGACTCGAGCGGAGTGAATTTTCTCCTGGGCAAGGCCAAGCGCCCCGCCGTGGAGGTGACGTGGGAAGGGCCCGGCGCGGTTCTGGTGCGCTACGCGGCGGGCGCGCGGCTGATCAGCTCGAATGAGGCGGCGCTGGGTGTCCGGGCGAGGTATGAAGCGAGGGAGTAGCGAAGAGCGAAGTGCGAAGAGGGGGCACTATGATCGGAAGAATCCTGTTGGTCGGTTTTGTCGGCCTCGCGGGGTGCTGGGGATTTGCGGCGCGGTCGGGACCGATGGCGGAGCCGATTCCCGGTCCGGAGACCGGTAGACCAATTCCAGGAACTATCGCTGACGACGGCGGGATGACCGGCTCGACCGGGACGAGCCGCCAGACGGTCTGCCGCTCGACCCCCTATCCACGTGGTTGGGTGGCGGTGGACTATGTGGAAGGGAGCAGCACGTGCGGGTCCTCGAGGGACGGCGGGCCGTACTCGGCGGTGGTCCTGCAGCGCCTTGCGCCACTCCCGGAAGGGACATTGCTCATCGTGTGCGCGGGACAATCGATTCCCAGAAACTGGCGGCGGGTGACGAGTGACGAGCCCGTTTCCTCCGGCCAGTGTCCCAGAAATCCGGGGGACAAGCACACGGGTGCGACGGTCATGCAGATCGAGAGAACATACTGATGCGCCATCGGAACTCCGACGGACAGGCGCCGCCTGGAACCGAGGACGATTCGCGCCGGGACGAGCCCGCGCTGGCGCGGGTGATCGACCGGAACATCCAGACGATCATCGCCCTCAGGCAGAAGGCCTCGGACGACCGCGGGCTCCAGGACCGGATCGCCGACGCGATCACGGCGTTCTCCGGCCGGATGCTGTTCATCTATGTCCACGTCGTGTGGTTCGGCGCGTGGATCCTCCTCAACACCGGGCGAGCCGGGATCGAGCCGTTCGATCCCTTTCCCTATGGCCTGCTGACAATGATCGTCTCGCTCGAGGCGATCTTCCTCGCGACCTTCGTCCTTATCAGCCAGAACCGGCTGGCCGCCGAAAGCGAGCGACGCGCCGACCTGGACCTACATATCGGCCTGCTGGCGGAGCACGAGCTCACCCGGGCGCTCACCATGCTGGATGCGATTCATCAGAAGCTCGGGATCGACGCGGATCAGGATCACGAGCTCGCGGAGCTGGAGCGGGAGACGCGGCCCGAGGATGTGCTGGCCGAGATCGAGCGGATACAACGCAGGGTGCGCGAGACAGCCGCACCATGATCCCGCGCCTCCTCCGCCTCAGCATCAAGCCCGAAACTCCGGGAGAGTATGGCCTCCCGAAGCGAGCGGTGCCCGAGCTCATGGTCACCGCCGCTGGCGCGGGAGGCGACTACAATCGCTATCGCAGCGAGGAACTCCCCGGTGATCGCGACCAGGCGCTGCTGCTGCTGACGCAGGATCTCCTCGACACGCTCCGCGGAGAAGGGTGGCCGGTGGAGCCGGGAGATCTCGGCGAAAACCTGACGCTCGGCGGGATCCCCGAGTCGAGTCTCTCTCCCGGAGTGCGAATACGGCTTGGAGGCGTCGAGATCGAGGTCAGCAAGGCGTGTGACCCCTGCACCGAGGTGTACTCGCTTCCGTATGTCGGCGCCGAGCGGGGTCCCGCATTCGTGCGGGCGCTGGTCGGGCGGCGCGGATGGTACGCTCGGGTGCTCACGGGTGGCCGGCTCGATCTCGCGACGCCGGTGGATATCGTTCGCGACGGAGTTATCATCCCCGATGCGCGATGATCACGAGGACTCGCCCGACCCCGATTTCGACGAAGAAGGACTGCTCCAAACCGAAGCCGAGGTGACCTGTCCGTATTGCGGGGAAACGGTCACTCTGGAGCTCGACGCGGGCAGCGGTGAAGCGCAGGAGTACGTGCAGGACTGCGAGGTCTGCTGCCGGCCGTGGCAGGTGCACGTCCACTACGACGCCACCGGCGCCGCCGAGGTCACGCTCGAGGAATCGTGAGCATGAAAGGTCCGGCGGCGATCCTGTCGTTCGAAGCCCGGCTCTCCGCCGTCGCCGCCTCCCGCTGGCGGGTGGCCATCGCCCTGACCGGCGCGATGGTCACCCTCTATTTCGGCTTCATTCTCCTCATTGCATACGCCAAGCCGGTGTTGGCGCGCCGGGTCGTTCCCGGTCTTTCGCTCGGCATTCTCCTCGGGGCGCTGGTGATCGTCGCCGCGTGGATTCTGACCTGGGTCTACGTCCGCTGGGCCAACACCCGCTACGACGCAGAGCTCGAGCGGCTGCGTGAGTAGTCTCCTCGGGGCGCTCCAAACCGCCACGCGCATCGGCGCGCCCAATACCGTGGCGATGGGCTTCTTCTTCCTGTTCATCGCCACCACCCTGGGGATCACCTTCTGGGCGGCCCGCCGGACCCGCACCACCGAACACTTTTACGCCGCGGGGCGGTCGATCAGTCCGGGCCAGAACGGCGTCGCCCTCGCCGGCGACTACATGAGCGCCGCGTCGTTCCTCGGAATCGCCGGACTGGTCTCGACGACCGGCTTCGACGGCCTGATCTACTCGACCGGGTGGCTGGTCGGCTGGCCGGTCGTCCTCTTTCTCATCGCCGAGCCGCTGCGCAATCTGGGCCGGTACACCTTCGCCGATGTGGTGGCGGTCCGGCTGCGGCAGACCCCGGTGCGGATCGCGGCGGCGATCGGCACGCTCGCCACGGTCTCCTTCTATCTCATCGCCCAGATGGTGGGCGCCGGCGGACTCATCCGGCTGATGTTCGGCATCTCGTACGAGACCGCTATCGTGATCGTCGGCGTGGCGATGATCGTCTACGTGCTGTTCGGCGGGATGCTCGCGACGACGTGGGTGCAGATCGTGAAGGCGGTGCTGCTCCTCGGAGGTGCCGCGCTTCTGGCGCTCCTGGTGCTCTCGCGATTCGACTGGAGCCCCGTCGCGCTCTTCGCGGCCGCGGCGGAGAAATACGGAGACGGGGTGCTGTCGCCCGGCCGGCTGGTCTCGAAGCCGCTCGACGCGGTGTCGCTCGGCATGGCGCTGATGTTCGGCACCGCGGGTCTCCCGCACATCCTGATGCGCTTCTACACCGTTCCCGACGCGAAGGCGGCGCGCACATCGGTGTTCTACGCCACCGGACTGATCGGCTCGTTTTACCTGATGACCTTTATTCTCGGCTTCGGGGCGATGGTGCTGGTTGGCCCCGACGTCATCCGGGGCGTCGAGCCGGGAGGGAACATGGCGGCACCGCTCCTCGCCGAGTTTCTGGGCGGAACGCCGTTCCTCGGCTTCATTGCCGCGGTGGCGTTCGCGACGATCCTCGCGGTCGTGGCCGGGCTCACGCTCTCGGGGGCGGCAGCGCTCTCGCACGACCTCTGGGTCAGCGTCGTCCGGCGCGAGAAAGCGGATGCCGCGGAGCAGCTGCGGGTCGCGCGAGTGGCGACCGTCGGGCTTGGCATCCTCGGCGTCGTGCTCGGCATCACGTTCAAGGGCCAGAATGTGGCCTTCATGGTCGGATTGGCCTTCGCCATCGCCGCGAGCGCGAATTTTCCGGCGCTGCTGCTTTCCATTTTCTGGCGACGCTACACCACGGCAGGCGCGGTGACGAGCATGCTGCTCGGCACGGTGAGCAGCCTCGGCCTCATCTATCTTTCCCCGACGCTGCAAATCGACGTGCTCAAGCATTCCGAGGCGTGGTTCCCGCTCCGCAATCCGGCGCTGGTCACCATGCCCCTCTCTTTTGCCGCGGGCATCCTCGTCTCCCTTCTCGCACCCCGCCCCGATGAAGCGGCGGGTTTCGATGCGGTGTCGCGGCGGATGCACCTCGGAGGATCGGTGTAACGCCGTGCCATTCAGCAGCCTGAAGCTTCATCCGAACCTCCTCAAGGGGATCAAGGAGCTTGGATTTACCCGCCCCACTCCGATTCAGGCCGATGCGATCCCGCCGGCGCTGGCCGGCCGGGACGTCCTGGCCTGCGCGATGACGGGAAGCGGCAAGACCGCCGCGTTCCTCTTGCCGATCCTGCACAAGCTGATCGACCGTCCTCGCGGCACCACCCGCGCGCTGGTGCTCACCCCGACCCGCGAGCTGGCCGCGCAGATCCTGGAAGACCTGAACGATCTCGCGGTGCACACCCCGATCAGCGCCGCGTCGGTGTTCGGCGGGGTCGGCATGGGGCCGCAGGAGCACGCATTCCGCAGCGGCGCCGATGTGATCATTGCGACGCCGGGGCGGCTGCTGGACCACTTCCGGCGCCAGTATGCAAAGCTGGGCGGTCTCGAGTACCTGGTGCTCGATGAAGCAGACCGGATGCTCGATATGGGTTTTCTGCCGGACATCCGCCGGGTGCTCCGTCACATCCCCGCCAAGCGGCAGACGCTCTTCTTCAGCGCCACGATGCCTCCTCCGATCCTCACGCTGACGAACGAAATGCTGAAGCAGCCGGTCACGATCAACATGGAGCGCAAATCCGCGCCGGCGATCGGCATCACCCAGGCGGTGTATCCGGTGCCGCAGGAGCTCAAGTCGGCGCTGCTGGTCGAGCTGCTCAAACGCGGAGAGCTGCGGGAAGCGCTCGTCTTCACCCGGACCAAGCACCGCGCCAACCGGCTGCAGGCGCATCTGGTCAAACAGGGGATCAAGGCGGAGCGGATCCACGGCAATCGCAGCCAGAGCCAACGGACCGAGGCGCTGGCCGGGTTCAAGAACGGGAAGTACCGGGTGCTCGTGGCGACGGACATCGCCGCGCGGGGCATCGATATCGAGGCCCTCGGCCACGTGGTAAACTTCGACGTCCCCATGGCCCCCGACGACTACATCCACCGGGTGGGACGCACGGCGCGAGCCGAAGCGACGGGAGACGCGTTCACCTTCGTGGCTCCGGAAGAGGAAGGGGAGCTGCGCCAGATCGAGCGCGCGGTCGGCAAGCGATTGCCTCGGGTGATGCTGCCCGATTTCAACTACTCCGCCCGCGCCGAAGCGCGGCTCGAAATTCCGCTCGCCGAGCGCATCGCCGCCATCCGGGCGAAGAAGTCCGAAGATCGTGCACGGGCCAAGGTCAAAGCGGATCGGGGGGCCCGGGGGGGACGGCCGGGTTAGATTTCAGGGATGCGCGGACCCCAACATGAAAGCCCGGGATGAGCTCATACAAAATCGAACAGAAACGGCTGGTCCATCGGGGCCGGGAGTTTCATTTCGTGTCCTACGAGGGAGTGCTGGCCAATCCTTCGAAGGCGCTTCCCGCCTCCCCGCCGGGCTGGTACCTGATGCAGAGCGGCAAGCGCATTTCGGTCATGCCCCAAGTCCCCGACCAGACGCCGGAGGCGGTGGACGAGGGGCTGGTCAAGTGGTTGGATAGGCATGTGTTTGGTTAATGGCAGCCATCAGCTATCAGCCAGCAGCGGCTGACGGCTGATGGCTGAAGGCCGATGGCATTCAGCTCACAGCAACCATCTCGACTGACGAGGCTCCTGCATGTCCAAGCGTGAAGACCAGCGGATCGCCGCCCTGGTCAAGAAAAACACGGCGAAGGTGGCGAATCCGAAAGTGGACCGGTCGGCGCAGTACGACGATACGCTCAAGGCCAAGGCGGAGGAGCAGGACCACGAGACGAAGCGGTTCTTCAAGGAGATGAAGAAAAGGGAGTTCTGAGCGCCGTGCTGGCCTACGCGTTCTGGCATTGGAAGCGGCCCGACGTTCCGATCGAGACGTACGAGGCCCGGCAGGGCGACTTCCAGGCGGCGCTCGCGGCGCATCCACCGGAGGGGTTTCTGCGCGGCTCCACGGTTCGAATCGAGGGAGCGCCCTGGGCCGCTGGAGGCGAAGAGGCCTACGAAGACTGGTACGTGATCCGCGGGATGGGCTCGCTGGAAGCGCTCAATGAAGCGGCGGTGACTGCGGCGCGACGGGCCCCTCACGATGCTGTGGCGCACCTGGCCGCCGGCGGTACAGCAGGACTCTACGGACTTCGTGCCGGCTCCCCTATCACCGCCCCGCCGCTCGCCACCTGGTTTCGCAAACCGTCCGGCCTCAGCTACGCCTCCTTGCTCGAGGCGTTGACCCCCATCATCGCAACTGGTCCGGCCACCCTCTGGATGCGCCAGATGGTCCTTGGTCCCACGCCGGAATTCTGCCTCCACAGCCGAACGCCGGTGGACCTGCCCGCGGGGATCGTGGGGCACACGCTCTCGCTCGTCCCGGTGTGGACGGCACCCGAATGAATCGAGCATGCCGATGAAGCGCTCGCTCCTTCCCGACGCCATCGAGCATTATGTCGGGCGATTCGTCACCGTCGAGACGCCGGTGCAACAGCGGCTCCGCGTCGAGACGGCGGCAATGCCCCAGGCCGGGATGCAGATCGGCGCCGACCAGGGAGCCTTCATGGCGCTCCTCGTCAGACTGATCGGCGCGCGCCGGGCGCTCGAGATCGGCACCTTTACCGGCTACAGCGCGATGGCAGTGGCGGCCGCGCTGCCGGCGGGGGGACGGCTGGTCACCTGCGATGTGAGCGAGGAGTGGACGGCGATCGCCCGGCGCTACTGGCGCGAGGCCGGGCTCGAGGACAAGATCGAGCTCCGGATGGGCGATGCGCGCGGGACGCTCGCCGCGCTGCGCATCGAAGCGGGCGACTCCAGCTTCGACTTTGCTTTCATCGACGCCGACAAGCCGGGGTACGACGCGTACTACGAAGCATGTCTCCATCTGGTGCGGCCAGGCGGCCTCATTCTCATCGACAACGTGCTGTGGAGCGGCAAGGTCGCCGATCCTGAAGTCCTCGACCCCGACACGGTGGCGTTGCGGGCGCTCAACGAGAAGATCCGGGGGGATGCGCGAGTGGAGGCGTGTCTGTTGTCGATTGGGGATGGGGTGATGGTGGCGAGGAGGAAATAGGGCGCAACGGCGCAAAGGCGCAAAGAAAAACCTGCGGGAGGCATCATGGCGTCGATCTGGCAGGAAGCTGCGCGGCACGAGTTGCTTACCCGTCTCGGCCGTCTCACCGCGGAGGCTCCCGCGCGCTGGGGCAAATTCAACTGTTCCGCGATGCTCGCGCACGTCAACGACGCGCTCCGAATGCCGCTTGGCGAGGTGACGCCGGAGCCCAAAAACTGCCGATGCGGTTCTTTCCCCTCAAGCAATTCATCATCTACGTCATGCCGTTCCCCAAGGGGGTCCCGACGGCGCCGGCGCTCCTCGCGCGGTGCGACACCGCGGTTTTTCGCGATGAAGTGCAGGGCTTCCGGCAGATTCTCGACCGCCGCGCGAAGCGGGCGGGCGAGACCTCGTGGCCGCCGCATCCCGCCTTCGGCCCGATGAGCACCCGCTCGTGGGGTGTGCTCGGGTACCGGCACACCGATCATCACTTCACCCAATTCGGCGTGTAACGAGCTTTCGACGGGTGCTTGCCGGGATCACATTCGGGCGGTAGATCATGGAGGTCCCGCACGGGAGGCCCTCATGACGGCCCCGGTCGCCACCGAGCTCAGCTATCACATCCCCGCCGCGTCCGGTCTCGGGCACGCACACCTCAAGGTGAGCGACCTCCCTCGCGCCCTCGAGTTCTACTGCGGCGTGCTCGGATTCACCCTGGTCGCGCGGTACCAGGACAGCGCCGCCTTTCTCGCCGCCGGCGGCTATCACCACCATCTCGGTCTCAACACCTGGGAAAGCCGGGGGGCATCGCCTCCTCCCGCTCATCACACCGGGCTGCATCATCTCGCCATCCGCTACCCGACACGGGGCGATCTGGCGGTGGCGGTGCGGCGGGTGCTCGCCGCGGGTGTTGTCCTGAGCGGCGCTTCGGATCACGGAGTGAGCGTGTCGGTGTATCTGGCCGATCCCGACGGAACCGGCCTCGAGCTCACCTGGGACCGCCCCGCCGACGAATGGCCTCACACAGCGGACGGCGGGGTGGAGTACCGGGTGGAGGAGCCGTTGGATCTGGAGGGGCTGCTGGCGGAGGAGTAAGGGGAGGCAAAGAGGCAAGGTGGCAAGGAGGCAATGTATTTTACTTTGCCTCTTCGCCTCAATCCGGGGAAGCCGCCAGGCCATGAATCCGACAATCCGCCTCCTCGCCCGCACCCTCCAGCCCCGTCGCGGACAGGCGTGGCACGGTGGCCCCACACCGGTGGGCGCCTTGCGTGGCGTCACTCCGGCAGCGGCGCGCTGGCGTCCCGCATCAGGGCGCCACACGATCTGGGAGCTCACGCTCCACACCGCCTACTGGAAATACGCCGTGCGGCGGCGGCTGCTCGGCGCCGACATCCCCCACTTTTCCCGCAGCCCCGCCAACTGGCCCGAGATGCCGGCGCCGGCCGACGCGCGGGCGTGGGCCAAGGATCGCGAGCTGCTCGCCGTAGAGCACCAGCTCCTCCTCGAAACGGTGGAGGACTTCCCGGTGCGCCTCCTCGGGGAATCGGCCGGGGGCCGGAAACGGTGGAGCTGGGGGGATCTCATCATCGGCATCGCCATGCATGACGCCTACCACGCCGGGCAGATCCAGCTGATGAAACGTTTGTGGGCCGCGCGTTGACCGGGTCGGCGGCCGTCACCAGCCCCGTCATCATCTCCCCCCTCGTCGACGCGCTCTGCGTCGGGGGGCTCCCGCTCCTCCTGCTTGTGCCGCTCCTCGTGAGCGGCCGGAGCGATCTGGTGATCGTCGGCCTCGGGACGCAGGCCAGCTGGTCCGGGTGCCATGAGTGACGGCGACGCATTCCGGCAGCGGAGCGCGGAGCTGCTGCTCCAGCTCTACGAGAGCCGGCGGGAACCCACGCTGCGTGCGGCCCGCAACTGGTGGGTGACGAGTTTCCACCCGCGGAGCGCACGGGATGTGCTCGAGGTCTGGGTGGGTCCGGACAGCGCGTCCTATCGCATGGTGACGAGCTATTGGGAGATGGCCGCCTCCTTCGTGACCATGGGCGCCATCGAGCCGGAGATGTTCCACGCGGCGAATACCGAGCACCTGGCGATCTACGCCAAGCTGCAGCCACATCTTGCCGAGCTCCGCGCCCTCACGGCATACCCGACCTACCTCGAGCACCTGGAGCGCACCGTCACTTCGCTCCCCGATCTCGAAGCGCGCATCACGCCGATTCGGCGCTTCCTGGCTCGCCGGGCCGCGGAGGCGGGCGCGGGGTGACTTCATTTGCCGATCATTTTTCCCGGGACTCGTTCGCCTATGCGAAGTTCAGGCCGACGTATCCCCCGGCGCTCTTCGGATGGCTGGCCACGCTTCCCGCCAAGCGGTCGGTCGCCTGGGACTGCGGCACCGGCACGGGGCAGGCCGCGAGATTGCTGACGCCGTATTTCGGGAGGGTGGTGGCGTCCGATCCCAGCCGCGCGCAGGTCAAGACGGCGGACCGCGGAACCGGCGCCCGGTACTTCGCGGCGCTCGGCGAAGCGAGCGCGCTCGCGACGGAGCGGGTGGACCTGGTGACGGTGGCGCAGGCGTTACACTGGATCGACCGCGACCGGTTCTACCGCGAGCTCGACCGCGTGACGGCACCCGGCGGGGCACTGGCGATCTGGGCCTATGGCATATTCCAGTCGACTCCGGAGATCGATGCGATCATCGGCCGGTTTTATCGGCATACGGTGGGACCGTATTGGCCCGCCGAGCGGGTGCATGTCGAGACGGGGTATCGAACAATCGACATCCCGATCGAAGAGGTGCCGTCGCCCTCCTTCAGCATCGAAGGGAGGCTGACCCTGCCGCAGCTGCTGGGATTCATTCGCACCTGGTCCGCCGTCGGGCGCTATGTGACCGATCGAAAGACGGATCCGGTGGTGGAGCTGGAGCGGGAGCTTGGTGCGGTCTGGGGAGACCCGGACGAGGCCCATCTCCTGGTATGGCCGCTCTCGGTGCGGGCGGGGCGCTGGCGCCGCGGCCTCACTCCGGCGGGCGCGTGAAGACCGTCCGGATCGCCCTGGTCGGCGACCATGATCCCATGGTGACCGCGCATCGCGCCATTCCCGGCGCGCTCGAGCTCGCAGGCCTCTCGCTCGGTGTGCCGGTGGTCTGGGAGTGGATCGGCACGAGCACGCTGTCCGACGGAGTGACTGCGCAGGTAACATCGGCGGATGGCATCTGGGTGGTTCCCAACAGCCCGTACCGGAGCGAGGCCGGCGCGATCGCGGCCATCCGCTACGCGCGCGAGGCCGGCCGTCCCTTTCTCGGGACCTGCGCGGGATTCCAGCATGCGCTCCTGGAGTATGCGCGGCATGTCGCGGGTCTGGCGCAGGCGGCGCACGCGGAGCTGGATCCGGACGCCGGGGAGCCGGTCATCGCGCCGCTCAGCTGCGGGCTGGTCGAGAAGCCGGGTGGCGTGCACATCGATCCGGAATCCCGGCTCGGGCGGGCGTATGGAGCCGACACTGTGAGCGAGACGTATCACTGCAACTACGGCCTCAATCCGCGCTACGAGCACCTGCTGGCAAAGGGCCCGCTCCGGATCAGCGCGCGCGATGACGCGGGAGAGGTGCGCGCGGTCGAGCTCGAGGGCGAGCGCTTCTTCGTCGCCACGCTATTCCAGCCGGAGCGCGCAGCGCTGGCCGGGCGGGCGCACCCGTTGGTGAACGCATTCGTGGCCGCGGCGGGATCATGAACCGTCAGGACAGGGATCTCCGGCGCCTGGCGCAGGAGTTTCAGGATGAGCAGCGTTCGTTCGGGGATTTCCACGAGGCGTTTCTGTCGCGCTGGACAGAGATCTACTCGCGGGTGCTCACCACTCTTCCCGATCCGGTCAGGGATGAAGACCTGGAGCATGGCGTGATCGGCGAGGCGGAGCTCCGACGACGACTGCGCCGGCATCCGCTGCTCGCCGATCGGCCATGAGGGCGCCTCTAGTCCTCCAGCACGAAGGTGATCTTCATGTCCACCCGGTAGTGCCGAATCTTGTTGTTTTCGATTACGATTTTCTGTTCCGAGATCCAGGCCCCGCGGACGTTCTTGAGGGTCTTGGTGGCGCGGCTGATTCCGGCCTTGATCGCGTCCTCGAAGCTCTTGGTCGAGGTGGAGGTAATCTCGGTGACTTTCGCGACGGACATGCCTGACTCCTGAATTGAGGGACAGGGGAGAAGCTACCTCCACAAGAGGCAAGGAGGCAAAGAGACCTATGGATCGTCGAGACTTTCTGCAGAGCGCGGTGCTGCTCGGCGCGGCGCGCGCGCTCCCCGCCGGCGCCACGAGCCCCGTTACCGCATCCGCTTCCGCGCCCCAGGCATTCGAGCTGGATGAGGTGACGATTGCTTCGCTGTCGGAGGGAATGGCCTCCGGGCGGTGGACCGCGCGTGGAATCACCGAGCAGTACCTCGCGCGCATCGCCGCCATCGACAAGGCCGGACCCACGCTCAATTCCGTCATCGAGCTCAACCCCGACGCAATTCGCATTGCCGACGAGCTCGATGCCGAGCGCAGGACGCGCGGCCCGCGCGGCCCACTGCACGGGATTCCGGTGCTGGTCAAGGACAACCTCGACAGCGGCGACCAGATGAGCACGACGGCGGGCTCTCTCGCCCTCGCCGGCACCCGCGCCTCGCAGGACTCGACGGTGGTCGCCAATCTGCGACGCGCCGGTGCCGTCCTCCTCGGCAAGACGAACCTGAGCGAATGGGCCAACTATCGCTCCACCAGCTCGACCAGCGGGTGGAGCGGCAGAGGTGGCCTGACACGCAACCCGTACGTCCTCGACCGCAATACCTGCGGCTCGTCGTCGGGGTCTGGCGCCGCGGGCGCGGCGAATCTCGCCACGATCACGATAGGAACCGAAACCGACGGCTCCATCACCTGCCCCGCATCGATCTGCGCGCTGGTCGGGATCAAGCCGACGGTCGGGCTGGTGAGCCGCGCCGGAATCATTCCGATCGCCGCGAGCCAGGATACCGCGGGCCCGATGTGCCGCTCGGTGGCCGACGCGGCGCTGGTGCTCCAGGCGATTCAGGGCGTCGATCCCCGTGACCAGGCGACGCGCCGCTCCGAAGGCCGTCCCCTGACTCGCGACACCGACCTGTTCCACCGCGGCGCGCTCAAAGGGGCGCGACTCGGGGTGGCGCGCAAAGGCTTCGGGCTGCCGGGGAGCGTCGACCCGGTGCTCGCGGAGGCGATCGCGGCGCTCAAGGGCCTGGGCGCGGTGATCATCGACCCCGCCGAGGTCCCCAACGTCGGAAAGCTGGGCGATCCGGAGCTCGTGGTGCTCGACTTCGAGTTCAAGGCGGGGCTGGCGGATTATCTCGGGAGCAGGGATCAGGGGTCAGGGGTCAGGTCGCTCGCCGATGTCATTGCCTTCAACATCGCCAACCGCGATCGCGAGATGCCGTGGTTCGGACAGGAGATCTTCGAGCGCGCAGAGAAGAAGGGCCCGCTCACCGACCCGGTGTATCGCAACGCGCTGGCCCGTTGCCGGCAGCTCTCCCGCGGCCTCGGCATCGATGCGGTCATGGCGCGGCACCGGCTCGATGCACTGATCGCCATCACCGCTGGCCCGACCTGGCCCACCGACCTGGTCAACGGCGACCGGTACACCGGAGGGGCCACTTCGCCCGCGGCGGTGGCCGGATATCCCCACATCACCGTGCCGGCGGGGTGGGTGCACGGACTCCCGATCGGGCTCTCGTTTTTCGGAAAGGCGTGGAGCGAGGGAAGGCTGATCGGGATGGCATATGATTTCGAGCAGGAGACGAGGGCCCGCAAGGCGCCGAAGTTCATGGCGACTGTTTGAGAGCCATCAGCCGTCAGCCGTCAGCCGTCAGTTGCTGAAGGCTGATGGCTGAAGACTGAAGGCCCAAGACCCGGTACGGATATATTTCTCGCACGGTGATCTGCATGCCCAAAGCCCGCTGGTTCTGGCCGATTCTCGGCACCCTGGTGCTCGCCGACTGCTCGACCAAGGAGCTGGTCGAAACGGCCCTCACCGGAAATCCCGGTCCGCACCCCGTGATGGGCGAGTGGCTGCGGATCACCCTGGCCTATAACCCCGGCGCCGCCCTCAGCCTCTCCTTTGGCGACGCCTCCAGAGTGGTGTTCGGCGCCATCGCCACGATGGCGATCGCAGCGCTCCTCATCCTCTACCGCCGCACCGCGCCCGAGGCCCGGCTGCGCGGCGGCGGCGCTGGCGCTGGTGACCGGTGGTGCGATGGGCAATCTCCTCGATCGTCTCCGCTCACCGCGTGGTATCATCGACTTCATCGATGTGGGGATCGGCGACGCGCGGTTCTGGACTTTCAATGTGGCGGACGTCGGAGTCAGCATCGGCGCGGTACTGCTCGCGATGGTGCTCTGGCGGGAAGACAACCCCGGGGAGGAGACGGCGTGAGTCGAAGGGCAGTAATCGCTGTGGCGGCGATGGTCTCCGCGCAGGCGTCCACCGGCCGGATCACGCCAGATGGCGTCGTGCGGGCGCAGGCGGTCGTGGACTCGGTCTTTCTCGACCGGAAGGCGCGCGAAGGCTTCATCGATGGCGGCGACTGGGCGTCCTACCTCATGGTGCGTCTCGGCGCCACTCCCCTTCCCGACAGTCTCGGCATCGTCGTTGCGACCGACAGCCAGGCGATCACCTTCACCGGACGCATTCAGGATCTCCCTCCCGACGGGCGCGCGATGCTCGGCCCGCTGCTCGCGCTGATGGATTCGAGCACGGTCCTCGCGGCGGAAGTGGTGCTGCTTCCCTCCAGCAAAGGCATCGTCCATTTTCAGCTCAGCCGGGTGACGGTGGGCGGCTTTCCGGTGCCCGAGATCGTGCTTCGCTCCATGCTGTTCAACATCGGCGATCGCTATCCTGAGCTCACCAAGAGCGGGCGCGATCTGTTCGTGCAGATTCCCCCCGACGGTTCGGTCGTGCTGGTCAAGGACGGTGTGCGCCTCGGGGCGCCGCCCATCGCACCCTGAGAGGAGCCGAGCCGGTGAGCGATCTGAGCTATCCGATCGGGAAATTCTCACCGATCACCGGTGAGATCACCCCCGAACAGCGCGCGGGGTGGATCAGCGAGATCGCCGAGCTTCCCGCGAAGTTGCGGAGCGCCGTTCACGGTTTGACGGAGGAGCAATACGACACCCCTTACCGGCCCGGGGGATGGACCGTACGCCAGGTCGTTCATCACGTTCCCGACAGTCACCTGAATGCCTATGTCCGGTTCAAGCTCGCGCTGACGGAGGAGAATCCGGTCATCAAGCCGTACGAGGAGGCGCTCTGGGCCGAGCTTCCCGATACGAAGGGCACCCAGGCCGGCGTCTCCCTCGTGATGCTCGACGCGCTGCACCGCCGCTGGGTCAACTTGCTGCGCTCGATGACTGAGGAGCAGTGGGGCCGCACCTACTTCCATCCGGAGCAGAAGAGGTTGCTCCGGCTCGACGGCGTGCTCGCGATGTACGCCTGGCACGGCAAGCATCACACCGCGCATATCACCGGGCTCCGCGATCGGATGGGATGGACATGAGGTGCTGACCATGACCCGGTCGCGGCTTCGCTGGACGGTGGTCGCGGCCGGGGTGTTGCTCCTCGCCGGACTGCGCCTCGCCCCGGCGCTTCCCCCTGCCATCGCGATCCCCGTCTCCCTCGTCTGGCTCGCGTTTCTCGGATTTCTCCTCTACGCCGCGTATGCGGTGCTGGGCAGTTGGCTCCGGCCGAAAATGGCGGCGGCGATCGTCGCCATCGCGGTGCTGGTCCCGGTGGCCGGCACCGCCTTCCACGCGCCCGCCCAGCTCGCGATGCGGTTGCCGTGCTCGCGCAACTGGGGGTGGCTCCCGACCTGGATGCTGCGGTCGAGTCCGATCGGCAGCACGTTCGTGACGGTGGACGGTGCGCGGGTGAAGATCTGTTACGGCCGTCCGGCAGCGCGGGGACGCACAATGCTGGGCGGATCGAACGTGCCGTTCGGCCGGCTCTGGCGCACCGGCGCCAACGAGCCCACAACGATCATCAGTCCCATCGGTCTGGCGGTGGCGGGGGTGACGGTACCTCCCGGGCGGGCCGCGCTCTACACGATCCCCGGGCCGGAGAGCTGGGAAATCATTCTGAACGCCTCGACCTCTCAGTGGGGCATTGAATCGGAATACAGTGAGGAGGTGCGCGCGCGGGAGCTGGGCCGCGCAATCGTCTCGAGCGAGCGGAGCGACAGCTTCGTCGAGCGGCTCACTTTCACTCCCGACTCGGCAGGAGTGGTGCTGGAATGGGAGCGAATTCGGGTGAGGATTCCGATTGGGGCGCTCTCGCGATGAGCGGGGATGGATGCTGGATGCTGGATGCTGGATGCTGGGGGCGGGCCAGGACGCTGAACGGCTGGACGGCTGGCAGAGATGTTCGGTTCAGGGTGAACAACTCCTGGTCAATTCTCTCCCCGGT
This sequence comes from uncultured Gemmatimonas sp., assembly GCA_964535105.1. Taxonomy (GTDB): domain Bacteria; phylum Gemmatimonadota; class Gemmatimonadetes; order Gemmatimonadales; family GWC2-71-9; genus JABFSM01. The sequence goes on from CAZHSO010000009.1 coordinate 49,392, forward strand.
ACAACCTGTTGTCTCTCATCTGATTTCTAGCACTCGAGCGCGGTGTTTTAGGAGTTGTCGGTACTACTCCGTATAAATATTGAGGCGACTGCATTCCCAATCAGCATCATGTTCATCACGTAAGTGCAAGCCGGATCAATAAATGCAACGAGATCGACAGAATCATTTCGCATTCGGTCGTTCCCCCACGGAATAGACCGGCTGCCACGCTGCTGCCCGGGAGGGTTCTTCGTGCTGGATCGACTCGCCGATCCGTTGCTCCGCACGTTCGGGTCCCTGGAGGCTCTTCCGCCGGCGTGGCGGGAGGTGCTGGATGGGCTGAACCAGACGCTCGCGGACGCCGAGTCAGATCGTGACCGACTGTCGCTCGCGTTGGATCGCACGACCACGGAGCTGCACGAGCTTCTGGTCGAGCTGGATGCGCTCCGCCGGGCGCGTGCGGCGGCCGAATCGACCAACCTTGTCCGGGGCGAGATCCTCTCGACGGTGAGCCGCACGATGCGGACGCCGGCGGACGCGATTCTGGGGCTGGCCGGATTGCTCCGCGCCGGCGCGCTCCTGCCGACGCAGCGCGCCTACGTGGAGGCCGTGCAGGGCGCGGGCGAGGCGCTCCGCGGGATCCTCAACGACGTCTCCGATTTCTCCCGGCTCGAAAGCGGCACGCTTCCGCTGGAGCCGATGCCGTTCGACCTCCGGGTGATGATCGAAGACATGGCCGCCGCAGAGAGCGCCCAGGCCGAGGCCAAGGGACTGGCGCTTCGGCTCGCATGGCGCCCGGATGCACCGCGCAGGGTGACGGGCGATCCCGGACGGATCCGCCAGGTGCTGACCGCGCTCATCAAGGACGGATTGAACCGGATCGATCGGGGTGAGCTCCTCGTCGAGGTCGCCGCGGGGAAGTTGCGCATTCTCGGCGGCGGCGTGCGATTCACCGTGGAAGACAGCGGGCCGGCGGTGTCCCCCGATCTTCTCCCGACGCTCTTCGAGCCGTTCTCCCGCGGCGACGCGTATCCGGGACGGGACGGCGGACTGGCGCTCCCGATCGCCTACCACCTTTCCCGGCTCATGGGAGGCGAGCTGGAAGCGTCGAATGTCGTCGGATCGGGGACGCGCTTTTCGCTGACGCTGCCGCTTCCGCCGGTCGAAGCGGAGCCGCGCGACGCGCGCCCCTCTTCGGTCGCGGAGCTCCCGTCACCCTCCGCGCCCTCGGCGGGATTGTTCGTCGTGGAGGCCGACCCCGACATGCGCGCGAGCTGGGCCGCCATTGCCGATGCGGCGGGGTTCCAGACCACCGGCTTCGGGGATCGGGACGAAGCGATCGAGGAGCTGAGGCGTCGCGGCCTCGCGGGACATCCGGTCTCCATGGTGATTTTCAGCGATCACGCCGCGCTGGGATACGACACCGTTGGGCGGACTATTCTGAGTGACGAGCGACTTGGCCGTCCCGCGCTGATCATGCTCCCCGCCGTCGGGAATCCCGGCGATGCGAGCCGTCTCCGCGAGGTCGGCTTCTGCGGCTACCTGGTGAAGCCGGTGGCGCCATCGGATCTCCGGGAATTGCTGGAGCTGCTGCGCCGCTCGCCGCGCGGGGTCTGGACCGGGTACTTCCTCACCCGCCATGCGCTGGCGGAAGCCCGTCGCGGAGGCGAGGTCGCGGATGCGGAGCTCGACGCCTCACTGGGAGCGTTGGCAGGCGGTGAGCGGTAAGCGGTAAGCGGTGAGCGGTGATAAACTTGGGGGCCGCGGCGGTGTGCGCGGCTCCTTTCGTTTCCCTCCCGGAGGCCTGCATGCGTCGTCCGCTTATTCTGCTGATCGCTCTTCCAGTCCTTGCCGTCTCACTCCCTGCGCAGACGCGAGCCGCCGCCCCGGCGGCGCTCCCCGACTCGGCGCGTTTCGCCGGTCTCCAGTGGCGGAGCGTTGGACCGTGGCGGGGCGGCCGGGTCACCACGGTGACGGGGGTTCGGGGGCAGCCACTGGTGTATTACATGGGCGCGACGGGCGGAGGGGTCTGGAAGACCGACGATGCGGGAATGTCGTGGCGGCCGATCACCGACGGCCAGCTCAAGATGGGATCGATCGGCGCGGTGGCCGTCGCGCCCTCCGACCCCAATGTGCTCTTCGTCGGGACCGGCGAGGCGCCGATCCGCGGGGTCTCCTCCTCCTGGGGCGACGGGGTCTATCGCTCCACCGATGCGGGAAAGACCTGGACGCACAGCGGCCTCGCCGACTCCCGGCAGATCTCCAAGGTCCTGATCCATCCCGCCAATTCGGATGTGGTCTACGTCGCCGCGCAGGGGAGCCGGTGGGGACGGAGCGCCGAGCGTGGGGTGTATGGGAGCCGGGACGGCGGCAAGAGCTGGAAACTCCTGCTCGCCGGAGCCGACTCGCTCACCGGGCCTTCGGACCTCGCAATGGATCCGTCGAATCCGCGGATACTCTACGCGGCGATGTGGGATCATCAGCGCAGCCCGTGGAAAGTGCGGAGCGGCGGACCCGGAAGCGGGATCTGGAAAAGCACCGATGCTGGGGAGACGTGGACTCGGCTCGCGGGTGGTCTGCCCAAGCTGATGGGAAAGATCGGGGTCGCGGTGTCACCGGCGAATCCCGACCGGCTCTGGGCGATCATCGAAGCGGAGGACGGCGGATTGTACAAGTCGGAGGACGCGGGAAAAACCTGGACACTGGTCAATTCCGATCGGGTGTTGAGGGCGCGCTCGTGGTATTACATGGACGTCCACGCCGACCCGGTGAACGTTGATGTGGTGTACGTGCTGAATGCGCCGATTCTCAAGTCGGTGGACGCCGGCAAGAGCTTCGTCCAGCTTCCCGATCCGCATGGCGACAATCACGATCTCTGGATCAACCCCGATAATCCGAGGAACCTGATCAAGGGCGACGACGGCGGCGCCGCGGTGTCGTTTACCGGCGGCACGACCTGGTCATCCATCGAGAATCAGGCGACGGCGCAGTTCTACCGGGTCATGACCGACGACCGCTTTCCGTACTGGCTCTACGCGGGGCAGCAGGACAACAGCACCGTCGCCATTCCGAGCGCGACCGACGGAGGCGGCATTCCGCTCTCGATGATGCACGACGTGGGCGGCGGGGAGAGCGCGCATATCGCTTTCGATCCCGCCGACCCGCGGTACATCTACGCGACGAGCATCCAGGGGTCGATCAGCGAATACGATCTGACCACGCGGTTCGTGCGTGACGTGCACCCCTACCCAACGCTCGGGCTCGGCGAGCCGACCGATCAGCAGAAATACCGGTTTAACTGGAGCCCACCGGTCATCACATCGCCGCACGACCGCCGGACGCTCTACTTCGGTGGGAGCGTGCTGTTCAAGAGCACCAATCGGGGACAGCAGTGGACTCCGGTGAGTCCCGATCTGACCCGGAACGACAAATCGAAGCAGGGCCCCGGTGGTGAGCCGATTACCAACGAGGCCGCCGGCGGGGAAGTGTACGGGACGATCTATTACGTGACCGAGTCTCCGCACGAGCGGGGGGTGATCTGGGTCGGCACCGACGACGGGCTGGTGCAGCTCACGAGGGACGGCGGCGCCACCTGGACCAACGTCACGCCTCCAGATCTCCCCGAGTCGCTGATCAACATGGTGGAAGTCTCGCCCCACGACCCTGCGACGGCGTACGTCGCCGTGAGCCGCCACAAGCTCAACGACAACGCGCCGATCATCTACCGGACCGCCGACTACGGGAAGAGCTGGACCCGGATCGTCAACGGCCTCCGTCCCGGCGAGTCAGTGCGCGTGGTGCGGGAGGACCCCAACCGCCGTGGCTTGCTGTACGCCGGCAGCGAAACGGGGTTCTATGTGTCGTTCGACGGCGGAGCGCGGTGGCAGAGCTTCCAGCGCAATCTCCCCGCGGTGCCGGTGACCGATCTCCAGGTCAAGCGGAAAGATCTGGTGATCAGCACCGAGGGGCGGGCGTTCTGGATCATGGACGACGTGACGCCGCTGCACGAGATGAGCGACTCGATGGCGCGGGCGACGATTCACGTCGTGACTCCGCGCCCCACCTACCGCACGACGCTGGGCGGCGGCGGGATACCGAACGGCGTCGGAACCAACCCGCCCAACGGTGCAATTGTCCAGTATCACCTTGCGACGGCAGCCGACAGCTCGGCCGTGCTGACGCTGGAGATCCAGGATGGCGCAGCTGTGATCCGAGAGTTCACCAGCGAGGCCCCCAAGCCCGACGCGCGTCCGGGCACGGTGCGCGCGCCTCGGCTTCCAGCGGTGGCGGGGCTCAACCGGTTCGTCTGGAATCTCCGCCGAGAGGGAATCGGCGGGGTGCCGGGCACGATGAGCGGTGAGACCGACGGCTACCGCGTGGTACCGGGGAGCTATCAGGTGCGGATGACCTACCGGGGACAGACCGTCACCCGCCCGCTCACGATCCTTCCTGATCCGCGGGGGGCGCTCTCGGCGGAGACGGCGCGAGGGCAGCAGGAGTTATTGTCGCGGGTGTATGGGCGACTCGACGAGGTCCATGCGGCAACTCGCCGGCTGCGCGCGGTGCGGGAGCAGGTACAGGGTCTGCTCGACCGGACGAAGGATCATGCGGCGGCGGATACGCTCGGGAAAATCGGAAAGGCGCTGATCGCGCGCATCGATTCGCTCGAGGGACTGCTGGTCAACGTCAAGAACAAGACCTTCCAGGACGTGGTGAACTTCCCGCCGGGCATCAATGCGCAGTTCCTGACCCTGGCGCAGGCGATCGACGGCAGCGATGCGGCGGTCACGGAAGGAATGCGGACGCGGCTCGCGGATCTCGAGGTGCTGTGGGCGCCGCTGAAGGAGAGGGTGGAGCGAATCGCGAAGAGCGAAGTGGATGCGTTCAACGCACTGGCGAGGGAGAAGAGTATTCCGGCAGTCGTGGTGCCGTAGAGCGGTGAGCGGTGAGCAGTGAGCGGGAAGGGCTGGTCCCGCTTACCGCTTGCCGCTTACCGATCACCTCCCAAACGGATTCTCCAACGACGGCGACGTCGGGGTGAACAACTCCGCCCCGCTTTCCGTGATCACCATGTCGTCCTCGAGCCGCACGCCAAACTCTCCGGGAATGTAGATCCCCGGCTCGTCGCTGAAGGTCATCCCCGGCCTGAGCGGAAGGGTGTTGCCGCGCACGAGGTAGGGCCACTCGTGCCCGTCCATTCCCATGCCGTGCCCCACCCGATGGGTGAAATACCTGTAGTCGGGGCCGAAGCCGGCGTCGACGATCACCTGCCTTGCCGCCGCGTCCACCGCCTGGCACTCCACGCCGGGCCGCGCGGCCGCGAGCGCCGCCTTCTGGGCCCGCTGCTCGATCTCGAAGACCTGCTTCATCCGGTCGGTCGCCTTGCCCAGCACAAACGTCCGGCTGATATCGCTGGCGTACCCCTCCACCGAGCAGCCGCCATCGATCAGCAGGATGGTCCCCTCACGGATGACCTGCGGCGTGGCAGACCCATGGGGGAGCGCGGAATACTTGCCCACCTGCACTCCCGCGTCGCCATCGAACCCCAGGCGTTGATGGGCCAGGGTCACCAGGGCGGCGAAGTCGTCCTGGCTCATCCCGTCCTTGAGCGCGAGATACGCCGCCTCGTACGCCTTGAGCGTCACCTCCGCGGCGAGGCGCATGAGCTCCAGCTCGTGCGCATCCTTCACCATGCGGCAGCCGGCGGTGACGGAAGTGCCGCTCGCGAGCTGCATCGCCGGGAACGCCGCGGTCGCTCCGCTCGCGAAGACGTAGCGCACCGTCTCCTCGACGCCGAGCCGTCCGGTGGTGATTCCCCGCGCCCGCGATCCATCGGCGATCCGCCGGTAGGGATCCTCGTGCTCCTCCCAGACCATGACGTCGGCGGTCCCCTTGAGCGGTCCGGCCTCGATCTGTTCCTGGGCGCGGTCGTGCTCGAAGGCGGGGCAGACCACGAATGCCCGCCCCTCGCGCGGGAGGATGAGCCCGAGGAGTCGCTCGCTCAGACCCCAGCTGATGTTGGTGAAGTAGCGAAGCGAGGTTCCCCCGGTGAGAAAGAGCGCGTCGAGCTTCTCCGCGGCCAACAGTGTACGGGCCCGCTCGATTCTGCTCTGGCGCTCCTCCACGGTGATCGGGCGGGCCCGGCTCTTCTGGGAGGTGAGCGCCCGGATCGAGGGCGGCATCGCGTCGCCCTGGAAAGACGCCGAGGTAGCGGGTGACGCGGGCGGCGCGATGAGCGCGGCGGCCACGGCGGCGGACGAGGTTCCGAGGAATTCGCGGCGGGTAGGCATCACTTATTATACCTCACCATGCCGATGCGTCGCGTCGCTGTCTTCGCGGGGTCCGCCGCCGCGCGCACCCCCGAGTATGCCGATGCGGCGGTCCGCGTCGGAGGGCTGCTCGCCGAGAACGGGATCACGCTGCTGACCGAGGGGATCACGACGGGCCTGACGGAGCTGGTGGGCGACGCCGCGCGCACCGCCGGCGGCACCGTCGTGCATATGCCGAGAGATGCCTCGATGGTCGAGAAGGCGGATGCCTTTCTCGCGCTGCCGCAGGGAATCGCCAATCTCGACGAGCTCTTTCAGCTCTGGGGCTGGCAGCATCCGGGAGATTCCGAGCGCCCGACCGGTCTCCTGAACGTCGCCGGCTACTTCACCGCGCTCCTCAAGGACGAATCCGACGCGGCGGTCGAGCGATTCGTGTGGGAATCCCAGCGGGGAATGCTGATCGTGGACGCCGATCCCGAATCCCTGCTCCGCGCGATGGCAGACTTCCGGCCTCCGGAGACCCGTCGCCTCCACCCCCGGGATGATCAGTGAACACCTTTGAGCTGGTGGCCGCCGCGTTCGGAATCGTCAGCGTCTTTCTGTCCACCCGACAGAACGTGTGGAGCTGGCCCACGTCGCTCGTCAACGTCTCGATGTACGGCGTGTACTTCTTCGATCAGAAGCTCTACGCGCTGATGGCGCTGCAGGGATTCTTTGCGGCAATCGCGTTCTATGGGTGGTATGAATGGCTGTTCGGCGGCAAGAACAAGACCGAGCTCCGGGTGTCCCGGATTCCGCCCCGTCTCGCCTCCGCGCTCGTCGTGATCGGACTCGTTTCGATGGCGGGGATCTACTACCTGCTGTCCCGCTTCACTCAGGATCCGTCGCCCAAAATGGACGCGCTGTTCTTTGCCATCAGCCTGATTGCCCAATGGATGATGGCCCGAAAGTACGTCGAGTGCTGGCTGATCTGGGTGGCGGTCAATTGCATCTCGGTCCCGTTCTTCCTGCTTCGGCAGGAGTACCCGACCATGATCCAGTACGCGGTGTTCCTCGTCCTGGCGGTCATGGGGTGGCGGCAGTGGAAGGCGTCCCTCGTCGCGTCGTCCTGACCGGGTCGGAGTCGACCGGCAAGACGACGCTCGCGGCCGATTTGGCTCGGCACTACAAGGTGCTCTGGGTCCCGGAATTTGTGCGAACCTATGCCGCCTGGAAGCTCGCCACTCTCGATGCTGGAGACGTCGCGCCCATTGCCCTCGGCCAGATCGCCGTCCAGGATGCGGAGCTCACGCGCGCGAGCGGACTTCTCCTCCTCGACACCGATCTCCTGAGCACTGTGGTCTACGCCGAGCACTACTACGGCCAGTGCCAGAAATGGATCACCCAGGCCGTACTGGCCCGGCGCGCTGATCTCTACCTCCTCTGCGACATCGAAGTGCCGTGGACTCCCGATCCCCAGCGCGACCGTCCCGACGATCGCGAGGCGATCCAGGGACTCTTCCGGGAGGCCCTCCGCTCGCGGGGGTTCCCCGTGGTGGATATTCGCGGCGACTGGCAGGACCGGTTTCTGGCCGCGCGCACCGCGATCGACACGATGCTCGGCGCGAGGTGAATGTGCGTCCCCAGGGCGTGACGGACGTTGTTTGAATAGAGCCGAAGCCGAAAGACGCCATGCCCGTGAAGAAGAAGACAGCCAAGAAACCTGCGGCGAAGACAGCCGCTCCGCTGGCCGAGTACCGCCGGAAGCGCGACTTCACCAAGACCGCAGAGCCCAATGGCGCCAAGGCCCCCGTCTCCCGGAAAACCCTTGCCTTCGTCATTCAGAAACATGCCGCGAGCCACCTCCACTTTGATCTCCGGCTGGAGCTCGACGGGGTGATGAAGAGCTGGGCGGTTCCCAAGGGGCCGAGTCTCGATCCGGGCGTCAAGCGCCTGGCGATGCAGGTCGAGGATCACCCGGTCGAGTACAACACCTTCGAGGGAATCATTCCGGAGGGGGCGTACGGCGGGGGGACGGTAATGCTCTGGGACCGGGGGACCTACACCTACTGGGAGAAGGATCCCCATCCGGTGGAGCGGTTGCGGGAGGGGTATGCCAGGGGTGATTTGAAATTCGAGCTGCGGGGCAAACGGCTGCGTGGCACCTGGGTGCTGGTGCGCCTCCGCCGGGGCGACCCGGAGAAGCCGCAGTGGCTGCTGATCAAGCACCGCGACGAACATGCGAGACCGGGTTTCGACATCGTGGCCGAGGAGGGCACCTCGGTCGCCACCGGCCGCACCATGGAGGCGATTGCTGCCGAATCGTGATCCGGCGCACATCGCGCCGTGACGCTCCGACTCTACCTTGACCGCATGTCGAAGCGCTATCTCCGAGCCTTGGCCCAGGGGGACCTCAGCTCCATCCGGCGCGCCCTCTTCACCTCGCCGTTACTTCGGCGGAGCTCCGGTGCCTTTCCGGCGACGGGAGGCCCAGACCAGATAGGCCGGGACTCCCGCAGCGAGGAGGAGACCTCCTCGAAGGGCATTGGCGGGATTGGAGCGGATCGAGCCGATGACCACATACACCGAGGCGAGGATGAAGAAAAGGACTGCCACCGGATAAGCAGGGACCCGGAATGAACCCGGAGAATTCTCCCTTGCATCCCTCCGCCGGTAGATGAACAACGTCGCCGCAGTGGTTCCGAAGAAAATCCAGTCCGCAAACGTCACATAGTCCAGCAACTGCCCATAGGTGCGGGTGGCGAGGAGGGCGGAGGCCCAGATTCCCTGCGCCACGATCGCCGTGCCGGGCGTTCGGTAGCGGGGGTGGAGGCTCGCGAAGGACTCGAAGAAGAGGCCATCGGCCGCCATCGCCTGGTAGACCCGCGGCGACACCATGATGACCAGATCGAGGAAGC
>CAZHSO010000010.1:0-19424 GCA_964535105.1 uncultured Gemmatimonas sp.
CTTTGGCCCAGCCGTAGATGCCGAACTCGCCGCCCGAGGGACCGACGATGACGCGGTCGCGCACCACCAGCGGCGCCATCGGGGTGGTTTCCCCGTCGGAGAGATCGGCGATCTTGACGTTCCAGATTTCCCGGCCGCTCGCCGCATCGACCGCGACCGTGTGCCCGTCGAGCAGGTTGTACACGATTTTGCCGTCGGCATAGAATGCGCCGCGATTGATCGCGTCACAACAGGCGATCCCGAGCGCATTGGGATCGACGTTAGGCCGGTATTTCCATTTCAGGGGATAGTCCGGCTGGGTCAGGTCGAAGGCGTAGAGGACGTTCGGAAATGGCGTGACCACGTACATCGTGTTGTCTACCACCAGCGGCTGTCCCTCGTGCCCGCGGAGCACGCCGGTCGAGAAATTCCAGACCGGCTTGAGCCGCTGCACATTCGCGGCGGTTAGCTGGTCGAGGCCACTGTATCGGGTGGACGCGTAGTTCTTGCCGGGCATCGTCCAGCGGCCGTCGTCCTGCGCTGCCTGGGCAACGGCCGGAGCGACACCAGCGCCCGGGAGCAGGGCGAGGAGTGCGACGAGAGCCAGGAGGGGCTTCATCATGAGCAAACGTACCAGTTTACGCAGGTAAGTACAGAACCCATGGAAGGGGGTCTCGGCCGCTCCGAATCCAGCCTTATCCTGCCTTGGATGTCATCGATCTCCCCGCCCGGACGTCACCCTTCATAGGCCCCAAAAGCAGCCAGTCTGGGTGCAGGAGCCTTTAATGAATTAACGGCCGCAAGCGGCCGAGTGACCATATCAAGGGAAAGAAGGCTTTATGCGAAGTGCTGGGAAGATTCTGCTCGCCCTCGCCGGCATGCTCGCCGCGGTTCCATTGGCGGCGCAGTCGGGGGGAACGGTCGAGCTGGGCGCCTTTGGGCGGTATACCAAGTTCGGCAAGACGCTCGCCACGGACATCGTCAATAACCTGCCCGCTGACAACGGGTTCGGCGGGGGGCTCCGGTTCGGGATCTTCCTGGTGAGGAACCTCGAAATCGAGGCGGACGCCAGCTACACCAAGGTCGATGGAGCGGTCACCGGCACAAAAGTGAGGCATATCCCCATCCATGCCGGGCTCACCTACAACATTCCCCTCGGCGGGAAGAGCGCCTTCCTCCTGGGCGCCCGGTACGTGCGGAACATGTATGGCGAGGATGCCGACTTCAAAGACAGCGGCGTCGGAGGCGTGGCCGGATTCCGTTTCGGGCCGCTGCGGCTGGAAGGCACTTTCGACTACATGCCGAAAGACGACCCGGTGCACGGGAGCTACCGTAACATCGGCGCCAATGCCGGGCTCAGCCTCCTGCTGGGCGGCTGTAACAAGTCGGCCGATGGAGTCACCCTGAGCCCGACCAGCGTGACCCTCGATCGTGGCGAGCGGGCAAACTTCACCGCCACGGCGACGAAATGCGGAAAGGCGGCCGAGGTCACCTTCTCGGCAACCGGCGGCAGCATCACCGAATCGGGGGAATACACCGCGGGTTCGAGCCCGGGCTCGTATCAGGTGACGGCAACCGAACCGAAGAGTGGGCTGACCAGCACGGCCGCGGTGTCGATCAAGCAGCCGCCGCCACCCCCGCCCCCGCCGCCGCCACCACCGATGGTGACGCTCACGCGCATCGAGCTCACCCCGGAGCGCGCCAGTGTGAAGATGAGCGAATCGGTGTCGTTCCAGGTCAGCGGGATCAACAGCGACGGCACCACCCGCACGCTCAGCAACTGCACCTACACCGCAACCGGCAACCCAACGCAGTCGGGCAGCCAGTTCAGCTGGGCGCGGCCGGGCAACTACACCGTCACCGTACGGTGCGAGGGGATGACCGACACCTCCGCCGTCGAGGTGCGTCTGGAGATCGTCATTTTCGGGGCGAACTTCGCGTTTAATTCCGACCGGCTGACTGCCTCGGGGCTGGATACCCTCCGGGTGGCCGCCGACTCGCTCAAGAAATACCCCGACATCAAGCTCCGGCTGGGAGGACATGCGGATTTCGTGGGCACCGACGCCTACAACTGTAACCTCTCCTGGAGGCGGGTCAGGACGGCGCAGGCAGCGCTCCGGAGATTCGGCATTGGCGATGACCGGGTCACTTTGGTCGAGGGCTTCGGCGAGGCGTACCCGATTCCGGACGACCAGGTGCCGGAGGCGTGGAAGCATATCAACCGGGAGACCCGCGACAAGGGTAAGTGGTGGGACCGCCGGGTGGTCATCACCTCGGGGGAGAAGCCGGCGGGGATGACGGCCTGCTCGGAGCCGCCGGGCCGCTGAAGAGATGTGAACGACGAGTAGGCTCCTGAAAGATGAAGCGCGGTGCCGGCAGTTGCTGGCGTCGCGCTTCGTGCTTTCCCTCCCGGGGGGCCGACGGGGAGACCTCCTTGAAAATCGGGGCGGTTCACGTTGTGAACCGCCCCTTATTGCCCCTCCTGGGCTCGAACCAGGACTCTCCTGATCCAGAGTCAGGCGTGTTGCCAGTTACACCAAGGGGCAGGGAGCGACCAATCTAGCCAACCACCCCCCTGCCCCGCCACCGAGCCACCGTCAGCCCCCCAATAAAGATGGGCCGGCTTGCACCGGCCCCGATGGAGCTGAGGGGGATCGAACCCCTGACCTCTGCATTGCGAACGCAGCGCTCTCCCAGCTGAGCTACAGCCCCGAACCGGCGATGAAGCTAATCGCCGCCTGCGGTATGGACCAGAGCGGCGCCGGGGTTCCTGAAACGCATCGAGCGGTGAGCAGCTGACCGGGCGGGGGGTCGTAGACCTATGCCTCGCCCAACTCAACTGTCACCGCTCTGCATTACGTGCAATCTATACCGCATATTTCATTCCCGCAACTCCCCACCCTGCCGGTCAGGGTGTCCGGGGCAAATCGATCGCCGGATTCCGCGCGAAGAATCCGACCGGCCGAAGCTCGAAGCTGTGCCACGCGACCGGCATGATCGGCCAATCCTCCGGCCGGGGTACGTGGTGGAACCCCAGGGTGAGCCAGGCAACTACGTCGGTGTTTGCGATCGGCCGGTTGGCCGAGGTCCACTTGGGGAGCCCGTCGCCGGCGGTGCTCACTGTCGGGTAGTCCCCGGCGGCAAACAGCTCGTCCCCGCTGTACGGCGTCACCCAGAGGGTGTGGTTGGTAAAGCCGGCGCGGCGCTGCATGTAGTCGTCCTCGGTGAGCAGCGTGAGCGCGCCATGCCCATCGATCTGGTATCCCACCGGGCTCCCGAACGCCCCCATCACCCCGGGGTTGACCACCCGCCACATCTCCGGCGCGCTCATGGTCGAGTGCCGCATCGCTGCTGATTCCGTCTGCGCCGCACCGGTCTCCACCTTCCACAGACTGCGCCGGGGATTCGAGGCCGGCAGCCGCTCGGTCTTCAGCTGATCCACCATCAGCGAATTCGCGGTGCCGTCCACGTCGAGATCGAGCCGGAATGAGAAAAAGTGAGAGTGGTTGATGCCCACGAGGTTCGGGGCGATGAGCCGGCCATACCGTTCATCCCCGCCCTTGCCGCTGATCCCCTTGGTCTGATCCATCCCGGTGGCGCCGACGTCCACTTTGAGTGTGCCATCCTGCTGAAACACCCAGTCGAAGAGGTAGTCATAGTTTCCCGCCGTCATGAACATCCGCAGCACCAGATCGCGCTTGGCACGCGCTTCGATGACGGCGCCCCCCTCCCGGCCGTGCCTCCAGGCCACGTCTCCCGCGGAGCGCTCGAAGAGGCAGGCGGCGCGGGCTCGCTCGCGGGGCCGGCCCTTGTCGCTCACCACCATGGCATTGAAGTAAGTCCCCGTGGCGGGACACTCCACCCCCGGCTCGAGTGTGCTCGCGATCCCTCCGAAGGACGACGGATAGGTGCCGAGATCGTAGTAGCCCTGGTAATTCCACGGATCGCTCGGGTCCATGTAAGGAACGAACAGCTCGGAGAGCGAGCCCTGATACATGACCGAGCGGTCCTTGCCCCCGTCGGCATAGCGCACCATCGAGAGCACGATGCCGCGCCTGGGATCCACCCGGAAATGGAATTTCCAGTTCTGCCAGCTCACTTCCTGTCCGTCGAGCGTGAACGACGGCCCCAGCGGCTGGACCATCGACACCGGGTTCCGGGTCTCCCGGGTCGGGCCGACCGATTCAGCGTCATGATCACCGTACGCGCCGGTGTTGGGCTGAACGCCGGTGTCGATCACCCGGAGAACCTTATTCTCTGTCAGGTCCGCCACGATGACCAGACCTTCGAAGCCCTCGCCGTATCCGGAGACACGCCCGCGGTCATTACCGCAGGTGACGTGCACGACCCGCCGGTTCCGTTCTTCAGGGAGATCGAAGTAGCCGTGATTGGCGGGGCCGCACCCGATGTGGGTGTAGTCGGTCACCCCGCGCCGGGCCAGCGCCGCGCGCACCCGCGGGTCTTTCAGCACCAGCGACTCCGCCTGCTCCGCTTCGCCTCGGCTGGTCATGAATTGGCGCCCCGGCACCTCCTTCCAGGACAGCAGCTTTTTCCCCGTGATATCCACCACGGCTTCATAGCCCATCCGGTTCTGAATCAGGTGCACGAGCGCTTCGCGCCGGAACGGCTGCCCGCGCGTCCAGACCAGTACCTCCGATTTGGGGGGCTCGTGGAGCGCCACATAGAGGTAGCGGGTGGTGGAGTCGGTCTTTCCCGAGGCGATGAGCGCGTCGTAGATGACCCAATGCTCCCGCGCGCTCAGCCCGTCGAGCGGGTGACGGGGAGCCTGGGCCGCAAGAGCGGCACGGCCGGGGAGGGCAAGCGCCAGGAGCGTCGCGGCGCGGAGCAGCGGGGAGACGGACATCGATTTCCAGGGTGGAGGAGGCGCGCCAAATAGGGCACCGGTCGGGAGCGGTGTCAAGCGGGGAGGCGCCGCCTCAGGGGGACAATCATCCCCGAAACGTCACCTCGACCAGCATCCCGTCGCGCGCGATCACCGTCTCCGGAAACACCTCCTGCGCCTCGGCCAGCAGCTCCGGCGCCTCCCGGCTGTAGCGCGCGCTAACGTGTGTGAGCACGAGCCGGCCGACTCCCGCATCGCGGGCCACGATCGCCGCCTCGCGCGCCGTTGAATGCCCGGTCTCGAGGGCGCGTCCCTTCTCGTCTTCGCCGAAGGTGGCCTCGTGCACTAGGAGATCGGCTCCCTTCGCGGCCCCGAGAACCGCCGGGTGGGGCCGAGTGTCCCCCGAGAGCACCACCGTCCGCCCGGAACGCGCGGGGCCAACCAGCTCGGCGGGGCTCACGATGCGCCCGTCGGGAAGGGTTACGGACTTGCCCTTGTGGATCTGTCCCCAGAGCGGTCCTTCGGGCACGCCAAGCTCGCGCGCGCGGTCGGGATCGAACCGCCCCAGCCGGTCATGCTCGACGAGCGCATAGCCCACGGTGTCGGCGCGGTGCTCGGTTTCAAAGACGGCAAGCTCATACTCCCCCCGGCCGAGCCGGTCGCCAGGCTTCACCTCGATGATCTCGACCGGAAACTTGGTCCGTTCGATCCCGATGGCGAGCGCGCCTGACAGAATCCGCTGCGCCCCCTTCGGTCCGTAGAGCGTCACCCCTTCCTTCCGGTCCATGAGCCCCATGGTGCGGCAGAGGCCGATGACGCCGAGAAAGTGGTCGGAGTGGTAGTGCGTAAAGAAAATGTCCTTGAAGGAAAAGCCGACCCCGTAGCGCATCATCTGGCGCTGGGTGCCTTCGCCGCAATCGAACAACAGCATCTCCCCCTCGCGATGCACCGCGAGGGCGGAAACGTTGCGGTCCACGGTGGGACACGCGGCGCCGGTGCCGAGGAAGGTGAGGGTGAGCATGGGCTGAAAATAGCTCCGGATGCTGGATGCTGGGTCCTGGGTGCTGAGTCCATGGGGCGGGGTGCTCGTCCCGTTGACCGTTGACTGTTGACGTTTTTCACTTCATATCTTATCATACTAAATATGTCCAAGCGCCCGCCACTCGCTCGCGTGACCATCACGCTTCCCCGCCCGGTGCTCGAGGCGGCCGACAAGGCGGCAGCCCGGCTCGACCGCTCGCGCAGCTGGGTGGTGGCGGAGGCAATCCGGCGGTTCTCAGAGGGGATGGTGCGAAAGGCGAATCTCGTGGTACCGGAGCAGACGATTTCGCCGTACGACGAGGCGGAGCTGGGTGCCGTCCGAATTCGGCGACTCCAGGCCGATTTGGCCAAAACGCCCGAAGAGCGCCTCGGTGAGGCCCACGCGCTGCTCGAGCTCTCGCGAATCGTTCGTCCCCGCGCCCCGCGCGCTCAGATCATCGGCTTCGAAACCCTGGAGGACTTCCACCAATGGAAGAAGGTCCGCGCCGGCGGCGGGTAAAGACGCTGGGGGAAGCGGCGTCGATATGCCGTGCGCTGAACGACGCTGGGACCAGCTACCTTCTTATTGGGGGCGTGGCGTGCATCCTCCACGGATACGTTCGGGCCACCACGGATATCGACATCCTGATCCTCCGCACCGATGAAAACGCCCGGCGCCTCCTTGAAGGGCTTGCGACGGTGGGGTACGGCTTCGCCCGGGATTGGACACCGAAGGAGTTGCTGGCGCGCCCGGTCACGGTGATCGGAGACAGCCCCGCGGTGGATGTCTTCACCGTGGCTTGGTCGGTACAGTACGAGGGCGCGATCGCGCACGCGGTCAGCGTCAATCTCGAGGGCGTCACGGTGTCCGTGATTGGAATTGATGATCTGATTGCGACCAAACGCACCGGGCGGTTGAAAGATGCCGCCGACATCGAAGTCCTCGAGGAGATCAAGCGGCTCCGTGCCGGATGACCCATGTATGATTCCCGGGTGCACCACATCGTCGAGGACGCCGAGGCGGTGGCGGGCCGGGCGGCGGGCTGGATCGCCGACGCGGTCCGGAAGGCAGTCCGCGAGAAGGGGGGGTGCACTCTCGCCCTGGCCGGCGGCACGACCCCGCGACTGGCCTACGCGCGTCTCCCGGCACTCCCGACCGTCCCCTGGGCTCAGGTAGAGGTCTTTTTCGGCGACGAGCGCGCCGTGCCCCCCGATTCGCCCGACAGCAACTACCGGATGGCCCTCGAGGCCCTCCTGCGTCACGTCCCGATTCCACCCGTGCGGATTCATCGCATGGAGGCGGAGCGGGCCGACTTGGGCACCGTCTCCCGCGAGTATGAAGCGCTCCTCCCCGAGTGCCTGGACGTGCTGCTGCTCGGCATCGGCGCCGACGGGCACGTGGCATCGCTCTTCCCGCACGCTCCCGCCCTCACCGAGCGGGAGCGGCTGGTGGTGCCGGTCGTGGGCGGGGAGCCGCTGATCCAGCGTCTCACCATCACCCCGCCGGTCATCGAGCGCGCCGCCCGGGTCGTGGTATTCGCGGCCGGAGCCGACAAGGCCGAAGCGGTGGCCCGTGCGCTTGAGGGGCCGGATGATGTGTCCTCCGTCCCGGCCCAGCTTGCGCGGGGCGGCACCTGGATCCTCGACCGCGCCGCCGCCAGGTCCTTGCGAAGGGCCGAAAGTCCCGACGGGTGATCGTTCTCTCCGCCGACATCGGCGGCACCAACTCCCGACTCGCACTCGTCGAGCTCGGCGGCGCCAAGCCACGCATCCTCGACCGCGTGAGCGCACCCAGCCGGCGCCTTTCCTCGCTGGGAACCTTGGTGCGGGAATTCCTCGAGGGGAAGCCCGCGCCCGCACGGGCCTGCTTCGCAATCGCGGGCCCGGTGGCGGACGGTACGGTCGAAACCACGAACCTTCCATGGGTCATCGATTCGCGGGCGCTCGCCAGGGAGATCGGCGTCCCTGAGACGACCCTCATCAATGACTTTGCCGCGATCGGTGAGGCGGTCCCGCTGTTGGAACTCGAAGATCTGGAGGCGCTGCAGACCGGCGTGAGGGACGCGACGGGTCCGATCGCCCTGATCGGCGCCGGCACCGGACTCGGTGAAGGATTCCTCTTCCATGACGGGGACCGTTACCGGGTGCGCGCCAGCGAGGGAGGCCACGCGACCTTTGCGTCACGGACAGAGCGCGAATGGCGCGTCTACTCGTTCCTGGAAAGACGGGTCGGTCCGGTCTCGTGGGAGCGGGTGCTCTCCGGCTCCGGCTTCGTCGCCGTGTACGAATGCCTCTCCGGAACATGCTCGGCCGAGGAACCCGCGGCCATCTCGGCGCGCGGGCTCGCCGGTGCCGATCCCGTCGCCGTGGAAGCGCTCGACCTGTTCGCGGCCGTGTACGGCGCGCAAGCGGGGAACCTGGCGCTCACCGTTCTCGCGACCGGAGGCGTCTACATCGCGGGCGGGATCGCCCCGAAGCTGATCGCGAAGCTTCGGGACGGTACTTTCATGGCGGCGTTTCGAAGCAAGGGAGAGCTCGGGCAGTTCCTGGCTCGGGTGCCGGTGCACGTGATCATGAGCCCCGATGCCGGGCTGCTCGGTGCCGCGGCAGTGGCTGGGCGTATCTCACCGCGGGACCGGCCGGTTCGCTCGGCGTGACACGCACAATTCAGTCGGGAGAGTGCCATGCAGCTCGCAATGATCGGACTCGGCCGCATGGGCGGCAACATGACCGAGCGCCTGCTCCGAGACGGCCATCAGGTCGTGGTGTACGATAGGAGCCCCGAGGCCATCTCGGCATCCGCAAAACTCGGCGCTACCGCGTCCACCGGCCTCGAGGACATGGTGGCAAAGCTCTCGTCACCCCGCGTCATCTGGATCATGGTTCCGGCCGGCGCACCGGTGGACAGCAGCATCGCCGCGCTCCAGCCGCTCCTCTCCCGCGGTGACATCCTCATCGATGGCGGCAACTCCAACTACCACGACACGGTCCGCCGGGGCGAATCGCTCCATGCCGCCGGTCTCGAGCTCGTCGATTCCGGAACCAGCGGAGGAATCTGGGGCCTCGAGAACGGCTACTGTCTCATGATCGGCGGCTCCGCTGAAGCATTCGCGCGCTGCGAGCCGATCTTCCGCACCTTGGCGCCACAAGGCGGCTCCGCGCACGTCGGGCCCACCGGCGCGGGCCACTACGTGAAGATGATCCACAACGGCATCGAGTACGGGATGCTGCAGGCATACGCGGAGGGATACGAGCTTCTGCACGCCTCGACGCGATTCTCCCTCGACCTTCATCAGATCGCGGCGGTCTGGAACCGCGGCAGCGTGGTACGATCCTGGATGAACGAGCTCGCCGAGCGCGCCTTCGCCGGCGATCCGTCGCTCGCCGGCCTCAAGGGGTACGTCGAAGATTCCGGCGAAGGCCGGTGGACGGTGCAGGAAGGGATCGACCTCGCCGTCCCGACGCCGGTCATTGCGCTTTCCCTCATGGCCAGGTTCAGCTCGCGGCAGGAAGAATCGTTCGGCGCGAAGGTGATCGCGGCGCTCCGCCGGGAGTTCGGCGGCCATAAGGTGCAGTCGGCATGAGCGGTCCCGCGGTCCGCCTCCATACCGGCGAGATGCCGGCGGCAGTCGCTCCCCGTCCACCCGGCCCCTGCACCGTGGTGATCCTCGGCGCCGGCGGCGACCTGACCCGCCGCAAGCTGATCCCTTCCCTGCTGCATCTCCTGGAGGACGGGCTGCTCCATCCGGCAACCAGAATCGCCGGCGTGGGACGGACGCCGATGTCCGATGACGCCTTCCGGGACGACATGCGGAAGGCGCTCTCGCCCGAAGCCGGGCTCTGGGAGCGGTTCGCCCCAATGCTTTCCTGGATCGCGGGCGACCTGGCGATGCCCAGCACCTACCAGGACATCGAGGAACAGCTCGAGGTGATCGAGGCGGGAAACACGGGCGATCGTGGCCGGCTCTTCTATCTCGCCGTGCCGCCGAGCCTCTACGCGACGGCCATCGAGGGCCTCTCGAAGAGCGGCGGCGCCCCGTGGCAGGACGACTCCAGGGATCCGCGCTGGGTGCGCGCGGTGGTCGAGAAGCCATTCGGCAGAAGCCTCGAGACGGCGCGCGCGCTCAATCGCGTCATCGGGGATGCCCTTGCCGAGCATCAGGTGTACCGGATCGATCACTACCTCGGCAAGGAGACGGTGCAGAACCTGATGGTGTTCCGCTTCGCCAACTCGATCTTCGAGCCGGTCTGGAATCGCCATCACATCCACCACGTCCAGATCACCGCCGCGGAGACCCTCGGGGTGGAGCACCGTGCCGGGTACTACGAGGAAGCGGGAGTCGTCCGTGACATGTTTCAGAATCATCTTTTGCAGCTCCTCACCCTCACCGCGATGGAGCCCCCGGTCACCTCCAAGGCCGATGCGGTGCGCGACGAGAAGGTAAAAGTGCTTCGCGCGATCCGGCCGATCACGAAGGAAGAAATCGCCGCCTATGCCGTGCGAGGGCAGTATGGCGCCGGCGTGATCGACGGGAAGAAGGTGCCCGGGTACCACGAGGAGGAAGGGGTCGCGCCCGGATCAAAGACACCGACCTACGCCGCGATGCGGATCATGGTGGACAACTGGCGCTGGCACGGCGTGCCGTTCTTCCTCCGCAGCGGGAAGCGGCTGGCCCGGCGGGATACCGAGATCGCAATCCAGTTCCGCGCCCCACCGCATATGATGTTCCCCCTGGCCGGCGGAGAATCCATCGCACCCAACGTGCTGACCATCCAGGTGCAGCCGGACGAAGGACTCTCGCTCTCGTTCGAGATCAAGGTGCCGGGAGCTGGGATGCGGATGACCGAAGTGCGGATGGACTTCAGCTACGCGGAAGCGTTCGGGCGCTCCAACCACGACGCGTACGAGACGCTGCTGCTCGACTGCATGGCAGGCGATCCGACGCTGTTCATCCGGGCGGACGCGACCGAGGCGGCCTGGAAGGTGGTCGATCCGGTCATCGAGGCCTGGGAACGCGAGCGCGCCGCGCCGCCGCGGTATGAGGCGGGGTCCTGGGGCCCCGCCGAGGCGGACGCCCTGGTCGGCGGGGCGGGGGCGAAGTGGCGGGGGTCGTGATAGGTTCCCGGTCCCCTTGCCCGGGGGCGGATCGGTGCATATCGTAGCCACCTGCACCCGCACAAGGGAGGAATGTATGCGTATTCCCACGATGATCGCGGCCGGCCTGCTCACCGCCTCGCTGGCCCACGCCCAAACCCCCGCTCCGGCGGTTAAATGGGGTCCCGCGCCCCCGTTCTTTCCCGCAGGCGCCCGGTTCGCGGTGCTGCAGGGTGACCCCGGACAGCCAGGGGTGTATACCGTCCGCCTCCAAATGCCGCCGGGTTATGTCATCGCGCCGCACACGCATCCCACCGACGAGCATGTCACGGTGCTGTCGGGAGTGCTGCTTCTGGGAATGGGCGATGCGGTGCACATGAAGGGCGCCACGGCACTGCGGGCGGGAGGTTTCATCACCGCGGCGGCGAACGTGCACCACTATGCGGTGGCGCGGGGCCGAACCGTGGTCCAGGTGCACGGCAACGGCCCGTTCGTCATCAACTACGTCAACGCGGCGGACGATCCGAGGAACGCTAAAAAACCTTTACCGTAATCCCGATCTTGCCGGGGTTCTTCTTCAGGTCGTCGATGAAGTCCTGCAGCGACTTGAGGAGCCGCTGGGAGTTGCCGTAGAAGAGCGTGTCCGACATGAATTGGCCCAGGGAGCCCTCCCCGCGATTCACCTTGGCAAGGACGCTGTCGAGCTGCGCCGCGGTGGACTGCGCCGAGACGGACAATCGCCCGAGATTCGCCATCATCGAGTCGGCGGTGCGCATGGTTCTGTCGACCTGCGCCGCCACGAGGACCGAGTCGATCCGCGCGCTCACCGCGCGCAGCCCCTGCACTGTGGTGGTGAGCTGGGCGATCGGTCCCGATGTGGTGTTGCTGTAGACGCCCGCGAGCCGCTCGAACGCCTGGAGCGACCGCCGCAGATCCTCTGAGACCTCCTTGAACTTGATCGCCTCGACGCCGGTCAGCACCCCCTTGGCCTGATCGCCGAGCTCCGATCCGATATCCATGAAGCCGCGCTGTACGGTGCCGACGATGACCGCCCCCTCCGGGAGGGGCTCCGGAGACGAGCCGGGATTGAAGTTGATGATCGCGTCCGCCACCAACCCGACGGTGGCGAGCTCGGCCGACGCATCCCGCCGGGGCTGCACCTCCTCCTCGAGATGGAGCCGCACGAGGACCTTGCCATAGCGCTGGAATTCGATGTCGTCCACCATTCCCAGCTGCACTCCGGACACCTTGACCGGCGAGCCGCGCTTGAGGGTCCCGGCATCGGAGAACTGCACGGCGACGGTCGGACTCCGGGAAAATCGCTTGCCCCCCAGCCACATCGACCCGCCGATGAAGAGAGCCGCGCCGACCAGCACCAGCGCACCCACCGTGACTTCCTGCTTGTAATGAAGATCCATGGGCTCGGCTCAGGCCGCGTAGGAGGGATTCTCGAAATCGCGCTCGAGAAACGCTTTCACTTTCGGGTCATCCGATTGCCGGAACTCCTCGGGGGTCCCCTGCAGCACGATCTTCCCGTCGGAGAGCAGAGCAATCCGGTCGGCGACGTTGAACGCGCCGCGCACGTCGTGAGTCACCATGATGCTGGTGACGCCGAGCTCCTCATCGAGCCGCGTCACCAGCTCGTCCACGATGTCGGCGTTCACCGGATCGAGACCAGAGGTCGGCTCGTCGTAGAGCAGGTACTTGGGCGCGCCGGCGATGGCCCGGGCGATGCCCACCCGTTTGCGCATGCCGCCGGAGAGCTGGGCCGGAAACTTGTTCATCGTTTCGGGGGCCAGGTTCACCAGTTTGAGGCATTCCGCGACGCGGGCCTCGGCGTACTCCCGGTCATTGAACTTGGTCTCATCCGACAGCCCGAGCCGCACGTTTTCGAAGACGTTCATGGAGTCGAACAGGGCGCCGTTCTGGAACACGTACCCGATCCGGGTGCGCAGCTCGGAGAGCTCCTTCCGGTGCAGCGTGGCGACCTCGAGCCCGTCCACGATCACCTTGCCCGCATCGGGCCGGATGAGGCCGTTGATGTGCTTCAGGAGCACGCTCTTGCCGGTGCCGGAGGGCCCGAGCAGGGCGAGGGTTTCCCCTTCGCGCACCTCGAAGTCCACGCCGTCAAGGACCACCTGCTCGCCGAAGCGTTTCTTGACGCCGCGCAGCTCGATCATGCGTTGAGCAGGATCTTGGCGAGGAGCACGTTGAGCAGCAGGATCACGACCGAGCTGGTGACGATCGCCGCGGTCGTGGACTTCCCGACTCCCTCCGCTCCCTGCTTGGTATTGAAGCCCATGTAACAGGAGATCAGCCCGATGGCGAACCCGAAGCTGGTGGCTTTGATCAGCGAGTAGTAGGCGTCGAAAGGCCGCCAGAAGTATTTGGCGCCGTAGGCGAAATCCGCGTCGGTCACCGGCAGCACCTGCTTGACGCTGATCCATCCGGCGCCCACCGCCACCACGTCAGCGAAGATCACCAGCACCGGCAGCATCAGCGTCGCCGCGAGCACCCGCGGGATGATCAGGTGGGAGGCGGGCGAGCGGCCCAGCGACTCGAGCGCGTCAATCTGCTCGGTCACCCGCATGGTGCCGAGCTCCGCGGCGTACCGCGCGCCGATCCGGCCCGCCAGGACCAGGCCGATGAGCACCGGACCCAGCTCGAGGACGATGGTCTCGACGATCAGCGTGCCCAGCACGTAGACCGGAAGATTGGTCTGCCATTGGTATCCCGCCTGGAAGGCGGTTACCGCGCCGGCGAACGCGGCGATCACGAAAACAATGGGAAGCGAGCCGGCGCCGACCGTCGCCGCCTCCGTCACGGTGCGAGGCACCCAGATGCGCACCTCGGCCAAGCCCCTAAAGAGCTCGACCACCAGGAGACTCATCCGGCCGAACTGCGCCAGGAAGCCCAAGATCAGCCGACCGGTGAACCGCGGAAGCTGCAGGATGGTAGACGTCATAAGGGCTCCTTATCTTGGGCTCCCATGCCCCCGAAGTCCACCCCGATCAAACACGCGTCCCTCTTTCGACGCAGGCTCCTGGCATGGTTCCGCCGCCACGGGCGAGAGCTCCCCTGGAGGCGCACCCGCGACCCGTACCGGGTGCTCGTCTCCGAGATCATGCTGCAGCAGACCCAGGTCGTGCGGGTCGAGGAGTATTACCACCGGTTTCTGGAAAGGTTTCCCACCGTTGAAGCGCTCGCGCGAGCCAGGCCGGCGCGCGTGCGGGAGGAGTGGGACGGGCTGGGGTACTATCGCAGGGCCGCCAATCTGCACCGGCTCGCCCGTGACGTGGTGAAAGATCACGGCGGAAAGATTCCGGACGATGTGGAAGCGCTTCGTCGCCTTCCGGGTATCGGACCTTACACCGCGGGCGCGGTGGCGAGCTTCGCCTTCGAGCGCGCGGTGCCCGCGGTGGACACCAATGTCGCACGGGTGCTTCGGCGGGCCTTCCATCCCCGTGCGCCGAAGAGTGCGGCGGGAGAACGAATGCTCTGGGATACCGCCGCACGCCTTAATCCCGCGCCGGGTGCGCGAGCGTGGGCATTCAATCAGGCGATCATGGAGCTGGGGGCGACGATCTGTACAGCCAGAATAGCGAAGTGCGGGGAGTGCCCTGTTGTCCTCTTGTGTATCACGGGCCAAAAGCGTAAGCGGTAAGCGGTTAGCGGGAACTGCACTGGAGCGGCTGGTCCCGCTCACCGTTCACCGTTCACCGCTCACCGCTCACCGCTTACCGCTCACTGCGTACCGCTCACCGCAACAACACCCCGCTGATCAGCGCGATGACGCCCAGCGCCCCTGCCACCATCCCGGCCATCCTCGCCCGGCGCCGGAGCGCGTCGAAGAGGGGCGCGTGCGGTCCGATGGGATCGAGCCGGGAGAGCCGGGTGACGGTGGGAACGGTGACGACGAAGGTGATCCCCGCCGCCAGAAGTCCGGCGCCCTGCATGACCATGAGCGACATCGGAAATCCGCTGACGGAGGTCGCCGAGCCATAGAGGCGGAGTGTCATCATGAGGCCGGAGAGCACCACCATGACCACCCCGGGGAGAATCATCCCCCGCAGCAGCCGTCCCTGCACCGCCATCGCCACGCCGAACTCGTTCCTCGCCAACTGCCGCATGAGCATGCCGGTGCCCATCACGGCGAAGCTGCCACCCATCCAGAGTACGAATCCAAAGCTGTGCAGGAAGCTGAGCAGGTGTCTCACGAGAGCGTGGTCGTGAGGAAGGTGGAGTCCACCGGCTGGCGGCCGGCATAACCCGACTCCACATCGTGCCAGTGGGTGATATGGTCCTCATCGACCCGCCAGCAGAGAAAGACCAGGCGGTCCTCCCGCAGGGTGTAGAAGTCCACGAGTCCTGCGTCGAATCCCTTGAACAGGCAGCCGATCGCCGCGATCTCGTCGAGATATCCGCTGATCCGGTCGGCCGAATCGGTCATGGCCCGGCGCGCCACCAGCAGCTCCTCGCTCTCTCCCCGCTCGGCGCGGGCGCCGGCGGTGAGCAGCTCATAGTCCGCCCCGGCGTCCTGCCAGGTTCGGTACTCCGCGCGGAGATCGGTCAGGATCCGCCGCAGAAGCGGGAGGGTGCGCTCCGCTTCCTCGAGGGTGAAGATGCGCGCTTCTTCCACGTCATCCTCCGCCATCGTTGCAAGGGTGGATACCTAACATTCGACGGGGAGGCCGGAAGGTCAAGTCCTGCGCGCGGCGAGAGCCGACGTTGCGGCGCGTTCACCCTCCTCCAGGTACCACTTGAGCTGGTCGGTGGCGAAGGTTTCGCCGAGCCGCACTCGTGGGCGAATCCAGAGCAGCGGCGCGCGGCCCGGTGTGCGCTCCCAGAGCTCGCGGGCAAGCGCGGTGTTGCTCGCCATGAGGACTCGCTGGGCGTCCCCCTGCGAACGGATCAGCGCCGGAGGTTCGGGACCGGCGCCTTCCTTCGGCAGCATGTCGAACCCGGAGCCGACGTCCACCGCGACCACGAGATCGGCCGGAATTCTCGCGGCCACGGCGAGCGGTACGACGGCGCGGAGGCCGCCGTCGGCGCAGCGCCGTCCGTTGATCTCGAAGGGTGGGAAAAAAGGCGGCAGCGCACAGCTCGCGCAGAGCGCATCGAGCAGCGGGACCTGCTCCCCGCCCGCGCCGAAGACCAGCTCCTCGCCGCTGTCGAGATCGGTCGCGGTCACCGAAAGCGGCACGGCCAGCTGGTCGAATCGGGCGACGGGAAGCAGGTCCTCCAGCGTCCTGCGAAACGGCTCCGGGCGCAGCAGCGCGCGGGACCATAACCCGCGAATGAGCGCGGTACGATCGATGGCGAAGACGTCCCGCTGTCGGACGGCGAGCAGCCGCTCCGCCCCCTGATCGGGGGTGAGTCCCGCCGCCAGGCCGCTCCCGATGACGGCGCCCATCGACGTGCCGACGTAATGACTCGGCACGATCCCGGCCGCCAGCAGCGCCCGCATCGCGCCCAGGTGCGCCGCCGCCTTGGCCCCGCCCCCCGAGAGGACGGCGACGACGTGCTGACTCACCCGCGCTTCCGCGATTCGTGCCGCACCCGCGCTTCCTCGTAGCGGGCCTGCTCCTCCGCGGTCTCAGGCACGAGACGCGGCACCCGTTTCGGCTTCCGCGCCATGTCGATGGCGACGAAGACCACGTGCGCGGTGTGGGTGTGCTGGCGGGCGCCGGTGCTCACCTGTTCGGAGTACACGTTGACGGTGATGTCCATCGAGCTGTTCCCGACGAAATCCACCGTGGAGTAGCAGGTGACGAGTGCGCCCACCGGAATCGGCTGGTGAAAGTCGAGCCGGTCGATGGACTTGGTCACCGCGGGGCCGCCCGCATGCCGGATTGCCGCCACCGCAGCCGCCTGGTCGACCAGCGCCATGAGATGCCCGCCGAACAGGTCGCCCAGCACGTTCTGCATGTGGGGCATCACGAAGGTCGTGATTTCCCCGCGGGAGAACGACATCACACGGGATTCTGGCACCACTCGGTGAGCTCCTTGCTGGTGAGCGGTGAGCGGTAAGCGGTAAGCGGTAAGCGGTGGGAGGTAGGTCCCGCTCACTGCTCACCGCTCACCGTCAGTAGTCGACGGGCCTGAGATAATACTCGCCTATCGCCGTCTGGCTCACCATCGCCACCGTCGGCAGCTTCCGCTTCCAGTGCGTCGAGTCGAGGCGTCGGCGGACCAGCTCCACCTCCTCCGCGGTATATCCCGCCGCGGCGATCGCGTCGGCAGCATAGCCCATGAGCAGCCAGTGCAGGATCGCGTCGGCTTTGGCGTAGCTGATGCCGAAGTCGCCTTCGTCGGTCTGGCCTGCGACCAGGTCGGCGGTCGGCGCCTTCGTAACGATGGCCTCGGGCACCCCGAGGTGCCGGGCGAGCGCCCACACCTGGGTCTTGAACATGTCGCCGATCGGATTGACCGGGGGCGTATCGTCGGCATGCCAGGTGAAATAGCCGAACAGTCGTTCGGTCTTGTTGCCGGTGCCGAGCGGGAGCGCCCCGAGCGCGGCGGAGCGATCGAAGAGCGCGGTCATCCTGAGTCGCGCGCAGATGTTGCCGACCCGAGCGGGATCGGGGCGATCGCCGAGGTGCGAAGCGAGCCCGTCCACCGCGGCGGTGATGTCGATGCTCTCGGCAGACAGCCCGAGCGCCTCGATGACCAGTCCTGCGTGCTCGTACGATTCGGGACTCGAGGAGCGATAGGGCATCCGGAGCGCGGTGACGTTCTCCGCGCCCAGCGCCTCCGCCGCGAGATGCGCGACGACCGCGCTGTCCACGCCGCCGGAGAGTCCCAACACCGCACGAGTAAACCCCCGCCGCCGCACCACTTCATCCTTCAGGAACTCGACCAGCCAGCGACGGGTGAGCTCGGGATCGATGGCGAGCGGATCGTTGCGAGAGCCGAGGCGCGAAGGCTGGGGAGACCGGACGGCTGGACGGCTGGACGGCTGGACGCCCGGTTCCCGCGAGCGAGCATTCTTGCCGCTGGACTCGATCGATCGATTCCCTGCGAGCTCCTCCAGCAGGTGCGGAAGCCGCACCTCGAGATCGGAAAGCAGCGGCATATCGGCGCGCACCCTGGGAATCTCATCGAGCTCGACCGTCACCCTCAGGACATCTTCCTCGAACACCCTGGCGCGCGCCAGCACATCGCCGCGGGGCCCCACCACGAGCGATCCGCCGGGGAAAGCCTTCCCGCCCTCGAAGCCGACGAGCTGCGCCAGCACGGCATAGATCCCGTGCTCGCCGGCGATTGCCTGAATGGTGCGCTCCCAGCGAAGCAGGCTCGCCGGACGCTCTTCTCCCCCTTCGTCGGGTGCGAGCCCGCGCGCCGGACTCGCGCTCACGATCAGCAGGAGCTGCGCGCCGTCGAGCGCGGCGATCGTGGGCACCAGCGAGTGCCAAGCATCTTCGCAGACGATCACAGCGGCCCGGCCCCAGTGGGTATCGAACGCTCGCACCGACCGCCCCGGCTCCACGAACCGCTCCTCGTCGAACACGCCGTACGTGGGAAGGAAGACCTTGCGGTGCACGTGGCGGATCCCCGCGTCGGGGCCGCCAAGAGTAGCGACCAGCGCGGAGTTGTGCAGTCGGGTCCGCCACATCTCATAGAAACCAACGGCGATGTCCAGCGGTGGCGCTCCTGATGTTTGATGCAACCCGGAGAGATCGGCGTAGAGCTCCTCGGCGCTCCGAGCCAGCTCCCGCACCGCCCCCTCGACGAAGTAGCCGGTGAGGGCGGTCTCCGGCAGGATGAGGAGGTCGGGGGGCTCGGGGTCCTTCGCGAAGCTGCCGAGCAGCTCGCCCAAGCGGGCCAGATTACGCTGATAGGCCCCCTTGAAAGGCTTCATTTGAGCGATTGCCAGACGGAGCATGGGAGGAAAGATAGCGGCCCCTCCCGTTGACCGTTGACCGTTGACCGTTGACCGTTGACCGTTGACCGTTGACGTTTGTCGCATGTCAAACATCCTGCAGGCCCTCTCCGGCGTCCCCAACGCCTCGCTCCCCCTCCCCGGACTCGCCACCGCGGGCCAGCCGAGCGCGGTAGCGCTCGAGGCCTTCCACGCCGCAGGGGGCCAGGTAGTTCTCGACATTCGCGACCCGATGGAGCCCCGCCCCTTCGATGAGGCCCAGGTCGTGCGCGGGCTCGGCATGGAGTACGTGAATGTCAGTGTCCGCCAGGACTCACTGGACGACGGCGTGATGGATCGCGTCCTGGATACGGTGCGGCGGAGCGCCGATCAAAGCCGCCCGATGCTCTTCCACTGCGCCAGCGCCAACCGGGTGGGAGGCGCGCTCATTCCCTATTTCATCATCGACAAGGGAATGGGAGAGGATGAGGCGGTGGAAGCTGCCATGCGAGTCGGCATGCGAGGGGCGGATCTGATGGAGTGGGGATTGGATTATGCGAGGAGGAAGGGAGGATAGGAGTTGGGAGCTGGGGATTGGGGAGACTCACCCCCAACCCCCAACTCCC
>CAZHSO010000010.1:19434-56374 GCA_964535105.1 uncultured Gemmatimonas sp.
GGGAAGGGGGAAGGGGGAAGGGGCAAGGGGGAAGGGGGAAGGGGAAAAGGGGAAGGGGGAAAGGGAAGGGAGAAGAACCTCCCCTTCCCGCTTCCCGCTTCCCGCTTCACCCCCAGCCTACGGCTTTCTCGGTCTCGAATGCCCTCCACTACTCCCACCTCGATTACCACCGCTCGACGCCTGGGGCGGAGCCTGCCTCGGTCCTGAGTCGCGCGTCGGTTCGGCGCGCTGCGGGGGAGCCGACCGGTCCGGACCGCGACGGGAGGGTTCACTCCGGTCGCGCGGAACTTCCCGGCTTGACGGCTCACCGCGCGAAGGTCGTGCGTCGCCCCGTCCCGAATTCTCGGGCGGCCTGGAGTACTCGCCACCCCGCGCGCGCCGGGCGGGTGGGGTGGCCTCGGGAATCGTCACATTCGGACCATCCCGTCCAACCCCGCCACGCACCGGCCGAGCACCTCGTGCCCGCCAGTCGATCGGCGGAGCTCCCACCTCACGAGAGGGCCCCCGGGCCGGGCCGGTGACGGCGCTTCCCGGGCGGTTCGAATTCCCCAACGTCCCTCTCGGCACGATCGTGTAGCTGCGGGGCCGCCCCGCCAGCGCCGGCCCCCTGCTCGACGGATACGACGGCCGGCTCGGGTAGTAGGGATACCCGTACCCGGACCCGTATCGGTACGGATAGTAGGGATACCCGTACCCGGACCCGTATCGGTACGGGTAATAGCCGTAGTAGTAGGGATTGTAGAAGCCGAGGCCGAACGACCAGCCGCCGTCGAAGGGCCAGCGACGGCAGCCGTCGTAGCGCCAGTTCCAGTTGTTGCAGTAGAGGTAATCGTCGTTGATGTAGGTCGTGCTGCCGGGATACACGTTGGTGTTGTAGGTGGAGTAGGTTGACTCCCCGTACACCCGATACCCCATCACGTCATAGTCGAAGCCGCGCGGACCGGCGAGCCGCTGGACGAGCTCGGTGATTTCGGGCTCCGGATCGGCCGTCCGACGATCGATCTCGAGCCGGGTGTAGTCCCACCGGTCGGCGAGGACGATCTCATCGAAGCGCCACGGCTCTTCCGAAACCGCGCTATAGATGAGGCCGGTTCCGTCCCCCCCGGCGCGGAAGGCGGCGTCGTACGTCTCGCCGCGCACCTCATAACGCCGTCCCGCCTGCACCCGGTTATCGTCACGGGGATCGAGCGGGAAGAGCACCCGGAGTCTTCCGTTGGGATCGATGTTCAGCACCAGCAGGAAGCCGTCGACATCGGCGTCCACCTGGAGCCGGACCCGGTCGCCCTCGCGGTAGCGACGATCGTTGTTCATCCAGAGGCGAACCGGCGGACGAACGGCCTCGATGCGCCGGGCTTCCCGGGCTTCCGCGCTCGGCGAGCTGCTGAGTGCGGAGAGTGCTGCAAGGAGAATCATCATACGAGCCTCCGGGACTGCGGACGATCCAACTGCTATCCGAAATGGACACCGAACCAACTGTCCACGCAATATCCAGTTTCATGCCACTCTGGATCCCCGCGTAAGTTTCTGCCGGATAACGACTTGAACCTGACCCACTCCCCGGCTTGGTGTCCGCGCTCAGGGACAGAATGATCGCCCGAATTCCGGTTCTGTGGACTAGGGCTTTCGATGCCAGTACATCCGCATCTCCGCGATGCGGCCGTCACCCGTTTCACAGAACAGGGCACCTCTCGCCTCCACCCACTCGCCGGTACGGCGGCGCCGGAAAATCGCCTTGAACTCGGTCGAGAACCAGGGACCTGCCACGTAGATTTCTCCCGTGGTCACGGTGATCTCCGACTGATGATAGGGGACGTCGCTCCAATAGCGGCGGATCGCCTCGGTCCCCTCGAGCCGCTCAGCGAAGGGAGTCTCCTGAAATACCGCATCGGTGTTGAAGACGGAGATGATCCGGTCGAGCTGCCCCTTCGACCAGGCGCCGGCGAAGGTGTCCACCAGCTCGCGGGCCAGCGCATTCATGTTGGTCGGCTCGGCGGGAGTGCTCATAACGAAGAATACATTCACCCGGGAAGTACTGGCCGGTTTTCATCCGGCAGCCCTTTCCAGGCTCCCACCGATCCCACTCCCCGGCTTAGATTAAGGAGCACAGAGAATAGAGTCGAGACTCCCACTCCGGGCGTCTTTTTCCCATCAGGAGGGTGTTCAATGAAGCGCTCTGTAGTGACTCTCGTGGCAACCGGAATGCTGACTGCGGCACTGGCGGCTCCGGCTGCGGCACAGGCGCGCGGATATGTCGGATTTGGCGCCGGACTGTCGTTACCGATGGGCAACTTCGGCGACACGTACAAGACCGGTTGGCTGGGGCAGGTTGTCGCCGGGATTACTGGGGCCAACGGCATGCTCGGCGGTCGGATCGATGGGATGTATGTAAAGCACTCGGTAGACGGGGTCAGTGACGCATCCACGAGGCTGCTCGGAGCCAACGGTGACGTCGTCCTGTCACTTGGCAGCATGGCCGCCAAGCTGCGCCCGTACGTGCTGGGTGGCGTTGGCTTCTTCAACGTGAAGAGCAAGGTCGGCTCCATTGAAGGTCCGGGTGACACGAAGTTCGCATTTAACCTCGGCGCCGGACTGACGGTCAAGGCGGGCAGTCGCATGGCCGTGTTCCTCGAGGGCCGGTACATAAGCGTACAGACCGAGGGTTCTTCCACCGGTTTCATTCCGATCTCGATCGGGTTGCGGTGGGGAGGGAACTAGAGAGCGGTGAGCAGTGAGCGGTGAGCAGTGAGCGGGAAGTGCCTTTCCCGCTTACCGCTTACCGCTCACCACCTCCCACGTACGTCTCAAAGAATCCCCTGCCTTTGTCGCTGATCCGGGTCCCCGCCGCCGTGCCGTCGAGTGTGAATTCTCCCCGGAGCTGAAGGAACCATCGTCCGAAGCCTCCGGCATCGGAGCGGCTGCCTTGTGCATCGAGCACCCGAATGCTGAGGCGAAGTGTGTCGCGATCCCGCCGGGCAACGAAATCGAGCGCGGTGGGTGACAGTATGCCGGGGGCGCCGCGGGCCGGTCGCGCACCGCTCTGATTCACTTGCTCGAATCGGTATACCTGCAGCGCGCCCAGCGAATCGAACAACGCCAGAAAAAAGGGCGACGATCCCGACGCGGTACCCCTGCCCTTGGTCAGCACTCCGCCATAGAGGAGAGTGAACGTTTTGCCGGCGCCCACTCCCCACTCCCAGGTGGTGCCCCTCCACACTCCCCAGTTGTGATCGTGATACGCGGCGGCGCCCTGTACCGGCCGGCAGAGGCCGTCGACGCAGAACTTCCCGGTCGCCGAGGCACGCAGCGCGGGAACAACATATCCGGAACGAAACTTCTCCTCCTGGAGCTCCACCGCGGGAAAGAACTGGTTCGCCTGCGGAGTGACTTCGAGATCGAACGCCAGCCCGGGAGCTCGTCCCCTGATTTGATAGACCCCTGCGTGCTGGCGCACGCTGCTCGGCCCCAGGATCAGATCCGCGCTCGAGGTGTCGAGCTGCACTTCGTCCGAAGGAATCGCCGTCACGTACCGGCGAAGCGATCCGTTGGGACGGTGGTGGGTGACCAGGAGCTGCCCTCCCCAGCGACCCCGTCCCACCAGTCCTCCGACGACGTAGGAGAGATACCACCACTCTTCAGGCCCGGTCGCCACATTGAAGTAGTGCCATTCTCCCCAGGTCGAATCGTTGACCACGGGAAGGTGGAAGCGGTCCAGCTCGTCGTAGAGCTCTTCCCGCGAGGGATTGACGTATGCGACATCCCCCCTGGTGTCCTCCCATCGTCCCTCCACCAGCCGGAGACTCGCGCCGACCGCGGCCGCTCTACTGGGAATCTCCCCTCCGGCCCGGACCGTGAGCGTTCGCCCCGCATGCGTGAGGTACACCAGCTTCTGTTCGATCACCGGTGACACCGCGGCGACGACATCCCGGTGCCGGGGACCTCCCAGCAGCTGCCGGGTAACGAAGCGCGCCCGATCGATCCCGTAGAAGAGCCCGCTCTGCGACCCGGTTCGGAGCCCCTCGAGGTCGATGCCCTCCGGCAGCGCGGTGACTTCTCCGCCCCCCACCAGCGCGACATCGCGCGACTGGATCAGCATCGCTTCGCCGACCGAGAGGAGCACGAGCATGACACCCACGCCGATCGCATAGCCGAAGAGGAGCAGGAAAGCCCTGCCCTTGCGGACAAAGAGATGGCGGACGGCGAGGGTGAGGAACAAGGGAGCTAGGGAGCTAGGGAGCTAGACGCGCTGCCGACCAGTCGTCCGTCCAGCAGGTGAATCGTTCGTGAGGCTTCGGCGGCCAAGTGCTCGTCGTGGGTCACCACCACGATCGTCATCCCGTCCTCGTTCATCCGCCGGAAGAGCTCCAGGATCTGCCGGCCCGTCGAGAGATCGAGCTCACCGGTTGGCTCATCCGCAAAGAGCAGCGCCGGCCGGTTGGCCAGCGCGCGGGCGATCGCGACGCGTTGCATCTCTCCGCCGGAGAGCTGCGTTGCTCGATGATCCGCGCGCTCCGCGAGTCCCACGTACTCCAGCAGCTCGCGTGCCCGCACCTTTCGCTCCGCCCGCCCGACGCCCGCTTCGGCCATCGGGAGCTCGACGTTTTCCAGCGCCGTGAGCACCGGCAGGAGATGGAATCGCTGGAAGACGAAGCCCATCCGAAGCAGGCGGAGACGGGTGAGCGCGGAATCCTGAAGCTGGTCGAGCGCCACTCCTTCGAGCAACACCGTCCCCGAGTCCGGCGCATCGAGCCCGCCGAGGGTGTGCAGCAGCGTGGACTTCCCGCTTCCGGATGGACCGGTGATCCCGACGTACTCTCCCTTCCGCACCGCGACGGAGACGCCGCGCAGGGCGCGCACCGATCGCCCGCCGAGCCGAAAATCCTTGACCAGATCGCGTGCGTCGAGCAGGGCGGGAGCATCGCTCACGTCGCCTCCTCTCTCAGAGTGGCAGCGATCGGCGCCCGCGCCGCCCGCCACGCGGGCCATGCTCCGGCGATCGATCCCGCGGCGAGAAGTGCCACCGCCGCGCGGGTGACCGCGCCTCTTTCCGGAACGAAGAAGGAGATCGCCGCCGGGAGACCGGGAAAGGAGGTGAGAATCCCGTCGAGATAGCGCGCCGTCGCGAGCCCGAGCAGGAGCCCGATGGAATTGCCGGCGAGCGTGAGGAGGGCCCCCTCCGCCAGCACCCGACGCACGATCCCTCCCCGGCTTACACCGATCGCCCTGAGCGTCGCGATCTCGCCCAGCCGCTCGTTGACCGTGATGGTGAGCAGGGT
The DNA here is from genome assembly GCA_964535105.1 of uncultured Gemmatimonas sp. Lineage (GTDB taxonomy): Bacteria > Gemmatimonadota > Gemmatimonadetes > Gemmatimonadales > GWC2-71-9 > JABFSM01. The sequence goes on from CAZHSO010000010.1 coordinate 24,708, forward strand.
GGTCACCAGGAGGATTCCGACGAAGAGGCTGATGGTGCCGAGGATCAGCGAGAGCTGCCGGAAGTAGGTGAGCCGGGTGCGAAACCGCGCCACCAGCGTCGTGACACTGTTGACTTCGACTCCCGGCGCGAGCCGCCGGATCTCCGACGCCACCGCCTCGACGTCCGCATCACGACCGACCTTGACCATGATCATCGAGGCGCGATCCCCGTCCGCGCGATTGAGCGCGCCCATCAGCGGCAGCGCGATCCCCACGGTGCGCTGGCCCCGTGCCTCGTAGAGCCAGTGGACGACTCCGCGCACCACCAGCCGCCGCTCGCTCAGCGCGCGCGCCACCTGCGGATCGGTTCCGGCGGTGATCCGCACCGTATCGCCGAGCCGCCATCCGGTCGCGGTGGCGACGGTTGCGCCGATTACAATGCCAATGGTGTCGGCGGGGGCGAGATCGGCGCCGCGATCGAGCTCGTAGAGTCCCTGCCCTTCCGGCTCGACCCCCATGCCTGCGAGCGGGAGAAGCGAATCGCCCGTCGTGGTCAACAGCGCGCCCCCGAGCACCGCACCGGCTGCGCTGATCCTCGGGTCGGCACGAAGCCTGGCGGAGAGCGCCGCCGCACCGGGGAAGGTCGCTTCGGTATCGAAGGGGAGTGTGCCTTTGGGGGCGAGACGAATCTGGTAGCCCCGCGACAGCAGCATCCGCTCGAAGGAGCGCTCCATGCCGCCGGCCAGCATCACCATGTCGAGCAGCAGCGCCGCCGCGACCGCGATGCCGAGGACCGCGAGGGTGTTCCGCACCCGGTGGCGGGCAAGATTCTTTGCCGCGACGAGGATCATCCGCGGCGCCAGAGGACGAGGGGGCGGGTATGCACCAGGCGCGCCGCGGCAATTCCGCCGGCCAGCACGCCCAGCAGGAGGGAGAGGGTAGCGCCGAAGAGGGTGATGCCGGGCGTGAGCAGCGCGAAGCGAAGGTCGGTCTCGAAGCGATGGCCGTAATACGCGTTGATGACGGCGGTCGAGACCGACGCGAGTCCGATGCCGAGCGCCGCGCCGAGGAGCGCGATGAGGCAGGCCTCGAGGAGAAGCGCTGCAAAAACGGTGCGGCGGCGGACCCCGATCATCCGCATGACCGCCGCGTCGAGACGGCGCTCCTCGACCTTGAGCAACATGATGCAGAGGAGGAAGATCGCGCTCGCGACGATGGAGATCACGCCGATGGCGCGATGGAAGCGGCTCACCACGAGGAAGGTGCGCGAGGATTCGGAGGCAATCTCCGCGGACGGCCGTACCCGGAACCCCACCGCCAGGCGGTCGAGCCTCCGCGCGGCGGAATCAGGATCGACGCCGGGCCGAAGGCTCACTCCGGCGCGATCGATCCGGTCGGGGGCGCCGAGCAGGCCGGCGAGGTCGGAGAGGTGGAACCGCGCGTGGAATTCATTGCGCAGCACCGTCGCTGGATCGGAGCGCGGCTGGTAAATCGCTCCCACCACCATCAGCAGGCCGGGGGCGCCCGGCTCCTGACGGACCCGCACCGTGTCACCCACCGAAAGATCGAGAGCACCCGCGAGCCGCTGCTCGATCGCGAGCGGAGGGGAAGCGGTCTGCAGCAGGAGGGCGGTGAGGATTCCGAGCATACCCCGCGAATGTAGCGGGGCGGCGCTTGCCAAGCGCGGGGTGCTCCTATAGACTGCGCACCACAATTGCTTTACGGCAAACGCGGCCACCCGGAAGTCCGGTGCAACACCGGCGCGGCCCCGCCACTGTAAGAGGCACACTGCCGTCGCTCACCCTGCCACTGGGGATGGATCCCGGGAAGGCCGGCGACGGCGCCTCGAGCCAGGAGACCGGCCTCGTTTGCTCCCGCACGATTCCCTCGAGGGGGGGGAGCGGGGCCCGAGGTGTCCCCACCGAAGACCCCGTGGATCAAACTGGTACAAGACGGCTGGACGGCTGGACGGCTGGTACCAACCGGCATCCACCCGTTCTCCACCCAGTCTGGCCTCCGTGCCGGGACACCACGTTGGTCCCCGGAGGACATCATGCTCGTCCGCACCGCAATTCTGCTGGGACTTTTCGTCGTGCCCGCCGTCCAAGCGCAGACCCGCGACTCCACCCGCCTCGAGGAGCTGGTGGTCACCGCGACCCGCTCCCCCACCCCGCTTCGTGACGTGGGCAGCAGCGCCGATCTGTTGCTTCCCGGGGAGCTCAAGCGCCGGCAGCTCTTCTCGCTCCGGGACGCGCTCCAGCTCGCCCCCGGAGGAGTGGTGCTCGGCAACGGCGGGCCGGGCGCGGTGTCGTCGCTCTTTCTGCGAGGGGTTTCGTCGTCCCAGACGCTGCTTCTGGTCGACGGCATCCGTGTCAACGACGCCAATACGAATGCAGGGAGCTTTCTCGGCGGCGTCGATCTCGCGGGCCTGGGCCGGCTGGAGATCGTGCGAGGACCGCAGAGCACACTCTATGGCGGAGCCGCGATCGGAGGCGTGGTTTCACTCGACGCGGCGAGAGGCGAAGGGCCCGGACGAGGGGTCGCTGAGGTCGAGGGCGGTTCGTTCGAGAGCTGGCGGGGCCGCCTCTCGGCGAGCGGACGGACGGGCGACCTGGGTCTCGCCGCATCCGTCACCGTCAACGGTACGGAGAACGAGCGCCGGCCCAACGACTGGGATCAACGCACCCAGTTGCTCCGGTTCGACTACCGGGTGGGAAGCCGCCTCGAAACGGGAGCGACGTTTCGCGGCCTGCAGCAGACCTACACGAGTCCCGGCGATCTGCGCACCACCAATACGACGCCGGAGGGCACCACGACCTTCGAGAACAATCTCGCGACCGTCTGGCTCGAAGCGGTGCCCCTCGACCGGTGGCGGAGCCGGCTCACCCTGGGCGGCCAGGAGCAGTACACCAAGGGAACCGGCCGGTTCAATGGCGGTGACGAGTTCAGTTTCACACTGGGCAATTCACGCCGCGTGCTCGACTGGCAGAACACCGTGCTCGTCGGGTCTCGCACCACGCTGGTGTCGGGAATCAACCGGGAGTGGAGCAGCGCGACAAGCGACGGGGAGTCGCTCGACGACCGGCTGTTCGGTGTCTATGCCGAGGCGGCCCTCGCTCCTTTGGAGGCGCTTGCGCTCACCGCGGGGGTCCGTAGCGACAACTACAACACATTCGACGACGCCATTACCTGGCGAGTCACCGGTGCGTGGCGCATCGCATCCTCCGGGACCAAGCTCCGCGCCTCATTGGGAACCGGCTTCATGCCCCCGAGCCTCGCCGCCCGTTTCGGGAGCGTGTTTCAGGAGCCCAACCCCGGGATCCGCCCGGAGCGCTCGCGGGGCTGGGATGCCGGCGTCGATCAGGTGGTCGCCAATGGGAGGGCGACGCTCGGAGTGACCTGGTTCCACAATTCGCTGAAAGACCTGATCGGCTTCGAGGGGGCGGACTTTCCCGCCAAGGGGCGCAACGTCAACGTCGATCGCGCGCGCACACAGGGCGTCGAAGCGAGTGCGCGGGTCAACGCGGGTCCGGTCGATGCGCGGCTCGCGTGGACGATCCTGAGTGCGGTGAGTCTCTCGGAAACGGACCCGGCGCTCGAGCGGCTCATCAGGCGCCCCCGGCATACCCTGAGCGGCGACGCCGGGGTGGACCTCGGGACGCGAGCCGTGGTCGGCTTCGGAATTCTGGTGGTGGCGGGTCGGCAGGACACCGATTTCAACAGCTTTCCGTCGATCCGTGTCGATCCGGGTGACTACGCCGTGGCCCGCCTCTACGGATCCTTCGAAGCCGGCCGCGGAATCAGCCTCCGGGCGCGAGTGGAGAACCTGTTCGATTCCAGGTACGAGCCGGTCTACGGATTTCCCGGGCTGGGGCGCAGCGTCGCGGCGTCGGTGGCAGTGGGGTTCTGAGAATCCTCGCTATCAGCCATCAGCCATCAGCCTTCAGCTGACGGCTGATGGCTGACGTCTGATGGCTGACGGTTCCTGGCAGCCCCTGCCCAACATTCCACGCAGGCTGAGCGTTAACACTTTGGCCGAGTCGATGTCCAACCTGTGATCGGTCAACACTGAGGAAGCGTATCAATGCTGCTGGCAATTCTCGCACTTGGACTGGTGATCCCCGGGAGATCCGTCGCCCAGCAGCCCCGGGCGGCTCTGTCCGGCCTCTGGCGGCTCAATCCGGAGAAGAGCCAGGAGATGGGCGAGAGCCGCGGGGGCGATGGGCAAGGATACGAAGGCCAGCGGGGAATGCCCCCTCTGGGCGCCGGCAGGACCCGCGGTGTGCCCGGCGGAGGACGGCCCGGGTCCGCTTTCGATCCGACGGTTCTGCAAGGATTCCTGCGTCCCGTGCTCCAGGTGCTCATCCGGCAGACCGATTCCACCATCGCTGTCAGCGACGCCAGCGGACAGCTGGCAACCTACCCAACCAACGGCCGGAAGACCCGGGAGCCACAACTCATCGGCGAAGACGCCGAGATCACCGCGAAATGGAAGGACGGCAGCCTCAGCATCGAGCGAAAGCTGCCGTCTCTTGGCACCGTCAAGGAGACCTACTGGCGGGATTCCGCTACCGGGGAGCTGGTACTCCTCGTGAAGGTGACTGGATCGCGTCTGCCGCGGGGAATCGAGATGCGCCGGGTGTACGAGCCCGTCAGCGAGGGGAAGTAGATGCGACGCTTCCGATGGTGTGTCGCCGCCGTGATCGCTCTGCTGCTTGCGCTCGCGCCGGCCCGGCTGCTCCGTGCCCAGGTCGGCACCACGACGGACGTGCTGACCGGGATCGTCCGCGACAGCGCCGGCCAGCCGGTGCCGGACGCGGTCGTCGAAGCCACGTCCATCGAAACCCAGATCGTTCGGACGACCAAGACCGACCCGCGCGGCCGCTATACCCTGCTCTTTCCGGATGGCGGGGGACAGTACCGGCTGATCGTCCGCGCGATCGGGAAGACCCCGGTGATGCGCACCGTCGCCCGGCAGGCCGACGAGGACCGGCTGATCACCAACGTCACCCTCGGCACGCCGACAACCCGGCTCGCGGAAATCATCGTGCGGGGCCGCCAGGGTCCGCCGATCGGCGGGGACGGTGGCCCGCCGACCCCGGGCAGCATCGAGCGGGCCATCAACGCGGAGCGGGCCGCGCGGCTTCCTATCGACGCGAGCGACCTCACGATTCTCGCGACGCTGGCGCCTGGTGTCGTCTCGGTGACCGGCACCGATAGTACGGCCGCGGGCTTCTCCGTCGCGGGACAGCGCCCCTCGAGCAACAGCACCACGCTCGATGGACTGACGTTTGGCGGCACCGGCGTTCCGCAGGACGCAGTGCGGAACACCCGCGTGATCACAAACAGCTACGATGTGGCGCGAGGACAGTTCAGCGGGGGCCAGGTCGCGACCACGACGATGGGCGGGACCAACTCCATCCGGGGCACCGGCAACTATGGCCTCCGCGACCGCGACCTCTCGGTGAGCGCCGGCGACAGCACCGCCTTTGCCCAGGGTTTCACCCAGCATCAGCTCTCGGCTGGCATCGGCGGACCGCTGGTGCGGAACAAGATCTTCTACTTCCTCTCCGGCCAGGGGCGCTTCCGCGACGACGGCCTCCAGTCGCTGCTCTCGGCCTCGCCCTCCTCACTCAACCGTCTCGGGCTGGCGCCCGATTCGGCGAGCCGGTTCCTCGGCTTTCTGACCGACCGCGGGTTGCCGCTCTACACCAACGACAGTCTGGCCAGCCGCTCGACGAACGATCTCTCCAGCATCGCGCGGCTCGACTTCATGCTGAGCAGCAACCAGACGCTCACCGTCCGCGGCGACGGGAGGCAGAATCGGAGCGAACCCACGGGTGTGGGCCAGCTCTCGGTCCCGTCGAGCGGCGGCACGACCCGCTCCTCCGGGGGCGGGGGCATGGCGACGCTGAACTCCCGGTTCGGCACCAAAGTGATCAACGAGTTTCGCGCCTATTTGTCGGGGAGCTCCCAGCGGGGTGAGGCGTTCGAGGATCTGCCCCAGGGGCGAGTGCAGGTCATTTCGGCGCTGAACGACGGGACCCAGACGGTATCGAACTTGAGCTTCGGCGGAAACTCCGGCCAGTCGCAGCGCCGGTCGAGCACCGGCCTCGAGGTCAGCGAAGAGCTCTCGCTGATTCCCGGGAATGGGGCGCACCGCATCAAGGCGGGGTTGCTGTTCAACCGGACCTCGTCGAGCCAGGTGGTGGCCTCGAACCTGACCGGGACCTTCACGTTCAACTCGCTTGCGGATCTCTACAGCGGCGCGCCCGTGAGCTTCACCCGGACGCTGCAGCCTTCCGACCGTAAGAGCACGAGCATCAACTCGGCGCTGTACTTCGGCGACACTTGGCGTCCGACGCAGGCGCTGCAGCTCACGCTCGGCGCACGGGTCGAGCGCTCCCAGTTCGGCAATGCACCGGTGTACAACCCGGTGGTCGAAGAGGTTTTCGGGTTCCGGACCGACCGTCTTCCGAAGGAAACTCACTTCAGCCCGCGTGCCGGCTTCACCCTGACGATCGGCGCCTCCGAGCAGGGGCCTCCGACGCTCACGCTGCGCGGCGGACTGGGGGAATTCCGGAGTCCAATTCCCACGAGCCTCGCCGCCGCCGCGCAGTCGGCCACCGGACTCTCCACGGCGGAAACGCAGCTCTTCTGCGTCGCATCGGCGGCCCCCATGCCAGACTGGGATGCCTACCTGCAGGATCCCACGACGATTCCCACCAGCTGCGTCGGGGGCGGAGGCTCGCTACTGCCCACGCAGAGTCCGCAGGTCACGGTGTTCGACGACGGCTTCGGCGCGCCACGCGCCTTGCGCGGATCGTTTGGTGTCCAGCGAAGGACGGGAACCTGGACGCTGGGAGCCGACGTGAGTCTGGCGAGGGGTGTCAGCCAGTCGGGTTACACCGACCAGAATCTCGCTCCGGCAAGGTTCCAGCTCGCCTCCGAGGGTGGCCGTCCCGTCTTCGCGCCCGCGTCCGTCATCAACCCGACCTCCGGGGTGGTGCCGCTCGCCGGATCACGGATCGACACGCGGTTCGGCCAGGTTCTGTTGCTGGATTCCAAGCTCGGATCCAAATCCGGGGGGGTGACGCTCTCCGCGAACGGGATTACGCGAGGCGGAATCTCGATGCAGGGTTCGTACACCTGGTTGCGCTCGCGCGATCAATCCTCCTCATCGGAGGGCGGTGGGCAGCGGGGGTTTGCGGGCCAGACAGCGGGACTCGACCCCAACGCCCGCGAGTGGGCGACCAGCGATTTCGAGCGGCGCCACTCCTTCCTCGCGGTCGGGACCTGGCCCGCCTCGGTAGCGCTCGAGCTCACCGGCATCGCGAGGCTCACATCGGGCACTCCCTACACGCCGCTCGTCGGCGGCGACATCAACGGCGACGGCTCGCGCAACGATCGCGCCTTCATCTTCAACCCATCGAGCGCGCCCGACACCGCGATCGGCAACGGGATGCAGCGCCTGCTCAACGGCGCGTCGTCCGGTGCACGTGCTTGCCTGGAGCGGCAAATCGGCGGTATCGCGGCGAGGAACAGCTGCCGGGGAAGGTGGCAGCCCTCGCTCGATCTCCAGCTCAACTATCGCCCCGCGTGGGGCGGACTCAACCGCCGGCTCGCGATCTCCCTGGTGACGTCGAACCTCCTCGGCGGAGTGGACCAGCTCCTGCACGGAAGCGACAACCTGCATGGCTGGGGGCAGACAGTGCGGCCGTCGACTACGCTTCTCTCGGTGCGCGGCTTCGACGCGGCCAACAGCCGCTACGTCTACACGGTGAATGAACGCTTCGGCGCCACCTCGGCCGGCAGCAACGCCATCCGGGTTCCATTCCAGGTCGGGATCCAGCTTCGGTACACGCTGGGCCAGAGCGGGCTCGCGGGCGCGTTCGGCTTCGGCGGGGGACGTGGGGCCGGCGGTGGCGGCGGCGACGGAGGCGGGCTTCGCGGCGCCGCGCGAGGCGCGGCGGCTGGCGGCAATTTCAGCGACCGGTTCAGCGGCCTGATTCCGAATCCGATCAAGGAGATCCTCGATCTCCGCATTGGACTCCGACTCACCGACGAGCAGGAAAAGAAGCTGACCTCGATCTCCGACAGCGTGGCCGCCCAAAACGCGGCGCTCGCAAAGGCGCTGCAGGCCGAGATGGCGAAGATGGGAGCGAACGTGGACGGGGCGCGCATGATGGCGGTGATCCGGCCACGGATGGAGGAGGCCCAGAAGCATACGCAGGCGGCGCTGGATGCGGCCAAGGCGATCCTCACCGCGGAGCAGTGGAATTACCTGCCCGAGCGCCTGAAGAATCCGCGGACGCCCGGCGCCGGCGGGGGCCAGCGTCGCGTTCCGCCCGCGGGTGAGTAGATTGAAATACCCCATGATTTCCGGAGTGACCACAATGCGCCACCTGCTGGCGGGCCTCGGCCTTTTCGTGCTGGCGGCGGGCGGCGTCGCCCCCGCAACCGCTCAGACCGTTTCCCTGGCGGGAACCTGGAAGCTGAACACGAAGGAGAGTGATGACCCGCGAGTCAAGGTCCAGGAAGCCACCGAGGCGGGGCCTTCGGTGAAGACCGGCATGAGCTCGGGCGGACGCATCCGATCCGGCGCGGGCCGGGTTGACGGCCAGTCGGGGGGCGGCGCCAGCGCCGGCGGGGTCTCTTCGCTGCCCGGCGCCGACTTCGCCCGCATCATGCGGCCCGCTGACATGATCACCGTGGAGCAGAACGATACGATTCTGGTCATCAGGGACGACCGCGGCTTGCCCCAGATCTATTACGTCGACGGACGGAAGGTTGAAGAGGCGGCCGGTAGTGCGGAGCCGAAAGTCACCACTGCCAAGTGGAAGGACGGAAAGCTCACCGTGGAGCGGAAGCTTGGCGGCACCGGCTCGATCCGGGAGGTTTTTCTCCTCGACGCAGCCAAGCGCAGGCTCGTGGTCGAGGCCAAGCTGACCAGCTCCCAGCTCGGCAAGACGGTGGAGATCCGCCGGGTGTACGACGCCACCGGTATCTGACGGGCGCCGTCGTTCACGGGAATCGGGTTGCGCTCACCGCCCGACGCTGACAGCCAGGAACGGGACTGTAAAGAATCGCTGATACCGGCTCCTCGGCGCCGCGGCCTGCGCGGCCGATGAACCGTCGGCGACACTGTACCCGAGCACGTAATGGCTTGACCCGCCCCGAAGCCGGAGCCGGGGAGCGAGAGCCAGGCTGACGGCCAGCTCCGAATTGAGCGAACCACGGTCCCGCGACCCGTCGAGGAACAACGAGCCAGCCGCGGGCTTGGCGTCGAGAGGTCCCGTCCGGCGCACCGGACCGGCAACGCGCAGGTCGGTGGCGACCACGGCGTTGATTCCGTAGACCGCCGGATCGATGGGCACCATTGCCGCCAATGTCCCGGATACGGTGCCCCGGCTCCGCAACTCGGTGACGACACCCGCATATGCCGTGGCCCGGAGACCGACGCCCAAAGACCAGCAGTCGGGAATGACGCGCACGTGCCTGGATGCGCTGAGCGAGAATCGCCCCGCGTCCCCATTCAGGCCGATGGAAGCGTCCCAGGACATCCTGAGCCGCTGCGAGTGAAGCAGCGGGCTCCGGAGAAACAGTGCCAGGCCAATCAGGACGGCAGCGAGTATTCGCGGGCGATCGGACTTGGGGATGGGCGTGCGAGGCTCCTTTGGATTCTACAGGAACGTCGCGATGGCTCCGAGCGGTTTCCTCCGCAGGTTCGGGACGACCGCCCCGGCCGCGGGATACCCAGCGACGATCAACATCACGGGACGTTCGCTGGACGGACGGTGCAGAACCTCGTTCAGGAAGCCCATGGGGCTGGGCGTATGCGTCAAGCTGACCAGCCCCGCGTGGTGCAGGGCGCTCAGCAGGAATCCGGTCGCAATCCCGACCGATTCCATGACGTAGTAGTGGGTCTGGCGGCTGCCGTCCAGCCGCACCCAGTACCGCTCGGCGAAGACCGCGATGAGATAGGGCGCGCGCTCGAGATACGGCTTGTGCATGTCGGTGCCCAGCGGGGCCAGCGCGGCGAGCCAGTCGGCCGGGGCTGTCGCATAGAATTCGGCCTCGGAACGCTCGGCGGCCACACGTATCGCGCGCTTGATCTCCGGATCGCTGATCACGACGAAATGCCAGGGCTGCTGGTGGGCACCGCTGGGTGCGGTTCCGGCCGCCTCGAGACAGGCGTCGATGACTTCCCTCGGCACCGGGCGATCGCTGAACTGGCGGACAGTCCGCCGCCGCCCGAGATCGGCCGCGTAGGCCCGGCTCCGGGCCAGCATCTCCGGCACGGGATACTCGCGGTACGAGGTCAGCGGAACGAACGCCGGATCCGTCATGTTCCTCCCTTGGGTCCCCCGATGTTTTGCCCTCCTCCATTGACGCCGCGAATCCGGACGCCAGTATTGTGTGGAGGGGCGCCGCTTCCCATCTCAACACGGAGAGATCCATGACCGACGCTTCGAATGCCACGCTGGAGCAGGATCTTACTGCCGAAATCGCCCGGATGTACGAAGCGGTCGTGAGCGATCCGGATGCGGAATACCATTTCCATACTGGCCGGCATGCGGCGGAGCTCTACGGGTACCGTTCGGAGGATCTCGATGCGCTGCCCGAAGCGGCGATCCGCGCGTTCGCGGGGGTCGGCTGTCCCATCGAGCGCGCTCAGCTCCAGCCCGGGGAGCGAGTCGTAGATCTGGGGTCGGGGGCCGGCCTGGACTCGCTGATCGCGGCGCGGGCGGTGGGCCCTTCCGGTGCGGTCCTGGGAATCGAGATCAACCCCAGGATGATCGAGGCCGCCGACGCGAACCTGGGCGCAACGGGCTTCAATCACGTCCAGTTTCGCCGGGGCAGGATCGAAGAGCCACCGGTCGAGGACGCATTCGCGGATGTGGTCATCTCCAACGGGGTGATCAATCTCTCGTTCCGGAAAGGAAAGGTCCTCAAGGAAACCTTCCGGATGCTCAAGCCGGGAGGCCGCGTCTCGATCGTTGACGTCGTGAGCGCCCGCCCGCTTTCCCAATCGATCGTGAACGACCCCAAGCTCTGGGCCAGTTGAATCGGCGGCGCTCTCCCGGAGGGAGAGTTCTTCGAGCTGTTCGAGGTGGCGGGCTTCAAGCGGATCCGGTCCCGGGTGGTCGGCGGCTTTCAGTTCCGCAAGCTATCCACCCAGGACGCCGCGGAGCAGTTCGGAGTGAAGGCGGTAGGCTTCACCGCCGTCAAACCGGCGTGAGCGGGCCGGAAGCGCACTGGCGCAAGGTCTACCAGGCCAGGAGCGCGCCCGAGCTCTCGTGGTACCAGCCCGTTCCCGAGCGGTCGCTCGAGCTGATCCTCGCCACCGGCATCCCCAGGACCGCGCCGGTTCTCGATGTCGGCGGAGGCGCCTCGACCCTGGTGGACCACCTGCTGGGCGAGGGCTTCACCGACCTCACCATCCTGGACCTCGCTCCCCTCGCCCTCGCCGCGGCCAAGACACGACTCGGCCCGGCTGCCGAACAGGTCCGATGGATCACCGCCGATATCACGGAATTTCGGCCGGCTCGCCGATATGCGCTCTGGCACGACCGCGCCGTTTTCCATTTCCTGGTCGGAGCCGCGCGGCGCCAGCGGTACCTGGATGTGCTGAAGGGAACGCTCGCTCCCGGTGGCCATCTGGTGCTGGGCACGTTCGGGCCGCAGGGCCCCACCCAGTGCAGCGGCCTCGAGGTCCAGCGATACTCGGTCGAGGAGCTCGGGGCGGTGCTGGGACCCGGTCTTCATCTGGTGCGGAGCAATGTCGAAGACCACATCACCCCGAGCGGCAGCCGGCAGCAGTTCCTGTACGGCTGGTGGGAGCTTCGCTAGCGCAGGTCTCCCACCTTCCTGACTGCTCTCCGCACCGGCACATCCTGTCTTGTCGTCTTGCTAGAGCGTCTTCAGGAACTCCACCAGATCCCGCTTCTGGTCCGCGTTCAGGCCGAGCTTCCGGACGCGGTCGTAGTGCTGGACGACGTCCACCAGCGTCTTCGCGCTCCCGTCGTGAAAGTACGGCGGATGCTGCCATAACCCGCGCAACGGCGTCGTGCGGTACATCTTGTTCGCCGTACGCAGGGCGTACCGGGCATCCATTCCGGTTTCCGCCGCCGCGTGGAGCACACCGGAGTTGTTGTCGGTGCCCGTCCGGCCCACGTGACAGGTCGCACAATTCTGGTCGAAAACGTTTCGTCCGCGATCCGCGGCGGCGGCATCGAAACTCCCGGATGGCGGGGCCGGAGCGGCGATGCTGTGCTGATAGCTCCGCAACGCGGCGAGCTTCGGCGTCACCAGGTCGGGCGAGTACTTGATGTCGATGGCGAGCCTCGGGTCCGCGAAGTTCCCGCGGCCATGCATCTGGGTCACCGCGACGTAGGCGTTCCAGTAGGAGATCGGGCCTTCCGCGGTATAGGTCTCGTTCGTCACATCGGCGAGTCCGTATGCGGGAGGAAGCACCAGCGGCGTGCTGTTCCCGTCGAAATTGTAACGGGGATCGTACTTGCCGGCGCCCCAGGAGCCGTACACCGCCTTCTGCGCCGCGGTGATCGCCGGCGACAGCGCGATGATGGCGCCGACGTTGAGGTCGCGATTGGGCCAGCCATCCCGCCGCTGCCCGATGCCCGGCGCGAATGAGTTGTCGACCGTGGAATGGCAGAGCGCGCAGGTAATTCCCACCCGCACCAGCGAGTCCCTGCCGCCCACCGACTCCACGGTGCCCTTGAGCCCCACCACGGCGTTCAGTTTGAGAAGGGTGACCGTGGTCGCGGGCTCCTTGAGGTTCACCTTGCCGTCCTTGATGGCCTGGGCAACCTCGGGCGGAATGGCCGCCGCATCCACCTTGAGCCCGACCGAAAGCGCCAGCTCCGGGCTGACGGATTTCTGGATGACCTCATGCATGCGGGCCGTTTCGGTCCAGAACTGTTCATCGCCGAAGGTCTCGTGACGGAACACCTGCTGCCCCTTGGCAAGCGTCTCGGGCGATTGATCGCGAGACGCGGAATCGGCGGCGACCGGCACCTGCGCCGGTTCCTCCCGGGGATCCTGCGCTTTGCATCCGGACATCGAGACGACGCCGGCGATCAGCAACATTCTCGGATACGACATGTCTGCACCTCTGTGGTAGAATCGCATCCAATCCCGCCCCGCGCGCGCCCGCAAACACAAAAGGCGCAGAGGAGCGGTGCTTTCCGCTTTTCATGCGCCTTCGACCGACGGGGCCGCACTTACCCGTTCGCCAAGGAACCCGCAGCCGGTCTCATAACCCGCACCGCGTGCCGCTTTCAATGTAGCGGTCGCGGTGTTCCTGTCAAGGAAATCAGAAATAGGTCGCGAACCCCACCTGGAAGCCGCCCGTCTTCGACGGCGGGTTGCCCGCCGGATCACGAAATGATTCCCGCCGGTAGTTCGCCCGAAACACCGTCCCGGCCGCTGGCCGGAAGCTCACGCTGGCGGTGAGGGCATCGATCTCGTCGTGAATCGTGAGACCGGTCGAGCCGAAGCTCCCCCGGTTGAAGTCCACCCGCTCCAGCCGGACGCCCACGCTGACCACGGAGTTCTGCAAACCCTGAATCCGCGGATGCCACACCGGCAGCACCGCGTCGAGATGCACGCCCCACTGGCGGTCGCCCAGCAGCTCGGCCAGATCGCCGGGCACATCCACAGCCGCCCACGCAGCTTCACCCCGGAGACTGAGGCCGCGCAGCTCGGTGTTGAAGTCCACCGCAAAGATCGAGACGCGCCGCTTCTCGTCGACCGGCTGGCCCTCGAACCGGAAAGTGTTGTAGATCCCGCCATAGTAGGAGAGGCCGACCTCACCCCAACCACGATGTTGCGCGGCAATTCGGCCGGAAAAGGCGGGCGATCCGTTGTTGTCCTCCGCGAAACGATCCTCGGTCTTTCCGCTCGGGATGTCCGTGCGCCCGGTTCCATTGAGAATCACGCCGTCGCCCAGACCGTTGACCAGATAGGCGTCGTAGGAGACAGAGAATCCCGGCGGCGCGAGACGTCCGTGGGCGCCGAATCCCACCTCGGAGAGCGTGGACGGAATGATGGCGGTCGAGACCAGCGGACGGTCCACGAAGTCGTACCGGGGGCCATCGTGGTTGACGTTGAAGGCCCCGATCGGGGGCAGCAGGATCCCGGCCCGGAGAATGAAGGACGGATTGACGGTGAAATCCACCAGCGCGGTTTCGAGCGCGATCTCTTCGGTCCCGTGCTCGAACTCGAGCTCCGAGATGAATCGCAGCCGCCGGCCCACCGACGAAAATAAGAAGATGTTGAAGCGGCGGAGCTCCATCGAAAAACCCTCGCTCACGCCGTCGGTGCGGAAATAGTTCGCGTTGCCCTCGGCGTATCCGCCGACCGCGGTCCGGCCCGCGGAGACGAGAAAGGGCCGCTGATAGATCCCGCCCTGTACCATCGAGGTGTCCTGCGCGCGCGCGGCCGGCGCCGCCGCCAGCAGCACCAGCAGCAATCCCGCCCGCCTCACCACTTGTCTCCGTCGGCGGGCAGCTCGATGACGATCCGTTCTTCTTCCACGAGGACGGGAAGCTTGCGGAGCGGCCGCTGCGTGGGGCCTTTCAGCACCTCGCCGGTGTTGCTGTACTCGCTCCCATGGCAGGGGCAGACGAGGTGCTCGGCGGCGGGCTCCACCTGGCAGCCCCGGTGCATGCAACGGGTGGAAACGGCGGAGAATCCCCCGTCCTCGAGCCGGTAGACGTAGAGGGGAAGCGCGAGCCCGGGGGCATCCACCAGCGCAAACCGGCCCGAGCCGAAATCCGATTTGCGAATCGTCAGCCGGTTGCCGGAGAGGGAGGTGTTCACGTAGTGAAAGCCGATGCAGCCGCCGAGCGAGAGCCCGGCGCAGCTGGCCAGCGCGCCGACCTCCAGAAACTTCCGCCGGTTCATAGCGAGCTCAGGAACGCGAGCAAGAGCTCCTGCCCGGCTGCGGTCAGGCGGCGGAACGCCTCCCGGCTCGCGGCCGCCTCGCCCCCGTGGAATTCGATCGCCGCACCGAGGGAGGCGGCCCGGCCATCATGCAGGAAGAATCCACGGCCCCCCTGCGCGCTCTCGGCGAGGCCGATACCCCAGAGGGGTGCGGTGCGCCATTCGGAGGTCAACGCGATTCCCTCGGTGTACTTGTCGTCCAGCTCCGGCCCCATGTCGTGGAGCAAAAGGTCGGTATAGGGGTGGAACACCTTCCGGTTGAGCGCGCTGATCCGCGAGGTCCCGGTGGTCATTGATGGTACGTGGCACCGGGCGCATTGCGTCGCGGCGAAGAGTACTTCGCCCGCCTTGACGTCTGTGGATTCGGCGTTGCGGCGGGGCGGCGCGCGCAGCGTCTTGAGATAGAACACCACGTTGCTCACCGTGTTCGACGGGATCTCCGGATCGGGAACATCGTCTCCCGCAAAGTTGCCGACCTGCGGATTCACCGGATCGTCCAGAATCAGATCCGAGGTGAGTCCCATGTCTTCCCGATACGCGGTGACCGCTTGATGCAGCAGGTTGATCGCGGAGGCCTTCTTGCCGAACCGGCCGATGAAACGGCCGCCGATCTCGGTATGGCGTCCCGGCTCTCCTTCATCGAAGATCAGCTCGACCCGCACCAGCTCGGCGATGAATTCCGAGGCGCCGATCAGCTGCACCCGTCCGGAGATCCCGTCGCCGTCGGCGTCGTCGGGATCGGCGAGTGCGAGCAGGGTGGCGTCGTCCACCGCTTCGAGAAAGCCGAGGCCGGTGACACTCGGCGCGGTGAAGAGCGATGAACCGGTGACGCCGGCGGGCACGACCTCGGAGATGTAGTTGAGGATCGCGCGATTCTGGATCTGCGGCCCGCCCGCGAAGCGCATCGGGTCGAACACCCCGTCGCTCCCCATCCGCCCGAACCGGCGCAGGTTGAAGAGAGGGTGCCCCTTGCCGTCGCCGACGTGACAGCTCTCGCAGGAGGTCGCGACGAAGATCGGACCAAGGCCGTCGACGGGTCCGAAGCGGCGGCTGAATTCGCCGTCGCCCCTGAAGAATGCGGCGAGCTGCTGGCCGGTCAGCCCCTCCACCGGTCCCTCGAGGACGCTCTCCTGGCTCGGCACATCGGGGAGGACGACGTTGCAGGCGGCCGTCGCCACCAGCGCGAGGGTACAGAGGAGAGCTCCACCCCGCCGCCTCATGATTCCGGCCACGCCCACCCCCGCAACTCGTAATAGCGCTTTCGCGGAGTCGCGCGAAGCGGATCGATCCCGTTCTTGCGGCACCACCAGTAGTGGAACGTGGTTCCGGCAACGAGCCCGAATCCGGGCACCATCAGCGACCAGTGCCCGATGAACGTGTACAGCCAGAGCGTCAGCCCAGAGAGGAAGCTCCACTTGAGCACCTTCCTCCACGCAGGGGTCTCGACTTCGAAGACCGCGAACACGCCGGGACCGATTACCGCCAGCGCCAGCAGCACCGCCAGCTCGAGGGCCATCCTCACGCCATCCATTCGCGGAAGACGCCCTGCAGCAGCCAGGCATTGAGCCCGATGATCACCACCGCAACGGTCCACGCGCTCGCCGTCAGCAACCGGCCGTTGGCGAAGGACCCCATCTTGCCTTTCTCGCTGGTGAACAGCACCAGCGGAACCACTGCGAACGAGAGCTGGAGACTCAGGATGACCTGGGAGAGGATCAGCAGCGAACCGACACCCCGCTCCCCGTAGAGCGCCGTCACGATCACGGCCGGGATAATGGCGATCAGCCGGGTGATGAGCCGCCGGAGCCAGGCCGGAAGCCGGATATTCAGGAATCCTTCCATCACGATCTGCCCCGCGAGGGTGCCGGTGATGGTGGAGTTTTGCCCCGAGGCAAGCAGCGCCACCGCGAACAACACGCTCGCGATGCCGGTGCCGAGCAGGGGCGTCAGCAGGCGGTAGGCATCCCCGATGTCGGCCACTCCCCGGTTCCCGGTGGGATGGAAGGTGGCCGCGGCGAGAATCAGAATGGCCGCATTGATGAAGAAGGCGAAGAGCAACGCCACCGTCGAATCGAGCGTCGCAAACCGGATCGCTTCCCGCTTGGATGCCGGATCGGGCAACACGTGCCGGGTCTGCACGATCGAGCTGTGCAGATAGAGGTTGTGCGGCATCACGGTGGCGCCGAGAATGCCGATGGCGATGTAGAGCATCGCCGGATTGGTGATGATCTCGCCCCGTGGGATCAGCCCCAGGCCGACTGCGGCGAAGTCCGGCTTGGCCAGGAAGAGCTCGATGCCGAAGCAGACGCCCACCGTCGCCACCAGCACGATGACGAAGGCCTCGAGATACCGGAAGCCCCGGCCCTGGAGCAGCAGAATCAGCAGTACATCGGCCGCGGTGAGGCACACGCCCCAGAGCAGCGGAATGCCGAACAGCAGATTGAGCGCGATGGCCGATCCGATGACCTCGGCCAAGTCGCAGGCCGCGATTGCGATTTCGCAGAGGATCCAGAGGGCGAAGCTGACCGGCCTGGAGTAGTGATCGCGGCAGGCCTGGGCCAGGTCCCTTCCCGTCACCACGCCGAGCTTCACGGCGAGCGACTGCAGCAGGATGGCCATGAGGTTGGATATGAGCACCACGCTGAGCAGCGTGTAACCGAACCGCGCGCCGCCGGCGAGATCGGTGGCCCAGTTGCCCGGGTCCATGTAGCCCACCGCCACCATGTACCCGGGCCCGGTAAACGCCAGCGCCTTCCGGAAGAAACTCACGCCCTTGGGCACGCTCACCGTCTGATACGACTCGGGCAGCGAGGGACGCTCCCGGGGACGGTGCCACCCTTCCAGCAGCTCCTCGACCGGTACGATGGGGCCAATCGGCGCGGCTTGCGAGGACGGTGCGCTGGTGGTCATCGGTGCGGCGCTCATTTCGGCTCCGGACGCACGCAGAGGACCTGTTCCGCGAGCTCGTGGCCGATGACCTGCTCGTGCCCCTCCGTGCTGACGGTGATTGGGCCCCGGAACGGCTGATGCTGGGTGACGGTGACCCTGGTGCCCGGCGTCAAGCCGGAGAGTTTCAGATAGCGAAGCCGTTCCGCCTGACTCGTGGCGACCCGGCGGATCTCGGCGGTTTCTCCCGTGGGGATTTCCGCGAGCGGCGTGTAGACGAGCTCGTCCATCGCGCCGTTCTGGTCGGGGATCGGATCGCCATGCGGATCGAAACGCGGATTGCCGAGCGCGGTGGCCATGCGCTCGATCAGCACATCGGAGACCGCGTGCTCGAGCCGCTCCGCTTCGTCATGCACGGTGTCCCAGGAGTAGCCGAGAAACCCGACGAGATAGGCCTCGATGAGCCGGTGACGGCGCAGCATCCGAAGCGCGACTCGGCGGCCAGAGGAGGTCAGCACGACTCCCTTGTACGGAGCATGCTCGATGAGATCCTGGTCGGAGAGCCGCTTGATCATCCCGCTGACCGATGGCGCCGAGAGCTCCAGGTGCTCGGCGATATCACTGGTCGATGCGGGCTGCCCCTTGGCCTCGAGCAGGAAGATGGCCTTGAGATAGTCCTCGACCGAGCGAGTGATCGATTGTCGGACAATTTGGGGAGGCATGGTATGAAATTAGGATGTCCTAAATTACCTGTCAAGGGACCCTAATTTCGGGGGGACTGTGTGCCTAACGCACAGAGAAGGTTAAGAAAGAGAGCGCGGTTATCCGGCCACCTGCTGCCGGTAGCGGAGGCGCTTCCCCTCCCCGACGCTGATCGCCACGACGACCAGCTCGCATGCCCCCGGTGCCGTGGGCTGATGCGGTGCGTGGCCGTGATCACCCGGATCCTCGCGCCCCGGACCCCTTGGCTCGGGGGCCGGTGCGGGGACCCGAGTGGACCCCCTACGCACCGTCCCGAACCTTGGGGGGGAAGGAAATTCTCATTTCTCAGATTCACTGTCGCTTTGTTCCGAACCAAGGCTCTCCCGACGCCAGAGCTGACATCAGTGTCGCTTTTGCGTCATCGTTTCTGTCCTCGCAAGGTCTATCAACCTCCGACATTTCGGGTTTTCTTTCCGGCAACGTCCGACGCGAACTCGCGGTGAAGTAACGCGTTACCGGAAGATAGACCTTGCGAGAATCCGCTTTGGATCAGGAGAGCGCTCTTTGACGTCAAGTAGTTCTTGATTTCACTGAACGAAACATCCGAGAACTCCACTGACCCGGAATCAGCAGACCTTCGGAGTCATCGTTTCTGTCCGCGTTACCCCAACTGCAGGACGACGCCCCCACCCCACGGGGCTTTCCATGGCTTCCCGCGGCGATGTTCGGAATTTCTTCACCGGGCAGGTTTGCCGAATATCCGTCCCGCGCTTGAGCGCGAGTTGGCCACCGATGCGGAATCATGCTCCGCGAATCTTTACCCGGGCCTTGTGGAAGCCGGAATTGGGGGCGATGTTGGCAGCCTGCGCACCAATTCTCCTTGCCAGGAGTCAATGATGACTAATCTCCGTGGCGCACTCGTAGCTGCCGCAGCCGCGTTCCTATTGCTGCCCCCCTGCGCCGCCCAACCGCCGTCACACACTCGTGATCTGGGCGCCCTCGACTCCGTGACCAGCGGGATCATGAAGGTGCCGGTCACGACGGCCTCGGTCAACGCGCGGAATCACTTCCTCCAGGGGCAGCGCGAGCTCGACCTGGGGCGCGGGTTCGAGGCGAACGCCCATTTCAAGGAGGCCGTGGCCGCCGATTCGGGCTTTGCCCTCGCCTATCTAAACGTGGCCAACACGGGCAACTCGCTCACGGAGTTCAAAACCAATCTCGAGCTTGCCGAGCGGCACGCCGCCGGTGCCTCGGACGCCGAGCGACTCCTGATCCAGATCTCGCGCAAGGGCCTCGACAACGATGTCAACGGCCAGCTCGCGCTGGCGCAACAGCTCGTCGCGAAGTATCCCGAGAGCCCGCGGGCTTATCTCGTCCTCGCCAGCGTGCAGGGGGCGCTGAACCGCAACGCGGATGCCCGGGTGTCCATGATGAAGGCGGTGGGCCTGGCCCCCCGCTTGCTCGTCGCCCATACGGGCCTCGGCAACTCGTATCTCGTCGGCGAGCCGAAGGACTTCGCCAAGTCGCTGGAGCACATGCAGCACGCCGAGGCGCTCGCACCCAGGGAGCCGTACATGCACGATCTGCTGGGCGACGTGTATCGAGCTCAGAACAATCTCGACCAGGCCCGGGCCGGATACACCCGTGGCCACGAACTGAATCCCACCGACGCCTCGCTGCTGCAGCAGCGAGGACACGTCAACTCCTTCGCGGGGAACTACGCCGCAGCGCGCGCGGACTACGATTCGGCCGTCGCGTTGGGCCGCGGCAACGAGAAGGCCGCCTACGTCCCTTTCCGGGCATACGTCAGCATCTACGCCGGTGACCCCAAGGGGGCGATCGCCGAGCTCAACCGGCTGGTCGCGGGGGTCGATGCGATGGGTGTGCCGGGGGCGCTCGGCCTGAAGATCGGCGCGTTGTCGGACATCGCGATCATCGGGATCCACACACGCGACTTCGCCGCTGCGGAAGTGGCTCTCAAGCGGCGCACGCCGTTGCTGATGCAGCAGGTCGACGAGGTCGGGAGCGCAGCGTTCCGGCGGGGCCAGGAGGCGAACGTCGCCTTCTTCGACGCGTGGCTCGCCGCGCGGAAGGGGGACTCCACCGCGGCGCGGCGGGCGACCGACCGGGTGGCCACGCTCGTGACGCCGGACGAGAATCCGCGCCGACTGGAGCCGGTGCACGAACTGAAGGGGTACATCGCGCTGTACCAGGGCAACTTCCGGGAAGCCGCCGCCCACTTCGAGCAGGGTAACCGCGACGTCCCCTACCACAAGTACCAGTACGCCGTCGCCCTGGAGGGCGCGGGCGAAAAGGACAAGGCGAAACAGATCTTCCGCGAGCTAGCCGTCTACAACTTCAACGACGTGGGCTACGCGCTGATTCGGAAGGACGCCCAGCAGAAGGCCTTGTAATCGCTCGACTGACAAAACGCCCCGCTCAGCCATTCCCGAGCGGGGCGTCTATTTGTTGGTGGTGTTCTAGCCTTCGTTGAGCCTTCACGGCGGCACCCTGCGAATCGGCGTGACCCACGCGCCGCTTGGCTGCCATGTGGACCCGGGCACTCGCAACAGGATATGCCACGAGATATGCAACCCCAATGCCCTGTCGATTGCTGCCCAGTGGCATAACTCGTTCTACGGCAAGGCGGAGTCCCCCGCCGCGACAACGGTCACCCACTCCGACCGCAGCCGGTCACCACCACCAGTAACCCCCGATCCGTGGGCGCAGGGGCCGCTGGCGATCCGTGGGCGCGGGGGCCGGTGGCGTGCCCGGGTGTCCCGGAGGCGGCGGCGCTCCGCCCTCCGACGGCCGGGTCGGCAGGCGCGCGGACCGCACCGGCCCCGGGCGACGCCGACCTCGCACCCGGGGACTGGCGCGGGGACCCGAGTGGACACCCTGCGCGCCGTCCCGTACCTTTGGGGGGCGAAAGGAAATTCCAATTTCTGCTCGTTCTGCTGTAGTCCTCGCCCCCTCAGCGGCTCCCATCCACACTTTGCCGACGCGCGGCGATGCGGTACGACTCCGGCACAGAGTCGCTACAGGAGGTACTTCGTGGCGGAGCCGAAGTTCGAGATCTCGCTTGCGGCGTGGTCGATGCACCGCATGTTCTTGGCGCGCGAGATCGACCAGATGGGGATGGTGGACCTCGCGGCGGAATGCGGCATCGGCGGGTTGGAACTCGTCAACACGTTCTTCCCATCGCCGCAGTACGGCTACCTCAAGCAGCTGCGCAAGCGCGCCGATGACGCCGGCGTACGCATCCTGCTGATCATGTGCGACGCCGAGGGCAGCTTGGCCGGGCCGGAGCGCGCCAGCCGCGTGCTGGCGGTGAAGAACTACCACAAGTGGGTCGACATCGCCGCGGTCCTCGGATGCCACGCCATCCGCTGCAACACCGGCGCGCAGGAAGGCGACCCCGAAGCGCTCGACCGCTGCGCCGAGTGCTTCGCCGCGCTCGTCGAGTACGCGGACACCGCCGGCATTGACGTCGTGATCGAGAATCACTGGGGCGCATCCTCCGATCCGGCGTGGCTGATGCCGCTGATCGAGCGTGTGAACCACCCGCGTTTCGGCACGCTGCCCGACTTCGGCAACTTCCCCGACAGCATCGACCGCTACGACGCGGTGCAACGCATGATGCCACGGGCCAAAGCCGTGAGCGCGAAGTGCTACGACTTCGACAAGAGCGGCGACGAGACGAAGATCGACTTCGGCCGCATGATGGGCATCGTCGCCAACGCCGGCTACCGCGGCTGGGTCGGCATCGAGTACGAAGGCGAGCGGATGTCCGAGCGCGACGGCATCGTCGCCTGCAAGGCGCTGCTCGAGCGCTACCAGCATTGATCCTGCGCGGCAGGCGCAGCCGTACGGACAAGTCTTAGACCCGTACGGACAGGTCGTTAGACTTGTCCTTCGCCGTAGTCACGAAACGCCCTGTGGAGAGAGATCATGTCCAAACCACGCATCGCGATCATCGGTGCCGGCTTCGCGACGCGCGTCGGCCATCTGCCCGGCTACGCCGCGTCCGCCGTTGCCGCGGATGTCGTGGCGATCTGTGACATGAATCCCGTGCCGGCGGAGACGCTGGCGGCGCAGTACAAGATCTCGAAGGTGTACAGCGATTGGCGCGAGATGCTCGAGAAGGAGCGGCCCGACGCCGTCAGTATCTGCGTGCCGAACGTGGCGCACCGCGAGCTGGTGCTCGGCTGTCTCGCCGCGGGCGCGCACGTCCTCTGCGAAAAGCCGCTGGCGACGAGCGTCGCCGACGCGCGCGAGATGTTCGCCGCAGCCGATGCCGCCGGCAAACGGCTGATGGCCGCGCAGAACTGGCGCTGGGACGCCAATTCGCGCGCCATCCGCCGCATCGTCGATACCGGCGACCTCGGCGAGATCTACTACGGCGAGGCGACGGCGCTGCGCCGCATGGGCATCCCGACGTGGGGTGTCTTCCACCAGGCGGCGCTATCGCACGGCGGCGCGCTGCTCGATGTCGGCGTCCACATGCTCGACCTCGCGGTGTGGCTGATGGGCAACCCGGACCCGGTGCGCGTCTCGGCGCAAACGCAGCGCCGCTTCGGCACACGTCCCGAAGTCGCGAACATGCTGCGCAACGCGTGGGACCCCGAGAAGTTCGACGTCGAGGATTTCGCGGTCGCGCTCGTCCACTTCGCGAATGGCGCCACGCTACTGCTGCGCACGTCGTGGGCGGCGCACATCAATGCGGAGACGTTCTCGGTCCGCATTGCCGGCAGCGAGGGCGGCGCCACGACGACGCCACCGGTCGTGTACCGCAGCCATGCCGGCATCCCCGTCGACGAGCGTCTGCAGCTACCGCCGGTGCAGTCGGCGAACTCGTACGAGCGCGAGGTCGCGCACTGGCTGCGCGTCATCGCCGGCGACGAGGAGCAGATCGTCCGGCCGGAGGAGACGATCAACGTGCAACGGATCATCGCTGCGGCGTACGCGTCCGCCGCCGAAGGCCGCGAGGTCGCGTGCGAGTAGACGCCCTCGCAACTATCGGCGAGCATGACGAGGCGCGCCGGCTGTTCGGGCAGATTCTTTCCTGTCGTAACCGGCACGGCCTGCTGGCCGAGCATCTCGATCCTGAAAGTCGCGCGCAGTGGAGGCATTTCGTCCAGACCCGCAGCATGGCGCAGATAATTGATTCGGCGATCCGGCTGTCGAATCCCCCATCCTGAGCATGGCAACCGCTCACCGGGCTCCGGAGAACCCGATCCTGACTCCCGCGATGATTCAGCCTTCGAGGCCGGACCTCCACGTTGTGGGCGTCTTCAACCCGGGTGTCACACGACATGAAGGAGACGTCGTCCTGCTGCTGCGGGTGGCCGAGGCCCCGCACGCCGCCGCCGGAGAAATCGCCGCGCCGGTATACAACACCAGCTCGGGCCGACTGGAGATCGAGCGTTGGTCCCGTGATGCCGAGGGTGTGGACGCGAGCGATCCGAGGATTTTTGTCGTCGACGGCCGCACCTGGCTCACGTCGATCTCGCACCTGCGGATTGCCCGCTCGAAGGACGGCATCCACTTCGAGGTCGAACCTGCACCTGCCCTCTCGCCGGCGGCGGCGTACGAGTCGTTTGGCATCGAAGACCCGCGCATAACGTTCCTCGACGGCATATACTGGATCAACTATACGGCTGTGTCGCCCTACGGCATTTCGACCGCTCTCGCGTCGACGAGGGATTTCAGAACCTTCGATCGGCACGGCATCATCTTCCCGCCACCCAACCGCGACGTGACGATCTTTCCGGAGAAGATCGGCGGATGTTACGCCGCGCTGCACCGTCCAATGCCCGCGGGGCTCGGACAGCAGGCCATCTGGACGGCGTCGTCCCCGGACCTGATCGCGTGGGGCAACCACCGATTCGTGGCGGGAGCTCGCAACGGCAGCTGGGATAATTCCAAAGTCGGCGGCGGCGCGGTCCCGTTCCGCGTGCGGACAGGCAGTCACGACGGCTGGCTCGCCATCTATCACGGTGTGACCGGCTCGCCGCCCGCGTACTCACTGGGGGCGCTTCTGCTGGATTCGCGCGATCCGGCTCGCGTGATCGCCCGCTCGCCCGAACCGATCCTTCAGCCCGAAGCGGAATACGAGCGCGAGGGCTTCTTCGGTGGCGTCGTGTTCGCCTGCGGTCTGCTGGCCGAGGGAGATCTCGTGCGCATCTACTACGGTGCAGCCGATGGGGTCACCGCTGTCGCGGATCTTTCGCTCGATGAGATTCTCGCCGGGTTGTCCGAACCGTGACCTTCGAGCTGGGCGTGAACTACTGGCCGCGGCGTAGCGCGATGTACATGTGGCGTGAGCTCGACCTCGCCGAGGTGCGCGACGACATGGCGCAGATCGCCAGTATCGGGTTCGACGTGGTGAGAGTGTTCGCGCTCACACAGCACTTTCTCCCGCGGCCCATGACAGTTGCGCCAGACATGGTCGCGCGGCTCGAGCAGGTGGCGCTCGCGG
Organism: uncultured Gemmatimonas sp.; assembly: GCA_964535105.1. Taxonomy (GTDB): domain Bacteria; phylum Gemmatimonadota; class Gemmatimonadetes; order Gemmatimonadales; family GWC2-71-9; genus JABFSM01. Next base: position 49,724 of record CAZHSO010000010.1, read on the forward strand.
CAAGAGACGCCGGGCTGCGGGTGGTGCCCACGCTGATCGCGATCAACATGAGCGGCAGAATCTGGTGGCCGGAGTGGATGCTGGACGCTCAGGGCATCCCCGCCGACCTGTTCTCGGATCCCGTTATCCTCCGCTCACAGGCGCTCCTCGTCGAGACGTGCGCTCGCGCACTGTCGGGAGATGAGTCCATTCGAGCGTTCGATCTGGCAAACGAGATCGACGAGGCCCAACGCCCGCAGTCGAGGGATGCCGGCCGGCTCTGGGCGTCGTTGCTGGCGAACACCGTCAGGCGTGCCGCTCCCGGTACGCCGATTCAGATCGGCGCGCACCTGCCATCGCTGACGACAGCGAACAACATGCGCATCGACGATCTCGCCGCCATCGCGGATGAGGACGTGATGCACGCGTACCCCCTTTACTGCGATGCAGCGCGGTCGTTCCTCGATCCGGAGCTGGTACCGTTCTCCTGCGCACTCACCGCCGCGCTCGCGGGAAGCGGCCGGCCGACACTGATGCAGGAGTTCGGGTTGTGCACCGCTGTTGCCGGAGCTGCGGGGCAAACGATCACCGACGATTTCCTCGGACGACCGCGATCGCAGTATCTCGCGTCGGAGGACGAGGCGGCGGTGTACTGCGACGCGGTGCTCGAGGGACTGGTGAGGACGGGCGCGGCCGGGGCGTACGCCTGGTGTTACGGAGACTACAACCCGCGGCTCTTCGATCGACCGCCGTTCGCAACCGCAGTGCGTGAGCGCACGTTCGGGCTCGTCCGGTCGGACGGGAGTGAGAAGCCGGCGGCGGATGTGTTCCGCAAACTCAGGAAGCGCCGCGATGCAGGCACACTCGTTCGGGCGGCGGCGGCAGTCCCCTGCGTGCTGGATATCAGTCCCGACGAGTACTACCGCGCTCCTGAAGCCCACTTCGAGCGTCTCTACGCAAGCTGGCTGTCCCGGAGCCAATCATGATAGCGCCGCTCGAGCGTCTTGCCACGAACCCGCTGATCAACCCATCCGACGTCTCCTTCACTCGGGCAACCGGCACGTTCAATCCGGGAGCAGCCATCGATCGCGCAAGCGGCCGCATCGTCCTGCTGGTCCGGGTGTTCGAGGAAGACACGCACCGGTCCTGCCTCGTGCTGGCGCTTTCGTCGGACGGTGAACGGATCGATGAGATATGGGACCGCCCCGCCGTTGCGCGCGAGGAGCTTTACGAGGAATGGGGCGTCGAGGATGCCCGCATCACCTGCCTCGAGAACGAAGGCCGCTACGCCATCACATATACGGGCCACTCGCCAGCCGGGCCGCGGGTCTGCCTGATCACGACCGATGATCTCCTGGCGCCGGACCGCTATCACCGCCATGGACCGCGCATTGCCGGCGACAACAAGAACTGCGTCATATTTCCCGAGAAGGTGGACGGCAAGTACGTTATCCTTCATCGGCCGATGCCCGGCATCGAGTGCATCAGGGTGTCTTCACTTGACGACGTGTGGCCGGAGCACGGCGTGCCGCTGATCGGGCCGCAGCCGCGTACCTGGCGCAGCTCACGCGTCGGCGCGGGAGCGCCGCCGGTTCGCACACGCATCGGCTGGCTCATGGCCTTTCACGGCGCGACCGCCATCGAGGAAGGCAATGTGTATTCGATGGGGTGGTGCGTGCTCGACCTGAAGAAACCGGAGACCGTTATTTACGTGTCCGATACGCCCGCACTCGCGCCCGAAGCGCCCTACGAGATCGAGCTCGGCGATATTCCGCAGGTGGATCCCGCCAACTTCAGGACCGGTGCGCGAGTCGTCTTTCCGCAGGGGCTCGTCGAGGTTGGGGACGATCTGATCGTCTACTATGGCGCCGCCGATGTATCGGTAGCTGCGGCACGAGTCGGAAGGCGTGACCTGGTCGACTCTTTGGAGAGAGCCATCGGGCTCGATCGGGGCGGTATCCCGTTGTGATCGACAGAGACACTTCGAGGCGACTACGGATTCTCATCGCGCTGCCTGTCGTGGCCGCGCTGGCTGCGGGTTGCGGCCGCGAGGTGGAGCCTGTTCCGCCGGGGCCCGCGCCATTGACCATCAACCTGGATTACCTGCGGTATCTCGGTCTTGACGCTGCAGTTGCGGGGCGCCCGGTTCGCGTCGTTGCGCTCTACGCGGAGGCGCCCGACTACCGACCCACCGGTTCCCCAGCGCGCGACGGATACGAGGGAATAGCAAGCCTCGACGACGCGGCGCGGGCGGCGGTCGGGTATCTGCGTGCGTACGAACAGACGGCAGATCCGCGAGCACGGGACGAGGCGCTCGGGCTGCTGGCGTTCGTCGTGTCGATGGAGCAAGGGGATGGCGAGTTCGTCAACTTCATCGATGCGCGGGGGCGCTTGAACCGCGATGCTCCGAGCAGTCGCAAGAGCATGTCCTACTGGGCAGCCCGTAGTCTGTGGGCGCTCGGCGAAGCGGTGCGTGTCCTCGGCCCGCATGATTCCACTCAGTTGAGGAGCATGCGCCCCGCGCTCGATCGCACCGTGGCACGCCTGGCCCGCGAGGTCGGCGCAGGACGTCTGATCGGCGGATCCGCCACGGCGACAGCGGAGGCTCTGCTCGGCCTGCTTGCGCTCGTGCGGGCCGAGCCGTCGCCGGGGGTCGGGTCGCTCGCCGCGAGCACCGCTGCGCTGCTCGTGCCGCTCACGACCGGCAACATGGAGACGGCGCCATGGGGCGCGCGCGTTGATCGTCCGGATGCGGACTGGCACGCGTGGGGATCGCGATCCACGGAGGCACTTGCAGTCGCCGCCGTCGTACTGAACCGTCCCGATTTCGCAGCGGCGGCCAGACAGGAAGCGGACGCACTCTGGGGCCGGTTTCTGCTCGCCGGACAGGTCGCTTCGTCGGTCTCTCCCGACGGAAACGCGAAGTGGTTTCCACAGATTGCGTACGGCCTCGGTCCAATCATCGAGGGCTATCTGGCGTTGGCCGATGCGACAGGTGAGCGGCGATACGCGGTCTTCGCGGGTCTGGCCGCGGCCTGGTTCGTCGGAGCGAATCCGGCGGGCGTCATTATGTACGATGAGAAGACCGGTCGAACGTTCGATGGGATCGACGGACCGTCGCCGGTAAGGGTGAATCGGAATGCGGGCGCGGAATCCACGATCGAGTCGCTGCTGGCCCTCCAGTCTGTGACGAGCAACCCCGATGCGGCGGAGTACATGCGCTATCGTCCGGTAGGCGCCCCCAGCGCGTCGCTGGCGAGTATTCCGGATCACCGTGAGTTCGCGGGCACTGACGACGAGCGGCTCGTGCTCAGGCGCGGGACGTCAGGGGTGGAGATCGCTCGAGGCATCGAAACCTCCGAAGGCGCCAGGATCGCCAGGTCGCACGGCGCCCCCGCATCGCAACCGATCACGCTCACGTACTGGCCGGCGGCAAACCCGCCCGAAGTGCGGCTCGCCACGCGGCTCGTGGCGCAGTGGAATGCGGAGAATCCCGACGTTCAGGTGCGCGTGCAGCCCTTGCCCGCCGGTCGATCGACAGAAGAGGTTTTGCTCGCGGCGATCGTTGCCAAGGCAACCCCTGACGTCAGCTCGAACGTGTCGTCGGCGCTTCTGACGAGGCTGGTCCGCGCCAGGGGAGTCGTGCGGCTGGACGATCGCGTGGCGACGGCCGCACGCCTGAAAGAGCGCGCGAGCCCGGCGATGCTCGCCTCGCTCCGACTTCCCGACGGCGGGATCTATGCGTTCCCGTGGAAGACGAATCCCGAGATGCTGATGTACAACGTCGACCTGCTGGCAGCGGCCGGGGTCCGCCCACCTCGCACACACGCCGAGCTCCTCGACGCCTTCAGGCGGCTCACGCGGGATACCGACGGCGATGGCCGCGTCGATCGATGGGCGTTGTGGGCGACACTCAAGACGACATGGTTCGAGCGTTTCTACGATTTCTATCCGCTGTACCTCGCCAGTTCCGGTGGCAGAACTCTGGTCACTCGCGGGAAGGTCGTCTTCGAGAACGAAGCGGCGGTGGCGGCGCTGGAGCTCTTCCGTCGCGCGTTTGACGAGGGCGTGCTGCCCCGCTCGAACTTCGCGCTGGGACGCGATCCGTTCGCGGATGGGACAGTCGCAATGAAGATCATCGGCCCCTGGTTCGTGAAGGAGCTGAACGAGATCAAGGTTCGCGGCCTGCGCTACGACGTCACGCCGGTGCCCGCCGCGAATGGCACGAATCCCGGTGATCGATTCGCGTTCGCGGATTTGCGCAGCATCGCCATCTTCTCCACGACACGGCATCCTGACGCGGCGGCGCGCTTCGTCGCGTATCTCACATCCCCAGCCGCCGATCGAATGCTCATCGAAGAAGCGAGCCAGCTGCCGTACCGTCGCGGCCTCGCCTCCGATCCACGGTTTTCGACCTCGCTCGGGCGGTGGCCCACCCTCGCGACATACGCCACGTATGTCGAGCAGACGCGTGACATCGATCTCGATCCCGACGTGGTCGAGATCTTCGACCTGCTCTCGGAAGCGTACGAAGAAGCCGCGATTTACGGCACCGTTCCGGTCCGGCAGGCGTTGGCGAGAGCGGCCGCGGAAGCGAGGAATATCGTCAATGCGCGCTGAACAGCGATCCGGATCGCTGCTGGCGGCACCATATGCCGCTTTCCTGCTCGTCTTCGCGGCCTATCCGATCGTGTTCGCCCTCGTACTCGTCTTTCTGCAGTGGGACCTCGTGACGGCGCCGTCCTTCGCGGGGCTCGACAATGTGCTCCTGCTGGCGAATGACGGGCGCTTCTGGCGCGCGGTCGCGAACACGTTCGTCTTTCTCAGCATTCACGTGCCGCTCCAGATCGCGACCGCGCTGGCGCTCGCCCTCGCCCTCAATCGCCCGCTCGTGTTCCGCTCGTTCTGGCGCGCGGCATTCTTTCTTCCGGTGGTGATCTCCGGGGCGGTGGTCGCGATTCTGTGGAGTAATCTCTACGCCACCGACGTCGGATTGATCAACCGCCTCCTGGTGCGGATCGGATTGACACCCGTCCCATGGCTCACCGATCCGTCGACAGCCATGCCGGCAATCGCGGTGATGGTCACCTGGAAGAACGTCGGATTCTACGTGGTCATCTACCTGGCGGGGCTTCAGTACATCCCCCGCTCCTGCCAGGAGGCGATCGAGATCGAAGGGGCCACAGCGTGGCAGCGATTCCGTCACCTGACGCTGCCGATGCTGCTGCCGCAGACGATTCTCGTCGTCACGCTCTCGACAATCAACGGCTTCCAGCTCTTCATCGAGCCCTACGTGATGACCGGAGGGGGTCCGCTCAGACGAACATATTCGATCGTGCTCTACCTCTACACGAACGCGTTCTCCTATCAGAAGATGGGCTACGCAGCGACGATCGGTGTGGCGCTGGCGCTCATCATCGGCGCCGTGGTCTTCATTCAGCGCCGCGTGATCGGCAAGGCGCAGGCACTGTGAAAACGCTCGGGCGCATCGCGCTGTACGCCGGGCTCACGGTTGCCGCCCTGACGTTCATCTATCCATTCCTCTGGATGGCGTCCGCCACGTTCAAGCCACCATCCGAGGTTGGAACGCTGGCGCTCATTCCGGACAACATCACGCTCGACAACTACCGGACCATGTGGGCCCGGGCACCGTTCGGACGCGCGCTTCTCAACAGCGCGCTGGTGGCCGGCACGATCACGCTGGCGGTCCTGGTGTTCGGCTCGATGACCGCCTACGCGATGGCCCGGCTGCGGTTCCGGGGACGCCCGGCGCTCAATGCCGTGACCATCGGCGTACTGCTCGTTCCCGGCCAGCTGACCCTGATACCGATGTATACCCTCATCGTGCAGCTCGGCTGGATCGACACCTATGCCGCGCTCATCGTGCCGTACCTGTTCAACGCCACCGCCATTCTGATGCTGCGGCAGTTCTTTCTGCAGATTCCGCAATCCCTCATCGACTCGGCACGCATGGACGGCATGGGAGAGCTGCGCATCCTCTTCACGATCTTCTGGCCGCTGTCCAAGCCGGTGCTCTCCATCGTCGCGATCTTCACGTTCATGGGATCGTGGAACGAAGTGCTCTGGCCCCTGCTCGTCGTGCGGGAGCAGCAGCTGATGACGCTCCCGCAGCTTCTCACCGTGTTCTTCCTCGGCGGCGGAGCGGGAACGGTCGGCGTGTCGCTCGCATCTGCGATGGTGCTTGTCGTGCCCGTCGTGGTAGCCTACGCATTTCTTCAGCGGAACTTCATCGAGAGCATGGCGAGCTCCGGAGTCAAAGGATAACCATGCCCTCCGTCCATTTCGAGAATGTCAGCAAGCGCTTCGGCGAAACGACGGTCGTCGAGGATTTCAATCTCGAAGTGGCCGATGGCGAGCTGCTGGTGCTCGTCGGCGGCTCGGGATCGGGCAAGACGACGATTCTGCGCATGTTGGCGGGGCTCGAGGACGTGACGACGGGAACGATCCGCATCGACCAGCGCGACGTGACGGCGCTGGCCCCGCGAGATCGTGACGTCGCGATGGTATTCCAGGACTATGCGCTCTATCCCCACATGACCGTCCGCGAGAATCTCTCGCTTGGCCTCCGCCTCAGGAAAGTGGCACGCCAGGAGATCGACAGGCGCGTCACCTGGGCCGGCGAGATGCTGCGTCTGGAGCCGCTGCTCGATC
>CAZHSO010000011.1:0-55843 GCA_964535105.1 uncultured Gemmatimonas sp.
AGTATCCAGCGACCTTGCGGCATTCGCCGCCGAGCTGGGGTTTACCGCCTGCGGCATCGCTTCCCTCGAGCCGAGCCGCCGGGGTGATGCGCTCGATGCCTGGCTTCGCGCGGGATACGGGGGGACGATGCGGTACCTCCATCGCCGAACTGCGAAGCGCAAGCGCCCCGGCGAAATCGTCCCCGGCGCGAAGGTGGCTGTGGTGGTGCTGGAGAATTACCTGCCGGACGCGGCGGGGAAGGGGGAAGGGGGAAGCGGGAAGGGGTCGGTCAAGATCGCGAAGTACGCCCTGGGTGAGGATTACCATCGGAGCCTGAAGCAACGGCTCGGGCTGATCGCCGACTGGCTAAGGCAGCGCGGCGCCACCGTCGCCCACGTCTGGGCCGACGACGGCCCGGTGCCGGAGCGAGAGCTGGCGGAGCGCGCGGGGCTTGGATGGATCGGCAAGAACACGATGCTCATCCGGCCGGAGTCGGGGTCCTTCTGCCTGATCGGCACCGTCTTTACCGACCTCGCGCTAGAGCCGCCGCCGGCGCCAGAGTACGACCGGTGCGGGAGCTGCACCCGGTGTCTCGATGCCTGCCCCACCGGGGCGTTCGTCGAGGCGAGGGTGCTCGACGCGACCCGGTGCATCTCGTACCTGACGATCGAATCCCGGCAGCCGATTCCGGAGCAGTTTGCCGACCGCATGGAGGGGTGGGCGTTCGGCTGCGACATCTGCAACGACGTCTGTCCCTGGAATGTGCGCTTCGCCGAACCGACGGCGATCGCTGTCTATCAGGATCGCGGCGCCATTGCGACCAGCGATCCCAAATTCTTCGATCGGATGACCCCGGATGAGTTCATCGGGCGATTTGCCGATACGCCGCTCGAGCGCCCCGGCCTTTCCGGGATGCGGCGCAACTGGGCGGCGGCTTTCCGGAGCCGGCGCGACCGTTTCCCCCCGGCACCTGTGGCCCCATGATCCAGCATATCCACTCGTTCGCAATCTTCGTCAACGACCTCGATGGGGCGACGATTTTCTACCGCGACACCCTCGGCCTCCCGGTGAGCAAGCAGGGAAGCTTCGGCCTCGAGCTCTTTGTGGAGCCGCCGCACCTCGGCGTGCACCCAGCGGCCCATTCCGACGCCAAGCAGCTGGTGGGACGGCACACCGGCATCACCCTCTACGTGCCCGGGCTGCTCCACTTCTGCGGCATCCTCCACGACCGCGGGGTGCGCTTCGTGAGCGAGCCGACCCAGATGTCGTGGGGGGTGATGGCGATGATCGCCGATCCGGAGGACAATATTTTCGCGCTGTGGGAGGACAAGATGCCGGGCGAGGAGGACGCCTAGAGGTCCTTGATCATCTTCTGAAAGCGGGGCAGCTCGCGGAGCGAGTCAAGGTCGGAATCGTGCTTGATCCAGTCCTTGTGCCCATACCCGTGGAATACTGCGCGCTCGAGACAGTCGAGGGCCTTGTCCGGATCAGCGAGCACCGCGTACGCGCAGCCCACGTTGTAAAGGACACCTGAGTCTTCCGGGTCCACTGCCAGGGCCCGCTCCAGCCATTCGATCGCTTTGTCGCGCTGGCCCAGCATCCCGATGCTGCTGGCCCCGAAGTACAGCGCCCTCGCGTCGTCGGGATTGAGCTCGATGTGCTTCTCAACCCGCTCCACCGTCCGGCGCCGTGCCTCTTCGGCCTCCGCGGATCGGCCGAGCCCGGCAAGGACCTGGGAAAAGAGACCCAGCGCCTGGAAATCCTCCGGCCGTACCTCGGCTGCCTTTTCGAAGAGGAGGGCGGCCGCCTCCAACTTGCCCTGCACGAAGCAGGTCCGGGCGTGAAAGTAGTAGGCCTCGAACAGGGTCGGGTCGAGCCGAACGGCGGTCTGGAATTCCCGCTCCGCCTCCTCGAAGCGCTTGCTCACGGTCAGGGCAAAGCCCCGTGAGGCATGGGCCTCCGCCAGCTCGGGGGCCACCTCCAGCGCATGCTGGCTCGCTGCATCGGCCTCTTTGAGGAGCGCTTCGCTCGAATCCCACCAGTTGTAGAGCATTGAGCTGCAATCGGCCAGGCCGGCGTAGGCGCGCCCGAAGGTCGGGTCCACCTCGATCGAGCGCCGGAACATCCGCCGGGCGAACTGCAGGCTCTTCTGGCGGTACTGGTGCACGAACTGGCGGCCGCGGAGGTAGTAGTCGTAGGCCTGGATGTTCTCCGGCCGGGCATGTTCGATGGCCCGCTTCTCGTCTTCACTCAGGACCACGCGAAGGGCCTTGACGATGTTTCCCGCGATTTCGTCCTGCACTGCGAAGACGTCCGCCAGCTCCCGGTCATAGCGATCCGACCAGAGGTGGTACCCATCGGCGACGTTGATCAACTGCGCGGTGATGCGGAGCCGGTTGCCCGCCTTCCGCACGCTTCCCTCGAGCACGGTACTCACGCCCAGCTTCTCGCCCACTTCGCGGATGTCCAGATTCTTCCCCTTGAACGCGAAGGCGGACGAGCGCGAGGCGACCCGGAGCGCCTGGATCTTGGTGAGGGCGCTCATGATCTCCTCCGCCATGCCTTCGGTGAAGTAGTCTTGATCTTTCTCGGGGCTCATGTCGGCAAAGGGCAGCACCGCGACCGATTTCGCGACTTTCGGCACGGCGGGCAGGCTGGCCGTCACGGGGCGAGGGCCCGAGGGCGTGGTGGAGATTCCCGGGACCATCAGGGCCTGCGCAAACTGCAGCGTCGTCGCGTAGCGGTCCTCCGGTCGCCGCTCCATCGCGCGCGCCACGGCTCGCTCGACCGTGTCCGGTACCTCGGGGCTCGCCGTGCGGAGCGCTGCCGGCTTCTCCGAGAACCGCTTCATGATGATGGCCTGCGCGTTCGATCCTGTGAATGGCGGAACGCCGGCCAGCATCTCGTAGACCATGCACCCGAGGCTGTAGAGGTCGCTGCGGCCGTCGAGGTCGGCCTCGCCGGAGGCCTGTTCCGGACTCATGTAGGCGGGGGTGCCGACGGTCGAACCGGTCTGGGTCAGATTCTCGCTCCCCGCCGCGCTCACCGCCTTGGCGATCCCGAAGTCGGTGACCATCGCCTCGCCCTCGTACAGCATCACGTTTTCCGGCTTGATGTCCCGGTGCACGACCCCCTGGTGGTGGGCGTAGCCCAGTGCGCTCGCCACGTGGCGGGCGATCTGCAGGGCTTCGTCCAGCGGGAGCTTGCTCCGGATCATCCGGTCGCGAAGGGATTCGCCCTGGACAAAGGGCATGATGTAGTAGAGGAGTCCGTCGGCCTCTCCCGAATCGATCAGGGTGAGGATATGGGGATGACTGAGCCGCGCCGCGATCTGGATTTCGCGGAGGAAGCGGTCGGTGCCGAGGTGCACGGCGATGTGGGGGTGAAGGAGCTTGACCGCGACGGGTCGGTGATGCTTGAGGTCCTGGGCCAGGTACACCGTGGCCATGCCGCCCTGACCGATTTCCCTCTCGACCGCGTAGCGGCCGGCGAGGGCGGTCTCAAGACTGTGTTTCAGAGGGGGCATCGGCCTGGCGATTCTCGGGGACGAGAAACCTACCGGGAGTGCCCCGATTCAGCTAGAAGCGGGCAGCCTTGCGCTTGCGACGGCGCGCGGCGGCGGACTTGAGCTTCTTCGCCTCGCTGGGCTTCAGGTAGTGCCGCTTGGCGCGCAGATCCTTGAGGATGCCCGCCTTGATGACCTTCTTCTTGAAGGCCTTGAGGGCGCCGTCGAGACGGTCTCCATCGCCGATCGTGACTTCAATCATGAGTTCCTCATGCGGTGGTGCTGGGTTCCTGCGGGACACAGCATCGGCCGGCCCGACATGCGTCGAACCGGCCGATACTTTGTCATGCCGCGAAAGTTACTTCGCGATCTTGACGACGTTCTCGGCCGCCGGGCCCTTTTGGCCCTGCACGATCGTGAACTCCACCCGCTCACCCTCGGCCAGGGACCGGAAGCCCTTGTCCTGGATGGCCGAGTGATGGACGAAGCAGTCCTTCTCGCCGTTCTCGGGGGTGATGAATCCGAAACCCTTGGCGTCGTTGAACCACTTCACTGTGCCGGTCGTACGCATTTCCTACTCCTGTTGTGTGTGTAATCGGAGTGCCGAAACGGTACTGACCGACTACATGTAATCGCGATGGTTTCCGTCGCGCCGGGGGGCTTCACCGAAATCTCGGACTATCCGGGAGGGCGGCTGAACGTACAAAGGGGGCCGCCATGAGAGCGACCCCCATGCATCGTTCCCGAAGCCTGCTCAGATGCTCAAAAAAAAGCATCCGGCATCCCGCAATGGTAATACAATCGCTTGGATTTCTCAACTCCCCGGAGGGAGATGGGGGTTTGGGGTCGAGACTTAGGGGACCGAGGGGGGCTCGCGGTTTTCGCCGCCCAGTTGCCCGGCGATATCGAGGCTGTCCTGCGGGATGATGACGCCCTCCGCCCCAAGGAGGCGGAAAAGCTTCCACTGTTCCTGGCGCGCGGCGTAGACCCGGGGGCCGTTGTACATGAGGGAAATGAGCAGCACGCCATCGGGACGGCCGAGGTAGCCGGTCAGCGTGGCGACGTCGCCCAGGGTGCCAGTCTTGGCCCGCACCACACCAGGCCCCGGAAGCCCCTTGGCCAGCTTACGAAGCGTGCCGCTCCCATTGGTCGGGAGGAGCATTGGGAAGCCGCGGCCGGCGGGTGAGAGGGGGAAGCGGGCCAGGTAGGAGACGAACGCCATCGGCGAGGCGCGGTCGTTGTGGGAGAGCCCGCTGCCGTCCACCAGCTGGATCGTCGGATCGCCGGTGATCTCCCGCACATGCGCGGTGAGGCGGTCGGCGGGACTGTCGTCTCCGCCTGCCCACCGCAGCATCAGCTCGGCGCCGATGTTGAGGCTGCGTCGGTTCACCATCGTCGCGATCGAATCGAAGGGCTGGGAGTTCACCTCGGCGAGCACCTGCGGGGCCGAGAAAGCCGCTGGGGCCCCAATGCTGTTCGCCCGCTGCCATTCGACCCCCGCCAGGCGGAGGGCGCGAGACCAGCTGGCCTCGAGCAGGGCGCGGAGATCGTGGGTCGTGCTGGTGAATCGCCGGACCCGGGCGCGGGTGCCGATGGTGCCGAGGACGATGTAGCGGCCGCCGGGAGCCGTTTGATACCGCAACCGGGATCGGCGGCCCTTCACTGTCTTCGCGCGGATCTCGATCAGCTCGCTCACGCCCATCGGCGATTCGCCCACTACGCGCGGCTTCTCACCGATCTTGCGGCTCGGCGCGATGGAGAAGCTGAGGACATTCTCGGCCAGCGTGAGCGAGCCGATGACCGGGGCAAAGACGCGTCCCTTGTGGCGCGGGCTCCAGGCCGACGGGTAGGACGCGTCCGCCGCGCCGGCGGAGCTCACTACCTTGAGGGGACCCACCAGCTTCCGGATTCCCGAGGCATAGAGCTGCCGGGCGAGATCGGAGAGCGTGGGGCCACCCTCCGAGGGGCGCTCCAGCGTCACGTCGCCGTTGAGCTCGAGGGCCCAGGACCCGATCCATTCGCCGTTCGCGAAATCGGTATGCCCCGAGCCGACGACCTTCGTGTGACGCCGGGCGTCACTTCCGAGCACCGAGCGCGCGTAGCCGGTGGTGAACAACTTCACTGTGGAGGCGGGAATCATCGGACGGGTTGGCTGCATTCCCCAGAGGAGCTGGCCGTCCTGGGTGGCGACGGCAATGCCCCACGTGCCCTTGGTGACTCGTGCCGCCCGCGCGTACCAGGCGTCGAGCTGACGCTGCAACTGTCCAGCAGAAAGTACCGGCGCCGCCTGCGGCGATGCCGGTGCAGCTGCGGCGAACAGCCCGATGAAGAGCGAGAGGGTGAAGCGTAACCGCGCCTGGGCCATCGGTTTCCCGTCAGGTTTTCAGCATCGACTTGGCAACAGTCATCAACTGCATATTGCTCGTACCCTCATAAATCGTGCCAATCTTCGCATCCCGGTAAAACTTCTCTGCTGGGTATTCCTTCGAATACCCGTAGCCGCCGAACAGCTCGAGCGAGTTGGAGGTAATCCGGTCTGCCACCTGGGAGCTGAACAGCTTTGCCATGGCTGCCTCGGTGGCAAACGGCTTCCCCGTGTCCTTGAGACGTGCGGCATTATAGACCATGAGACGGGCGGCCTCCAGGTCGGTCCGCATTTGCGCCAATTGGAACTGCACCCCCTGAAATTCTACGATCGACTTCCCGAACTGTTTCCGTTCCTTCACATGGGCGAGGGCAGCATCGAGCGCTCCCTGCGAAATGCCCACCATCTGGGCGCCGATCCCGATCCGCCCCTCGTTCAGCGTTTCGATCGAGATCTTGTACCCGAGCCCGACGGGGCCCAGCACATTCGCATCGGGCACCTTGCAGCTCTCCAGAATCAGCTCGCAGGTGCTCGACGCGCGGATACCGAGTTTCGATTCCTTTTTCCCGACGCTGAACCCCTCGAAGTCACGCTCGACGAGGAAGGCGGTGATTCCCTTGTATCCCTTGGAGAAATCGGTGTTGGCGAAGACGATGAAGATTCCCGCTTCGGCGCCGTTCGTGATCCAGAATTTGGTCCCGGTGAGCTCCCAGCCGTCGTCCTTCCGCTCCGCCTTCGTCTGGAGGGCGAACGCATCGCTGCCGCTGCCGGGCTCGGAGAGCGCGAACGCCCCGAGCAACCCCGCGGTCATCCGGGGAAAGAGCCGGGCTTTTTGCTCCTCGCTGCCCCGGCGGAGAATCGCGTTGTTCACGAGGGTGTTGTGGACATCGACGTAGATCGCGGCGGAGGCGTCGACCCGCGCGAGCTCCTCGATGGCGAGCATCGCGAGGAAGATCGATCCGCCCGAGCCGCCCCACTGCTCCGGCACTTCCACGCCCATGAGTCCGAGCTCGAAGAACTTCGCGATCAGGTCGGGACGGAACTTTCCCGCCTCGTCCATGTCGGCCACGTGGGGACGCACCTCGCTTTCGGCGAAGTCCCGCACCGTCTGGCGGAATAGCTCCTCTTCTTCGGAGAGGACGGTAAGCGCGGGAGATGCGGTCAGGATATCGGACATCGGCGGCCTTTCCGTGACGAGCCTCGGCGAGCCCGAAGATACTGCGGAGGCGCTGGCACCTTCAACGACGACTCCATCTCTCAGGCCGACACAGTGGAGCAGAGCCAGCTAACCCGCCATCGTATAAATCATCCGCAGGTCCCAGGCAGCCAGGTCGGTAAGCGGGCGACTTCCGAGCACCCAGGGCTCGCCGCCGGGAGCTGCCGAGACCGCCTTCACGAGGACGCAGGGACACCCGTGAGCCCGGGCATCGAGGTCGACCGGCTCGAAGCCTCGCGCGAACAGCCGGTCCCGCGCATCGTCCGGGAGCGCAACGGCCCAGCTGAAGAGCTGCGGGAACCCACCAGCGTCGATCGCCGCGTCGAGCAATTCGGCTCGCACCGCAGCGGACGACCCTTCGAGGTCCACCAATTTGACTCTCGACGGGCGTCCCACGGCCGGATGGGGCACCTGGAGCACGAGAAACCCCTCCAGCCTGTCGTCTCCGTGGTACAGAAAGCGATAGCAGGAGAGCGGATTGCGGAATCGCCAGGCAAAGAACTCGCGGTCCCGCACGTGCCGGATCCGGCCGTCGTGGCCGAGGCGCTCCACCAGCTCGCTCATCGCGTCGAGCCGCGGCGCGCGCTCAATCGAGATCGGACCGCCGCCGGCGCGACTCCCCCGGGCGTCCAGCCGGCGGAAGGGCTTTCGCTCCGCGCCGGAGCGCAGCAGCGGGCTCTCGGCCAAGCGCCACCGGAACCGGGTCCGGCTCAGCACCGCGCGCGCCTGCCGGGCCACGGACGATCCGGTCCCGAGTCCGATCGGCTCCAATGGCCCGGCGCTCTTCCATCCCATGGCCAGGGAACCCATCACCGTGACCTGGCCACCGCTCAGGTTCAGCACATACCGGTGCCCGCGCCGCGCGAGATCCTCGAACGCGGCCCGCATGATCAGCGTGACCAGCCCGCGGTTCCGGTGCGCCGGCGCGACGATGAAATCATCCGCAACCGGCACGGTACTCACCACCCGCGACGCGCTGTGACCCGATTCCCACCGGGCTCCGTAAAACCCGCGTACGCCCACCAGCTCGCTCCCCGCGAATGCCAGGTACATCGCTGGCTCCGGCGTGTACGGGTTCTCCTGATACTTCCACTCGAGATACCGGACCGCAAGCGAGACATCCCGGCACCACAGGTGGGACTCGAGCTCGGCCACTTGCCATTTGTGTGCCGGGCGATAGCTCACGATCTCGTAGGGTGCGCTCATCGGCTTGACGGACTCTGCCCCTCCCCGCGACGCCGCTCGAGAAAACGGAGGATGTCGCGAACCGTATCCAGCTCCTCGGCGAGCTCGAATCTGGTGGGGTCGATCGGCTGTCCGAGCCGCTCCTCCAGCCACAGAATCAACTCGAACAGCGCGAGTGAATCGAGGATTCCCGAGTGGATAAGCCGGGTGTCGTCATTCCAGCCCGGCGGCAGCATGAGGTTCCGGCCCTCCAGGAACCCGATCAGTGCCGCGCGATCGTGCGGCCTCACCCTGCGATGCTCCGGAGATCGACCGGACGCAGCGCCGCGCAGCGTTGCGCGACGGTTGCCCGGTTGACCTTGCCTCGGGATGTGCGGGGGATTTCATCCACCAGGTACCACCGCTGGGGAACCTGATGCTTCGCGAGGTGGAGAGTGACGAAGTGGTACAACCCATGGAGGGTGGCGTCATCGGCCGGGCGCAGGACGACGGCGATCCCCACGTCCTCGCCGTGCAGGGCTTCTTCGAAGGCGAAGGCGCAGACGTCCGTCGTGCCGGGGAAGCGTTCGACGATGGCGTCGATGTCGCCGGGATAAATCTTCATCCCCCCCTTGTTGATCTCCTCTCGCTCCCGACCGTGGAGATAGAGGTAGCCGCGGTCATCGAGGTAGCCGATGTCACCGGTGACGAACCAGCCGTCGCGCATCACCTGCCGGGTGAGGTCGTCCCGGTCGAGGTAGCCGCGCATCAGCGCCGGGGTCTTGACCCACACGAAGCCGGAGTCGCCCGGTGGACATTCCTCCATCTGCTCCGGCGGCGTGTCCGTGCTCTTGTTCCGGAACACGCGTATCGTGCCGCCCCACGGCTCGCCGATCAAGCCGTCTTCGGGTGTGAAGCCCGGAATCGTCGTGCCGGCAAGCCAGCTTCCCGTTTCGGTGATACCATAGGCATTGAAAACGGCCGAAGTTCCGGTCCAGTCCCGGACCGAATCCCACAGCGCAGCCGAGAGGGGAGCCGATCCGCAGAACACTTGTTCGAGCGACCCTGATTCCGGCGGCTTGGCGCTCTTGAGCGCGAGCCTCCAGAGCGATGGAACCGAGGACATGAAGGTGATGCGGTGCGTGTCCACCAGCGTCCCGAGGCGCATGACGAGATCGGGACGGAACGCCGGCCCGATGAAGAGATCGTGCCCCGAGAGCCATGGGAAGAGGCAGTTGCAGATCAAGCCGTGCCCGAAGTGGGTCGGAAGCAGGCAGAGCGTCCGGCGAAACGCTTCCAGACCGACATGCCGGCGCAGACTGTCCCAGCGGCTGCGCAGCGAGCGGTGGGTATGCACCACTCCCTTCGGCTGTCCGGTCGTGCCCGAGGTGAACAGGATGAGCGCATCATCGTCGAGTGAGGGGGCCTCGCCTGATGGCCCCGTCGGCAGGTCCACAGCGTGCCGGAGGGCCGCCGGGTCTCCGGTCCCCACCGAAAAGCGCGGCCTGGCCGCGCCCGCGAGCACTTCGAGTTCGAAAGCAGTCAGTCTGCCGTCGATCGGAACGGCGCATCCTCCGAGCTCCCAGATGGCGAGCAGATCGACAAAGAATTCGAGTGTATTCCCGTGATGCAGAAAGACCCGGTCCCCGCGCCGGAGTCCGAGATCGGCGAAACGTTCCTTTCGGTCCCGAACCTCCGCCCGAATGGCGGGAGCATCCCAGCGTCGGCCGTTCAGCGGGTCGGAGAGCGACCCAATCGTACGATCCAGGAGCATGCCATCCTCTTTCGGTACGCTGCAATGCCGATCGTCCCGCGGCACGAAAGGTGCTTTCCAGGGTGAGCAAACCTCGAAGCCGCCCGGTTGTGTGGTCTGTTCGGGCGCGGGAGCATCCCATGGGCAGCGCGACAACACCCAGTGCGTGCCGCTTCTGCGGCGCCCCTCTCGTCCACACCGTCGTGGATCTGGGAATGTCACCGCTCTGTGAGAGCTATGTGCCGGCCGATCGCCTCCACGAGCAGGAGCCGGTCTATCCGCTCCGCGTGTTCGTCTGCGACCGCTGTTTCCTGGTCCAGCTCCCCGCCCATGTCGGCGGCGAGGAGATCTTCACCGAATATGCCTACTTCTCCTCCTATTCCGACAGCTGGCTCGCCCACGCCGAGCGATACGCGGCTGCGATGATTGCACGGCTCCGGCTCACCGGGGCCAGCCAGGTCGTGGAAGTGGCCAGCAACGATGGCTATCTGCTGCAGTATTTTCTCCGCCGGGGCATTCCCTCGCTGGGCATCGAGCCGGCCGCCAACGTCGCCCGCGCGGCCGTCGCGAGAGGCATCCCCACTCTGGTGGAGTTCTTTGGCCGGGAATCGGCGACCCGGTTGGTCGCCCGGGGGATCGGAGCCGATCTCCTGGTGGGCAACAATGTGCTGGCGCAAGTCCCCGATGTGAACGACTTCGTGGCGGGCCTCGCGCTCCTGCTCCGGCCCGGTGCCGTGCTGACGCTGGAGTTCCACTACCTCATGCATCTCGTGGAGGAGAACCAGTTCGACACCATCTACCACGAGCACTATACCTATTTCTCGTTCAAGACTGTGGAAGCGATTCTCGCGGCCCACGGCCTGGCCATCTTCGACGTCGAGGAGCTCCCCACCCACGGCGGCTCGCTGCGGATCTATGCCTGCCGCGCGACGGATTCGGCTCACCCTCCCACCGATCGGGTCGTCGCGATGCGAAGGCTCGAGGAGTCGGCCGGGCTGAATCGACTCAGCTACTACGAGTCCTTCGCCGAGCGCGTGCGGGAGACCAGACGGCGGCTCCTGGAGTTCCTCGACGGGGCCAGGCGCACCGGGAAGCGCGTCGCGGGATATGGCGCGCCGGGCAAGGGCAACACCCTGCTCAACTACTGCGGCATTGGCGCCGATCTCGTGGAATACACCGTGGACCGCAATCCCTATAAGCAGGGGAAGTATCTCCCCGGCTCCCGGATTCCCATCTACGCGCCAGAACGGATCGACCAAACCCGGCCGGACTATCTTCTCATCCTCCCCTGGAATCTCCGGGACGAAATCATGGGGCAGATGCACAGGATCCGCGCCTGGGGTGGTCAGTTCGTCGTTCCGATCCCTACCCTCAGGGTTTTCCCCTGATCTTCACCCCCACGCGGCTGGCCGGCGCGTACGTCGTCGCTTCCGAGCCCCGAGCGGACCCGCGGGGATTCTTCTCCCGTACCTGGTGCGCCCGCGAATTCGCGGCCGCCGGGCTGGAGACCCGGGTGGCCCAATGCAGTCTCTCCTCCTCCACCCGGCGGGGCACTCTGCGCGGCATGCACTATCAGGCCGCCCCCCATGAAGAGACAAAACTGATTCGCTGCGTGCGGGGCGCGATCCTCGACGTGATCATCGACCTCCGCCTGGATTCGCGGACGTTTCGGCAGCATTTGTCGGTGGAGCTCAACCACCGGAACCGCTTCGTGCTCTACGTCCCCAGGGGATGCGCGCACGGTTTCCAGACCTTGGAGGACGACACCGAGGTCTGGTATCAGATGTCGAAGTTCCATCACCCCGAGTCCGCGCGCGGGGTGCGGTGGGACGATCCGGCGTTCGGCATCGCGTGGCCGATCACCCCGCCGATTCTGCTCCCCCGTGACGCGGCGTACGCCGACTTCGACGCGCACCTTCCGGGGACGGCCTGAGATGACGGACGGTCAGGACGCGCTCGGCCGGCGGATGTACCGGCTCATCGAGGAGCTCTATCCGGTCTGCCGCAGCATCACCGGCGAGGGGCTCCGTGAGACGCTGCGCCGGGTGCAGCGGGAGATCCCGATTGCCCTGCATGAGATTCCCTCGGGCAGCACCGTCTTCGACTGGACCGTTCCGCCCGAATGGAGCATCCGCGACGCGTACGTCGAGCAGGGCGGCGAGCGCATCATCGATTTCCGCGCCTCGAACCTCCACGTGGTGAGCTATAGCACGCCGGTCCGGCGCCGCATGACGCTCGCCGAGCTGCGTCCCCATCTCTTCTCGCTCCCGGATCACCCCGACTGGATTCCCTACCGCACGGCCTACTGGACCGAGAGCTGGGGGTTCTGTCTCCGTCACCGGCAACTGGAATCGCTCCGCGACGGCGAGTATGACGTCTGCATCGATTCGACCCTGGCCCCGGGATCGCTCACCTTTGGGGAGTTTCTGGTGTCGGGAGGGTCGACCGACGAGATCCTCATCTCCTGCCACGCCTGTCATCCTTCGCTCGCGAACGACAATCTGTCCGCGCTCGCGGTGGCCGTCGAGCTGGCAAAACGGGCGGCGTCCGAGCCCCGCGCGCTCTCCTACCGCTTCCTGTTCATTCCCGGAACCATCGGGTCGATCGCATGGCTCGCGCGGAACGAGGCCGGCCTCGGCCGCATCAAGCACGGATTGGTCCTTTCGTGCCTCGGGGACCCTGGGCCGGTGACCTACAAGCGGAGCCGCCGCGGTAATGCACCGATCGATCGCGCCGCCGCGCACGTGCTCGGCCACGCGGGCATGGGCGGCCGGGTGCGGGAGTTCGTCCCCTACGGCTACGATGAACGGCAATACTGCTCGCCGGGGTTCGATCTCCCGGTTGGCTGCTTCACCCGCAGCCCGAACGGGGAGTTTCCCGAGTACCACACCTCGGCCGATAACCTTGACCTGGTGACGCCCAGATCGCTGGCGGATTCATACGCCACGCTGACCAGAATCCTGGAAATCGTCGAGCAGGACCGGCGATACATTCGGACCGATCCCAGGGGCGAGCCACAGCTTGGGCGGCGGGGACTCTACCAGGGTGTGGCCGGCGTCCAACAACTTCCCCAGCGGGAGCTGGCCCTCCTCTGGGTCTTAAACCTTGCAGACACTGCACATAGCCTCCTGGACATCGCCGATCGGGCTGGCCTGCCCTTTGCCCTGATAGCGGAGGCTGCCGGGGCGCTACGGGAGAAGTGCCTGATCCGTGAGGCCTGATCCGACGCGGTCCAAACGGGTTGCAATCGTCACCGGGGCAAGCAGCGGGATCGGCCGGGCCATCGCCCTGGCGCTCTCGCTCGACGGGGGCACGGTAGGCCTGGTCGGGCGGCGGCTCGAGGCTCTGGAGGAGGTCGCCGGACTGGTGGAACGACGCGGAGCGCGCGCCGTCTGCTTTCCCGCCGATCTCGTGGCCCCGGACGGTGCCCGGCGTCTCGCCGAACGGATTGCGAAGGAGCTCGGCGCGACCGACCTGCTGGTGCACAGTGCGGGTGTCTTCCCGCTGGCGCCAGCGGAAGCTGATTTCGCGCGCGGGCACCTTCATGCTGCGGAAATCCTAACCCGGGTGCTCCTCCCTCTGTTGCGGGTGGGGCCCGGGCAGATCGTCTTCATCAATTCGAGCCTAGGGCTGCCGGGGTCGTCTGCCACCGGGGCCTACGCCGAGAGCAAGCAATCCTTGCGCACGCTGGCGGATCGCCTGCGTGACGAGGTGAACCCGGGAGGGATCCGGGTGTTGAGCGTCTATCCCGGCCGGACCGCGACGCCGATGCAGGCGGCCATTCACCTGCAGGAGGGGAAACCGTATCGGCCCGAGCGGCTGCTTCAACCGGAGGACGTTGCCGCGGTTGTACATGACGCCCTGGCAATGCCGCCGGGAGCGGAGGTCACGGACATCAGTATCCGGCCCATGCAGAAGCCCTGAGGTGCGGTGATGCGAGTGATGGTGACGGGAAACCAGGGATACATCGGCTCGGTTCTGGTGCCGTTGCTCCTCCAGGCGGGCCATGACGTGGTCGGCCTCGACACCGGCTGGTACGCCGGGTGCGAGTTCGGAGCGGCACCGCCGCCCATCCGCACAATACGCCGCGATGTTCGCGACGCGGAGGCCGGGGATCTCGAGGGATTCGACGCGGTAATCCACCTCGCGGCACTGTCGAACGATCCCCTGGGGGATCTGAATCCGGAATGCACCTACGCGATCAATCACCGCGCTGCGGTCCGGCTGGCCGGTCTCGCCAAAGCAGCGGGAGCGCCCCGTTTCCTGTTCGCGTCCTCGTGCGCCCTCTACGGCCGTGCCGGCGACGCCCCCCTGGCGGAAGACGCGCCATTGAATCCGGTAACGCCGTACGGCGAATCGAAGGTCCGGGCCGAGCGCGACATCTCCGCGCTGGCGGACCGCAGCTTCAGCCCGACCTTCTTCCGGAGCGCGACGGCCTACGGTGTCTCCCCCATGCTGCGGGCGGACCTCGTAGTGAACAATCTGGTGGGCTATGCCTGCACCACCGGGGAGGTTCGCATCGGCAGCGACGGTACGCCCTGGCGTCCGTTGGTGCACGTGGAAGACATCGCGGCCGCATACCTCGCCGGCCTCGACGCTCCCCGGGAGCGGATCCACGATCAGGCATTCAACGTCGGACTGAGCGCCGAGAACTACCAGGTTCGCGAGGTGGCCGCGATCGTGGCCGAGGTGGTTCCCGGCTCCCGGGTGCGATACGCCGAGGGCGGCGGGCCGGACCCACGGTGCTACCGGGTTAATTGTGAGAAGATCGCCGAGGCTCTGCCGGGGTTCCGTCCGAAATGGAATCTGCGCCACGGCATCGAGCAGCTCTACGAGAGTTTTCGACGTGTCGGACTGACCCGGGAAGAATTCCTGGGAACCCGGTACCTGCGAACCCGGCGCGTCAAGCAACTCCTCGAGGAGCAGCGGCTCGACTCGGAGATGCGTTGGGTTCGGCCCCCGGCGACGGCGCGTACCGGGAAGAAGCCCCGGCTGTCGATCGGCCTGCCGGTCTTCAATGGCGCGAAGACGCTGGAGCCCGTGGTGCGGGCTCTGCTGGAGCAGTCGTTCGGCGATTTCGAGCTCATCATCTCCGACAACGCCTCGACGGATAACACCGGGCGCATCGGCCGCGCGTTCGCGGCCGCCGACCCGCGGGTACGCTACGAGCGCAACCCCACCAACATCGGCCTCGCCGCGAATTTCAACCGGGTCTTCGCGCTGGCCCAGGGAGAGCTGTTCAAGTGGGCCACCGGTGACGATGTGTGCCTGCCGGGATACCTCACCGCCTGCATCGCCGTGCTCGACGCCCGTCCCGACGTGGTGCTGGCCTACGGCAAGACCCAATTCATCGATGCCGAAAGCCGTGCCCTCCCGATCACTGATCCCGGCTGGCACCTGCCCCAGGAATCCCCGGTGGACCGGTTTCGACAGGTTCTCGCCTCGGGGCACTGGGTGAATTCCCTCGTGGGCGTGATCCGGCGCGACGCCCTTGCCCGGACGCGGCTCCTCCCAAACTACCCTGGCGGAGACCACACCCTGCTCGGCGAGCTCAGTCTGCTGGGCAAACTGGTCGAGGTGCCCGAGGTGCTCTTCCACCGGCGGCTCCACGATGGCTCCATGAGCCAGCACCGGAGCGACCCGGAATGGCTCGTCAAGTATTGGGGCCGCCGCGTATCGGCCTCGATGCCCCGGTGGGCGAGGTCGCGCGACCATCTGAGCTCCATCCTCCACGCGGATCTGCCCCTGCCACGCAAGCTCGGCCTCGTCATGAGCCTGTTGAAGGTGATGCGGTGGCAGCGAGACGGCCTCTGGGATGAGATACGCGACACGCTGAGCCCAGCCCGGCCCCGGCCATGAAAGTCGTCCTGTTCTGCGGCGGGCTCGGGATGCGGCTGCGCGGCTCCCCCGAGAACGTGCCCAAGCCGATGGTGCCGATCGGGTGCCGGCCGATCATTTGGCATCTCATGAAGTACTACGCGCATCACGGCCTCAAGGACTTTATCCTCTGCCTCGGATACCGTGGCGAAGCGATCAGGAACTACCTCCGCGAGGATTGCGAGGATTGTGAGGATTGGTCGGTCACGTTCGTGGACAGCGGCATCGAGGCCAGCATCGGGCAGAGGCTGCTCGCGGTGGAGCCGCTGCTCGCGGGGGAGGAGGTCTTCTGTGCCAACTACGCCGACGGCCTCACCGACCTGCCGTTCGCAGATCAGATGGCGCATTTCCTCCACCACGACCGGGTGGCCAGCTTCCTGAGCGTCCGGCCTAACCTGAGTTACCACGCGGTGGCGTCGGAACCGGGCGGTCTGGTCACCGGATTCCACAGCATCGTACACACGGATCTGCGGGTAAACGGCGGCTTCTTCATTTTCAAGCGTGATATTTTCCGCTACCTTCGGGCCGGCGAAGATCTGGTCGAGGCGCCGTTTCAGCGGCTCATCCAATCGCGGCAGCTTGTGGCGTATCCGCATGACGGGTTCTGGATTGCCGTGGACACCGCGAAAGACAAACTGCGGGTGGACGAACTGTATGCGAGCGGCACGCCGCCCTGGATGGTGTGGGAGGCACGGCCACGCGAACTCTGCCGCTCCTGACCATGCTGCCCTTCGCCCTCCCCTCCCGGCCGCTCACTCTCCTCTTCCTCGGCGCCCACGCCGATGACATCGAGATCGGTTGTGGCGGGAGCGTGCTGCGGCTGCTCGGCGAGACTCCCGGCAGTATCGTCTGGTGGGTGGTGTTCAGCGCGAGCCCGGAACGACGCCGCGAGGCGCAGGAGAGCGCGGCCCGGATGCTGGCGGATGCGGCAACCACCCGGATCGTGGTGCATGACCTGCGGGACGGCTGTCTCCCCGCCGCCCGGCCCGAGCTCAAGGATCTCTTCGAAAGGCTCAAGCGCGAGGTGGTGCCCGCACCAGATCTCATCTTCACCCACTTCCGCGACGACCGCCACCAGGATCACCGCGTCATTTCCGACCTCACCTGGGAGACCTTCCGCAATCACGTCGTGCTCGAATACGAAGTGCCGAAGTACGATGGCGATCTCGGCTCCCCCAACACCTTTATCCCCCTGTCGAACGAAATCCGCCGGCGGAAAGTGGCGCACCTGCTCGCCGCCTTTCCGTCCCAGCACGACAAGCGCGCCTTCACCGAGGAGACCTTCGTTGCCCTGATGCGCCTCCGGGGCCTCGAATGCGGCGCCGCGGAGGGTCACGCGGAGGGATTCTGCGCGCGAAAGCTGGTTCTGGGCGTCTGAACGCACCGGGAACTCCGGTATCGGCCCGCTTCACCCCGGTTTCGCATTCCGCCCCCTCCTCCTCCATGGCGGGACGTGGTCCTTTCCCGTCCCACCATGAAACCCTTCGGCCCCCTTCGTGCGTCTGATATGAAGCAGCCGGCGAGGCGAAGCGCTCAGCGCCCGATAGAGTCCGGTCAGCAGACGCGCCACTTCCTCTGACATGACGAGCATCTGATCGACCTGCAGCTCCCAGCGTGCGTCGATTCTGCGAGCGAGCAACAAATACGTCTCGAACTCGCGCAAGGACCCATTGGCGATCGCGACGAACCGAGCATAATCGGCGCGACGACGACGTCCGTAGCCTTCGGCGATATTAGCCGGAATGGAAATCGCTGCTCGCCGGAGTTGGTCTGCCAAGGGGACAAAACTGGGCGAGCGCTGAGGCATGAAGGCATGATACTCGTCAGGATCGCGACTCAACGTGCCATTTTCCCGCGCTGGGGACCCTCCTCCCTCCTCCCCCCTCCTGCCTCCCTGTTTCCTAACGAAGGACGTCGAGCGCAACCGGAACTCTGCCCAACGGCGCGGAGACCTGCGCGCCGCTCAGGCGGTCGCGCACCGCGGTCAGCATTTCGCGGGCGATCGTCACCCCCTCCGCGAGGGCCTCTTCCCGGCCGCGCTCGCTCGCGCGCCGCATCCGCGCGAGAATCTCATCGGGGACGGTGACGCCGGGCACCTCGTTGGCCAGGAACTCGGCGTTCCGGAGCGAGACCAGCGGCCAGATGCCCCCGATGATCGGCAGCCGGAACGACTCCACCTGCTTCAGGAACCGGTCGAGCTGGTCGAGATCGAACACCGGTTGGGTGATGGCGAACTCGGCGCCCGCTTCGACCTTCCAGTGGAACCGCCGGAGCTCGTGCTCGAGATCCGGCGCCGCGGGATTTACCCCGACGCCGATCACGAATTTGGTCGGCGCGCCGATGGGGTTGTGTCCGGGGTCCAGGCCCCGATTGAGCCGCGCGACCAGGTTGGTGAGCCCGATCGCGTCGATGTCGAAGACGGCGGTGGCATCGGGATAGGGTCCCATCTTCGGCGGATCGCCGGTGACGAGGAGGAGATTGCGGAGCCCCGCCGCCGCGGCGCCCAGCAGATCGGAGAGCATCCCCAGCAGGTTCCGGTCGCGGCAGCAGTAGTGCACCACGGATTCGAGCCCCACCTCCCGCTCGATCATCAGGCCGGAGAGCAGCGCCCCCATCCGGCTCTGCGCGCGCGGACCATCGGGCACGTTGACCGCGTCCACCCCCGCGGCCTTGAGCGCGCGGCACTGCTCGAACATCGGGCCGGGGTCCACCCCTTTTGGCGGAACAATTTCGACGGTGGTGATGAACTCCCCGCGGGCGAGCTTGGACCCGTAGTGCGAGCGCTCGGCGAGCGGCAGCGGGTCGACGCCGGCCGCCGCCTGCTCGGTGCTGGCGGTGACGATCACGTGACGCGGCGCCACCGAGTGGACGAATCCGGCCATTGCTTTGATGTGCTCGGGCGTCGTGCCGCAGCATCCTCCGACGAACCGGGCGCCGGCCTCGACGATCCGCTTGGCGTAGGTGCCCATGTACTCGGGCGAGGCCATGTACATCTTGCGGTCGCCGACATCGCGCGGGAGTCCGGCGTTGGGCTGCGCCGAGATGGGCACCGTGACCACGGGGGCGAGCCGCTCCACCGCTTCGAGCACACCGTGAGGCCCCACCGAGCAGTTCACCCCGATCACATCCGCCCCGAGCTGCTCCAGGATCGGACCAAAGACGGATGGCTCGGTGCCGTAGTGGGTTCGGCCGTCGGTGCCGATCGTCATCTGCGCGATGATGGGCAGATCGGAGATTCGGCGAACCGCGAGAAAGGCGGCGCGAAGCTCCTCGACGTCGCTGAAGGTCTCCAGGATGAAACCGTCGACGCCTCCCTCGAGGAGCCCTCGCGCCTGCCGCTCGAAATCGGCGCCGGCTTCCGCCACGGAGGTCTCGCCGAACGGCTCGATCCGGATGCCCAGGGGACCGATGGCGCCCACGACCGAGGCGCGGGTGCCGGCGGCGCTGCGCGCGAGCTGGGCCGCCGCCCGGTTGATCGCCTCAGTCTCCGAGGCCAGACCGTACTGGGCGAGCTTGCGGGGGTTGGCGCCGAAGGTATTGGTCTCGATGAGATCGGCGCCCGCCTTCACGTATTCGCGATGTATGTCGCGGATCAGATCGGGCTGCCGGAGGTTGAGCTCATCGTAGCAGACGTTGAGGAATACGCCGCGACCGTACAGCACGGTCCCCATGGCGCCGTCGAAGAGATGGGCGCGGCCGTCGGCGATGAGCTCGCGAAGCGTCGTCATGCAGCCCCCCGCTCGTAGCCAAGATTCGGCGCGAGCCACCGCTCGACCGTCTCGACCGGCATCCCCTTGCGGCGCGCGTAGTCTTCGACCTGGTCCCGTCCGATCTTCCCGACTCCGAAGTATCGCGCATCCGGGTGCCAGAAATACCAACCGCTCACCGCGGCGGCGGGCGTCATCGCGAAGCTCTCGGTGAGGCGGATGCCGGTGTGGGCCTCGGCGTCGAGCAGATCGAAGAGTGTTTGCTTCTCGGTGTGATCGGGGCAGGCGGGATACCCGGGCGCGGGACGGATCCCCTGGTATGCCTCCTGGACCAGCTGCGCGTTGGTCAAGGCCTCGGCGGGGGCGTATCCCCAGAGCTCCCGCCGCACCCGTTCGTGCATCCGCTCGGCGAAGGCTTCCGCGAGCCGGTCCGCCAATGCCTTGGCGAGGATCGCGGAGTAGTCGTCGTTGGCCTGCTCGAAGCCGGCCACCAGGCCGGCGAGTCCGTGTCCGGTGGTGACCGCGAATCCGCCGAGATAGTCCGGGCGGCCCGAGTCGCGCGGCGCCACGTAGTCGGCGAGCGCAAGATTCGGCCGCCCCGCCGCCTTGGCCATCTGCTGCCGCAGGGTATGCACGACGGAGAGCGGCTGCGTGCGCGTCTCGTCGGTGTAGAGCTCGATGTCGTCCCCCGCGGCCGCCGCGGGCCAGAAGCCCACCACCGCGCGGGCACGGAGCAGCCGGTTGCAGACGATCCGCTCCAGCAGTTTCTTCGCATCCTCGAAGAGCGGCCGAGCCGCGGCGCCCGCCACGGGGTCCTCCAGAATCGCGGGGTAGTGGCCCGGAAGCTCCCAGGTCTGGAAGAACGGAGTCCAGTCGATCCGGTCCACCAGCTCCTGCAGCGGATAGTTGTCGAAGACGCGCACCCCGAGGAACGCCGGACGCGGAGGCACGGCCTCCCCGGCGGGAACGAATCGCGCGGCCCGGGCCTCGGCCAGGCTTCCGAGCCGGTCGCCCGCGCTCCGCTCCGCTCGCGCGCGCCGGATCTCGGCATACTCGGTCTTCACGCCCTCCTCGAACGCCTCGCGCCGGGTGTCGCTGAGGAGGCTTCCCGCGACCCCGACGGCGCGCGACGCGTCGAGAACGTGCACGACGGCGTGGGGATATCGCGGGGCGATCTTGACCGCGGTGTGCACCCGCGACGTCGTCGCGCCGCCAATCAAGAGCGGGACCTCGAATCCCTCGCGCGTCATTTCCTCCGCCACGAAGGCCATCTCCTCGAGCGACGGCGTGATCAACCCGGAGAGGCCGATGATGTCGACGTTTTCGCGCCGCGCGGTTTCGAGGATCTTCGCGCACGGCACCATCACGCCAAGGTCGATGACCTCATAGTTGTTACACTGGAGCACGACGCCCACGATGTTCTTGCCGATGTCGTGCACATCGCCCTTCACCGTGGCCATCAGGACCTTGCCCTTCGGCTTGGCCGGTGCGGCACCCGGTCCTCCCGCCGCGCTCAGGGCGAGCTTTTCCTCCTCGAGGAACGGAACCAAATACGCCACGGCCTTCTTCATCACCCGTGCGCTCTTCACCACCTGCGGAAGAAACATTTTTCCGCTTCCAAAGAGGTCGCCGACGACGTTCATCCCGTCCATCAGCGGCCCTTCGATCACATTGATCGGGCGGCCCAGCGCGCGTCGGGCTTCCTCGGTGTCCTCGACGACGTGGGCGTCGATCCCTTCCACCAGCGCGTGCATGAGACGCTGGCGCACCGGCAGCTCCCGCCAGGCGAGATCGGCTCCCTTGCCGGTGGTGCGCCCCTTGGCCTGGTCGGCCACCGCCAGCAGCCGCTCGGTCGCGTCGGGGCGCCGGTTGAGCACCACATCCTCGACCCGCTGGAGCAGCTCGGCCGGGATGTCGTCATAAATGGGGAGCGCGCCGGCGTTGACGATGCCCATGTCCATCCCGGCGCGGATGGCGTGGTAGAGGAAAACGGTGTGGATCGCCTCCCGGATGGGATCGTTGCCGCGGAAGGAGAAGGAGACGTTGCTCACGCCGCCGCTGACCTTCACTCGCGGCAGCTCCGCCTTGATCCGGCGGGTCGCCTCGAAGTACTCCACGGCATAGTTGTCGTGGATCTCGATGCCGGTGGCGATCGCGAAGATGTTGGGGTCGAGGATGATGTCCTCGGGCGCGAAGCCCGCCCGCTCGACGAGCAGCCGGCAGGCGCGCCGGGCGATGGCCACTTTGCGCTCCGCGGTGTCCGCCTGGCCCGCTTCGTCGAACGCCATCACGATGACCGCTGCGCCATAGCGGCGGACCAGCTCCGCCTGCCGGAGAAACTCGGCTTCTCCCTCCTTGAGGGAGATCGAGTTGACCACGCCGCGGCCCTGGACCCACTTGAGCCCCGCTTCGATGACCGACCACTTGGACGAGTCGATGACGATCGGAACCTTGCTGATGTCGGGCTCCGCCGCGATGAGGCGGAGGAAGGTCGCCATGGCGCCCTGGGAGTCGAGCAGGCCCTCGTCCATGTTGACGTCGAGCATCTGCGCGCCGTTCTCGACTTGCTGGCGGGCCACCTGCAGCGCCGCATCGTATTTGCCTTCGAGAATCAGGGCCGCGAAGCGCCGGGAGCCGGTGACGTTGGTGCGCTCGCCGATGTTCACGAACAGGGTGTCGGGGCCGATCGTGAGTGGCTCGAGCCCCGAGAGGCGGAGCCGGGAGGGCGGTACCGGGCGGACCCGCGGGGCAAGTCCCGCGACCGCATCGGCGATCGCACGGATGTGCGCCGGCGTGCTGCCGCAGCAGCCTCCCACGATGTTGAGGAAGCCGTGCTCGGCAAACTCCCGGAGGATTGCGGACATCGTCCCCGGTGTTTCATCGTATCCGCCGAATTCATTCGGGAGGCCGGCGTTCGGATGCGTGCTGAGGTACACCGGCGCGACGCGGGACAGCTCTTGCACGTAGGGCCTGAGCGCCCGCGCGCCCAGCGCGCAGTTCAGGCCGATCGAGAGCGGGCGGGCGTGCATGACCGAATGCCAGAACGCTTCCGCCGTCTGCCCGGAGAGGGTGCGTCCGCTCTGGTCGGTGATGGTGCCCGAGATCATGACCGGAAGCCGCACGCCGTGCGTCGATTGCCAGGTGTCGATGGCGAAGAGCGCCGCTTTGGCGTTCAGGGTATCGAAGATCGTCTCGACGAGGAGCAGGTCGACGCCGCCCTCGACCAGGGCCGCGGTGGCTTCGGTGTAGGCCGCGACCAGCTGATCGAAGGTGACGTTGCGGAAGCCGGGGTCGTTGACGTCCGGCGAAATCGAGGTGGTGCGGCTGGTCGGGCCGAGCACGCCGGCGACAAAGCGCGGGCGCGACGGATCGGCGCGCTCGAACGCATCCGCTGCGTGGCGGGCCACGCGCGCCGCCGCGCGATTGAGCTCCGCCCCCAGTCCTTCCATCCGGTAATCCGCCATCGAGATGGCGGTCGAATTGAAGGAGTTGGTCTCGATGATGTCGGCGCCCGCGGCGAGGTACTCGGTGTGAATACCGCGGATGATGTCCGGCTGGGTGATCGAGAGCAGGTCGTTGTTTCCCTTGAGGTCGACCGGCCATTCGGCGAAGCGCTCGCCGCGATAATCCGCTTCGGAGAGTCGCTGCCCCTGGATCATGGTGCCCATCGCGCCGTCGAGCACGAGAATGCGCTCGGCCAGGAGCGCTTCGAGGCGCGCCAGGCGGGCGGTTCGTGCAGCGGACTCCGATGGACTGGGCATGGGGCCGGGCGCCTCCAGAAAAAAACAGAATCCCGAAGCTAAAACGGCTCCGGGCAGCGTTTTAGCGTTTGTTTAACGTGGCCGCAATCAGCGCAAATCGCCACGAACAGTTGTCCCGGTGCACCAAAGGTATGTGTGCACGGGGAAGGGGGAAAGGGGAAAGGGGGTTGGGGGAGAATCTCCCTTCCCCTTCCCCTTCCCCCTTCCCCCTTCACCCTTCCCTCTTCACCCTTCCCTCTTCCCCTCGCCCAGCAGGCGCCAGATACGAAACGCCATCCGGCTCACCCCACCCGCGCTGCGTCGACGAAGCAGGAAGAGTGCCCTGGTACCGGGAGGTGCGCGCTGCGGACCCAAACCGATCAGTTCGCGGGCGCCTTCTTCGAGCATCCGCTCCGACAGCGCGCGCCCGAGGCGGGCGCGCGATTCTAGGATCAGGAGCCTCCACGCGAACAGCGACTCGAGGTCGAGCGGTGTGGCGGGGATACCCGGCGGTCGCATCCGTTCCGCCACGAACTGGAGCGCAGCGTGCAGCCACTGCCGGGCGATGCCCGGAGGATAGGTGTTGCCGCTCTCCTCCTCGTACACCTCAGCGTCACCGGTGCGCCGGACCAGGAGGGACCAGTCCACCCCGGAGGGCCCGGCCGCCAGCGCCGCCACTTCGAGGAAATGCTGCAGGCGGTGGCCATGGACGATGGAATCATTGATCGCGTGGGTCACCGCCGCCCATGCGAGTTCCGTCGGGGGAGGAACTCGCACAGGCACGCCTCCCCAGTCGAGAGCCTGGCCGCCGTCCGTGGCCCTCGACCAAGCCAGGGCCGGAGAGATCCGCAACGACGTGGTGCTGTGCAACTCCACGGCGACCCGCCGCTCATTCCAGAGCGCCGGCAGATGGTGGTGATCGCGCCGGGGCGCCTCGCTCCCATCGGTGCTCTCGTACCCGCGCGCGGTCAGGAGATCGTACGCCGCATGAATTCGCTCGGCAGGGAGCAAGAGGTCGACGTCATTCGTGCCCCGAGCGTCGAGATACGGGTATTGAGGTGCGAGCGCGCGACGGGCGACTCCCTTGATCAGCACGACCGGAATGCCGGCGTCCTGGAAGAGGCGGAGTGTCGCGAGCGCCTCCTCTTCGACACGCAGGCTGCGCAGGGCCGCTTCGAACGCCAGCGCCTTCAGCTGCTCGCGAAAATCGCCGGGAAGAGTGTCGAGGATTCCCAGCGCGCGGAGGCGGCGGAAGAGCCAGATCCCCGCGCCTTCGTAGGCAATCAGTGGAGAAAGGGCCGCGACCCGAAGTCCGGCCCACTGCGCGCCAAGGGCGGTCGGGGGATCTCCGCCCAATTGCAGGGTCTTAAGCAGCGTCCGGACGAGCGGCGAGGTCAGGAAGGTTTCCGGAAAGAGGACGGAAACGCTGTGAGCACCTGGTAGGAGGCGACGTGATCGGCGCCGGTCTCGAGGTAGGGAGTGCCTGTGTGCGCGAGCCACGCATGCGCCGCCAGCTCGTTCTGCTCGTCCCGCCTGACGCCGATCACGAGCTCGGCGGGCCGGCCGGCACGGTGCAGCAGGTAGTGGAGGACCAGCGCCCGCTTCAGGCAGGTGCGTCTCCATGGTGGAGGCAACCAGGTGAGAACGCGGTCCACCCATTCGGCGAGCGCTTCGTCGTCAACTGTCCCGTCGGCCGGCGCAACGCTGCGGGAGCGCTCGATCCAGGCGGTGAGGCGGTCCAGCGAGACGAGGTGGACCAGCGGTGGGAACACGAGTGATGCGATCGTCGCGCGCGCCCTCCACGCCGGAGTGAGGCGGCGGGTCATGCCTTCGTTTCCACCACGACGGCGGAGGCGAGGCACTGGTCGAGAAAGACCCTCGTGGTCTGCACCGCGGTGTCGCGGTCGACCTCGTATTCGCTGAGCAATCCTTCGACCAGGTCTCCGAAGGTGCGTGGCTCCTTGAGCGCTTCCAGGAGCACCAAGCCGGTTTCACTGACGCTGAAATAGCGGCGCTCACGGAGGTGCAAGACGACGCCCTCGCCCTCGAGGGAGGTCAACCGGAGATCGGGGTGCCGGCGATAGCTCGACTCATTCATGGCAGAAAATCCTCGAGGGCACCTGGTGCCGCAAAGAGATCGGGCGCGAGCGTGGCCTGGTAACACTTTGCTTGTCTGCCCAGGCGGGAGAGCAGATCGAGATGCTCCTGGGCCGCAGTCGGCTCGAACATCACCCAGAGGGACCACTGCAGCAACCCCTTCAGCACCTCCCCGGGAGACATCGGAACGAGGGCGGTCCGGTCACCGCCGACCGAGGTAAAGACGACGATTTCCGGCTCGACCGTCTGCACCCAGGAGGCTCCCAGCTCTTCCGGCCAGAAGCCGGTCTTCCTCCGCGCCGGCAGCGGGATCCCCCCGGCTTTTCCGAGAAGCTGAAAGCCGCCGGACCGGAGGGCGATGGGCGAGCGGAACCCCATGACGCCCGCCTTGCCCTCGCAATCGAGCAGGAAGGCGATGTCGTCGGTGCTGACCTGCCAGCCGCGCGTGGCGAGGAGCGCGGTGGTAGTGGATTTTCCGGAGCAGGAGTTTCCGATCAGCATCCACCCGCGGCCCTTCGAGTCGATGCCGGAACCGGCGTGCACGTGGTAGCGTCCATCGCGCTTCCAGAGAAAAATCAGCGTCACCAGGAGGAAGCTGCGGAGCAGGTAGTCGAGGTCGGCGACCGCCTCCCGGCTCAGGAGCACCTGCGCTTCGGGCCGAGCTTCCTCGATGCGCGCCACCGCCGGCGCCCGCTTCCAGGTGAGGTGCACCCAACCGAGCGGATCTCCGGCCCGGATCTCGACCTCGCCCTGGGGGAAGAGCTCCCGCGGGTCCTCGAATACCGGGACGGCATCGACGACGTCGAGCCGGAGCCGGAGGCCGGCCGGGAGAGGCATGCGCGACTCGGTGAGCCAATCTGACACGGCGGCGAGGAGCGCGGGGTCGTTCGAGGAGATGCCTGGGATGTGGAGCATGGGGTGGAGCTTAGCAAATCGCGCTCCAAAACAAGATCCCCCGCGCGGGGGACGAGGGCAATCAGCGGGTTTCTCCGCTCTCCCGGGTGAAGGTCGTTCTGCCGGGAATCTTCCTAATCATCACAGTCCTGGGTGCAGGAAATAAAAGTCTGCAGGGTCAACTGCGCGAGACTCGGTTCCTCTCAGGACGGGCGCCACGATCTGCTTCCGCATACTTGCCTCCGGCGACCGGGGGGAAAGTGACGGGCCTGCTTCGACGGGGGGGCTACCTGGTTGAGATCGAGCAATTTCTATGCTCTCCGGTGCCCTCCACGACTCCGAGGTCACCGTCTGGATTTATTATTGAAGGACATGAAGTTCGCTGTCGGCGCCCCGGGGTTCGGGAGACCTCGGAAGTTGGAGAAGAAACCCAGAATCCGTTGGGCCGTCACCTCAGTGGCGGCTAAGGTAGTAGTGCCCGCGCATCACATCCGGCCTGCCGCGGGTGTGCCATCCAGCGACGGGTTTCTCCCGAAAAACCCCGACGGAATCAGCCGGAATCCCGCACGGGCCACCGGCATGATGGGGTACTCCTCCGGCCGTGGTATGTGGGTGATACCAAGGGTGTACCAGAGGACGATGTCGGTGTCGAGAAGATTGCGGTCCTCCCGAGTCCACCGGACGAGGCCCTCGTCCCGCCAGCCGAAATTCTGAAACTCTCCGGCCGCGTACTGCTCGTCGCGCCGGAATGGCGTCACGAAGAGCTGGGCGTTGAGGAAGCCCGCCTGACGGCGCATCCGCGAGGAGGACGCGGCGAACGGCAGGGCGCTGATTCCGGGGACGACGGTGTATCCCACGGACTCGCCCAGCTGGTTTTTCCGGTCCGGACTCACGATCCGCCACATCCGATTCGCGGCGGGGTCAGGGGGGCGAACCGCTTCCGATTCAGTCGCGAGGGGCCGTTCATCCATCGTGAACCAGAGGCCTTCGGGATTGGTTCGCCGGCTCCTGCGGAGGGATCGGGTGTCCATCTCGAGCACCCGATTGGGGGTCGCGCCGTCGACATCAAAGTCGAGACGGTAGGAGAAGAAATGCTGGTGGCTGGGGGCAAACACCCCCGGTGCGACCAAATGGCTGGACGGCGCATGCTCCCCGGAGGCCGCCGCATCCTCCCGCGTCCGATACACCAGCATCAGGCCAGTAAGATTCACTTCGACCTCGATGCTCCCATCCTCGCCGAGGATCCAGTTGAAGACGAAGTCGTAGTTGTCGATCGTCGAATGGCTGCTCAGCACGAGTTGCCGTGCCCGCGCGGCGCGCCGGGAGTGGCGCCACAGAACGCCGCCGTCCCGCTCGTAAATCGCGACCGCGCGGGGTGCGGTGACCGGCCGGCCGAAGTCGTCCGGCATCACGGCATCGGCATAGACGGCACCCGCGGGAGCATCTGCCAGCGGCACCGATGAATTCTCCTGGGAGTTTCCTAACCCGTCATTCCCGGCGTCCCGGGGATACCAGACGGCGAAGCCCGGATCTCCATATGCCGATACGGCCTCGGACACCGAGGCGCGGTAGAGAATGGGCCGCAGGCGGCCGTTCTCCATCCAGCCGATGTCCCAGAGCTCGAGCCCGCGCCGAGGGTGCACCCCGAATCGGAGCCGCCAGTTGCGCCAGCGGATTTCGCTGCCCTTCACGTTGAATGGGGCTGCGGACGGCGCGGTAGGCGTTGTCGCGGACGCAGGACGTGCCGTCGGCGACGTGATGGGTGAGGGCCGCGCCGAGGACGTGTCGGTGAGCTCCAGGACTGCGCCGCTGGTGAGATCCACCAGGAGGCGGATCCCGCGCACTCTGTTGAACGTCGGGAGCTTCTCCTGGTGAAAGCCCTGGGCCCCCACAACGCGGCGTCCATTTGCCCAGGGAAGCGGCGCCGACTCGCCGAGTGCCGGGATGAGACTCACGATGGCAGGATCGGAGATTCCCCGGCGGGCGAGCGCTGCGGTCCAGCGAGGATCCTTGCGCACGATCTCTTCGATTCGGCGCCGGATCATCACGCGCATCGGTGGCTCTCGTGCGGGCAGGGTGTCCCAGCGGATGATCTTGCGGCGGCGGAGATCGACGTGTGCGCGGATCGGGGTGCTGGATGACCAGTCGAAGAGAAGGGCTTCGGCGGTGCGGCCCACAGAGCCGGTAATGCGCTGGAGAAGCACCGCGTTCTTCGGCGGCTCATGAAGAGCGACTGTAGCGAATCGGAGCTCCGGGGTGAGCCTTCCCGCTTGCGCGAGCACCTCCCGAACGGTGAGGATTTCGGCGGCGGTGAGTGGGTCGAGCGGATCGGGGGTTACGGCGTATGGGGCGCCGGGACGCAGGGTGTCCTGTACTCCCAGGAGGGACGCAGCCAATGCCAGGGAAAGGACTGTTGGGGCCATGAATGGAGCCTCGAAGTCGTGGCACCAACGCATCGCCTTCGCTGAGAGGGAGGCGATCTCACACCACAGTCTCTCGCGACCGGTCGGCTAAGTGATGAAGAGAAAGGGCTTTGGATGTCTGCTGTCAAGGTACGAAACATGCATAAAAATGTGAAAGACCCCCGGACCCCACATTCCGTCCCAAGTGCCTCACCGCCCTCTCGGAGGGAACGCCATGAAGAAGCAGTTCGTTGTCCCAACGCTCCGGAGCGCGCGCGCGTTGACAGACCTGACGCTGGGCGATGTGGAGCCGCCTTGCCTCATCAGTCAGTGCCCCACATAATCGTGGTATCCGCGCTCAACTGATCCGGCGGCAAGCGCATCGGCCCCGGTCCGCAGCAGCGGATCGGGGCCGTCGTGCTTTAGTCAGGGGCCTTGAGTCCCAGTAGCCGGTCCGCACGCTCGGCGGAAACCCCCTGCACGGCCACCGTTTTTCGTCTCCCGGACTCCCCCCGGACCACGACGATGTTCCCCCGCGGCACCCCGAGAGTTTCCGCCAGGAACCGCACCAGCTCCCGATTGGCCTTTCCCTCCGCCGGGGGAGAAGCCACCCGAATCTTCAGCGCGTCGCCGTGCAGCCCTGCGAGCTCAGTCTTCGACGCTCCCGGCTGAACGTGGAGCTGGAGGAGAATCCCACCGGGCACGCCCTGAAGAGGCGTCAGCGGAGGGCGCTCAGCAGGATTTCGCGAAGCAGGAAGAGCACCAGGTAGGCTGCCACCGGACTCAGGTCGATGGCTCCCATCAGGGGGAGGCGTCGCCGAATCGGCTCGATGATCCAGTCGGTGAGGAAGTAGAACGGCCGCATCCAGGGTCGGTATCGCCCCGCGCCCAGCCACGAGCCTATGACCCGGATCACGATCGCCGCCATGAGCAGTGAGGTGGCGCCGGAGATTACGAGGTGGAGCCACGCGCCGGGGCCGGCGCCCCGCACGGCGTCGAGTGCGACGAGTGTCCCCATCAGCCAGCGCATCAGCATAATCAGGGCGAGGCCGGCCAGCAGCGTCGCCCCAGCGAGCCAGATTGGGGCGTCCTGCGGGTTCCCGCCCGCCCCGAGCACGCGGCGCTCGACGGGACGCAAGATCGGGTCGCTCCAGCTCCGGACCCAGCGCGGCCACCACCCGGTGGAGCGCAAACGGCGCGCGCGTACCGCCCAGTGGGTCGCGGCGATCATGACCGCGCCGCCCACCGCGAGGATGGCTATGCCACGAACTACGAGATCTATCCAGTAGATCAGGATGCCAGGCGCTTCTCGAGGAGGTACCAGGTGCGGCCACCAATGTAGCCGTCCCGGCGGATGACGCGGTGCCAGCCCAGCGCTTCGTGGATGTCTGCTTCGCCGATCTGGTCGGTCCAGAACTCGAGGAGGTGGGCGTCCTGTTCGACGGCGTGCTCTTCGAAGGCGGCCAGGAGGCGGTGCGCGTGACCCTGATGGCGCTCCTTGGGGAGGACACCGATGTCGATGATCTGGGCCACGCCGCCGCGCAGCGACCACCGGAGTCCGCCGATCCAGTCGCCGATCTCGTCGGAGAGGACGAGGTGGCGCTCCTCGACCGCTTCGTCGGCGCCGCCTTCTTCATACCGCTCGGTGAGGTCGTTCAGCCAGACGGCGAACTCCTCACCTTCGTCCATCTCGCGGATCGTTAGCTGCCGCTCTGCCTTCACCATGTCCCCTCGCTGCTGCGGAGTTGCGAGTCGGTTGATGCATACGTCATGCCGTTATCGGCCCCGGCACTGGCGGCGTAAAGGGGGCGTATTTCCGCACGCAATCGAGGCCGTCATACCCCTCGCAAGCGGTCCACAGGCCGTGGCTTGCGCGCTTTGGGCCGCCTCCGGCTCGGTCGCCGCCGTGGCCGTGGCGCAATTCCGACCATTTGCGAATCCGACACACACTTCACACTCCACTTTCTGGGCTGACAGGGTGCTCCACGCCAGAAAGGCAACGAAGGCGAGAATCGCGAGTGTCACCAGAATTTTGCGTGGGCCGCTCATGACTCCTCCTGGGCCTGACGAATTCCCGGCAGCGCGGGATTCGATTTGTGGATCAACCGCCGCGAAGCGCCTGGAA
The DNA here is from genome assembly GCA_964535105.1 of uncultured Gemmatimonas sp. Classification (GTDB taxonomy): domain Bacteria; phylum Gemmatimonadota; class Gemmatimonadetes; order Gemmatimonadales; family GWC2-71-9; genus JABFSM01. The sequence continues at coordinate 30,826 of CAZHSO010000011.1, forward strand.
CAGGACCGGGAGCGCTCCCACAAACCAAACGAAGAGCGCGGCAGCGACCGCCTGGCCGGTGGTCGCCTTCGTCATGACCTTGATCCCGATTGCGATGAGTACAGTTACCCAGAGGGTGAACACATCGAGCCGGCCGACCAGCGCGAGCAACACTCCATTGGCGGGATCCATGAACCGTCCCAGGCCAAGGCTTACCGTGTAGCGCGAGTTGAGCGACGCCTCGTCCATCAGGAGAGCTTGCACCGCGCTCACCACCGAATCCACCAGCCGCGGGAACATCGCGAAGGTGGCGATCGTCGCACCTTGGGCATAACTCAGGCTCTTGCCCACGACCTTCGCGGCGATCCAGATTACGCCGCCGAGGACCAGCATCATGATCGGCGTACCGATGAGCACGAAGATCGCCGCGCCGATCCCGGCGAATTTTCGTCCCTGCTCGATCATCTCGGGCGTCAGGTTGGGATTCGCCGCCATCCCACGCTCGAATTCCGCCTCCATGATCGGCTGCATCGCGGTCCGGGTCGCAAAATAGAGGACGGCGGCGGCGACGATGAACACCAGCATGGCGAGGCCGAACTTGCCGTCGCTGCGGCGCTCGAAGAGCCGGCCGGGCGAGACGAAGACGTCGAGGTAGTCGTCGAGGCGGGATGGCGTGGCGTCGCTCATCGGGTCTCCGGGGTGGCAGGGGTGGTTTCGCGCTGAATCCAGCGCAGATACGCCGGGTCGCCTGCGGCAATGGGGAGCGCCACGATTTCCGGCATTTCGTACCGGTGGAGCGCCCGGATGCGGGCGGTCAGCTCGGGGAGCCGGGCGTCCGTCGTCTTGGCGACGATCAGCCACTCGCGGGCGTGACGGACGTCTCCCTCCCACCGATAGACGCTCTGTACCGGACCGAGAATCTGGGCGCAGGCAGCCAGTCGCTCCGCGACGAGGGCGGCGGCCAGCTCTGCCGCCGCGGATTCCTCATCGACCGCGGTGGTGACCTGGCAACACCCTGTCATGTGCAGGGGCTGCGTCCCGGCGGCGAGATGCCCGGCGTCGCTTCGGGGGTGAGGCTCCCGGGTATGGGCAGAATCCCCACACGCCATCCCGTGGTGAATTTCACCGTCAGCCGGTGCCCCTGCGGATCGGCATCCACCGTTTCGACGTCCGGAAAGCGTCTGGCGAAGCAGGCGGCACGGCCGGTCTGCTCCACCGCGCCCGCTTCGTCACCGGTCATTTTCCATTCGGAGAGCGCCCGACCGATCGCGACCGCTTCCGCCTGCTGACGGCCGTAGCGGGCGAACTGCTCGGCGGGAATGAGCCCACTCTGATCGACCAGCGGCGAGTAATTGTCATAGGAGCGGCACGCTCCCATCGAGAACACCGCCAGGGCGGCCAGGGCCACACGATGCATAGGTCTGCCTCGTCTGAAATCGATGGATGCCGAAGGCAGCAATATACTCGGCGACGCTATCTTCGGGGACCGGTGTCGCCCTTTTTCCCCCGCCCGCGGAGCCGCTCGATGCGCGCTGGCAGATCCATGGTCCTGCTGGCGCTCACCGCGTGCTCGCCGCCGCCGGGGGGGGTGACGGGGGAGCTCACGGTTTTCAATGCCGGCAGCCTCGCGTACCCCTTCCGGGAGCTGCTGGCGGCGTTCGCCCGGGAGCATCCCGGCATCGAACCCCGGCAGGAAAGCTCCGGGAGCCTCGAAGCCGCGCGTAAACTCACCGAGCTGGGCAAGAACCCCGATGTCCTGGCCGTGGCCGACTACGGCGTGATCGCAAAGCTGCTGATGCCGGCGTTCACCACCTGGTACGTGACGTTCGCCTCCAACGCGATGGTATTGGCGTACTCCGACCGGTCGGCGGGGGCAGAGGAGATCAACGGGGAGAACTGGTGGCGGATCCTCCTCCGCCCGGGAATCCGGTGGGGAAGCTCGAATCCTGCGCTCGATCCCAATGGATACCGCTCGCTCATGGTCCTTCAACTGGCTGAGCGCCACTATGGCGAGCCGGGCCTTGCCCGCCGGCTCACCGGCGCGATGCACCCGCGATTCGTCCGCCCCAATGAGGCCCAGCTGCTCGGACTGGTGCAGGCCGGCGAGCTGGACTACGCCTGGTCCTACCGGTCGCTGGCGCAGACGGCGGGCCTCCGCTGGGTCGAGCTCCCGCCGGCGATCGATCTCAGCGACGCGGCCCGCGCCGAGGAGTACGCCATGGCGGCGATTCGGCTACCGGGCCAGCGTGGCGAGGCCGGCGACTCGGTGGAGTTTCGCGGCGAGCCGATCATCTATGCGCTGACGATTCCGCGGGAGGCTCCGCACCCGGAATCGGCGCGCGCATTCGCGCGCTTTGTGCTCTCTCCCGCGGGCCGGGAGATTCTCGCGAAGGCAGGCTTCCGGCTGCTGGAAAGGCCTGTCGTCACGGGAAGCGGAGATGGGGGGATGTTGTTACCATAAAGAGCTATCGGGTAACGACTATCGACTATCGGTCAGGCTATCGGCCGTTCACGATCACTGTTCACCGCTCACCCCTTCCCCGAGTTTTTCGATGAACGGCACCCCCAACATTCCGCCTCCCCGCAACGAGCCGATCCTCAACTACGCCCCCGGCAGTCCGGAGCGGGCGGCGCTCAAGGCGGAGCTCAAGTCGCTCGGCGGGGGCGTGACCGACATCCCGGTCATCGTCAACGGTCAGGATCTCCGGACCGGGAAGACGGTCAAGGTGGTCGCCCCGCACCGGCACGGGCATCACCTCGCGAACACGCACCAGGCCGACGGGCGCGCGATCGGGAACGCGATCGCCGCGGCCCGACGCGTGCAGCGGGACTGGGGGCAGTGGCGCTTCGAGGACCGCGCGGCGGTGTTTCTGAAAGCCGCCGAGCTGCTGGCGGGACCGTGGCGGCAGCGTCTCAACGCCGCCACGATGCTGGGGCAGAGCAAGACGGTGTTCCAGGCGGAGATCGATTCCGCCTGCGAGATCATCGACTTCCTGCGCTTCAACGTCTATTTCGCCGAGCGGCTGTATGCCGAGCAGCCGGTGTCTCCCCCGGGATTCTGGAACCGGCTCGACCACCGGCCGCTGGAAGGCTTTGTGTACGCGGTCACCCCGTTCAACTTCACCGCGATCGGGGCGAATCTCCCGTCCGCCCCCGCGCTCATGGGGAATACCGTGGTCTGGAAGCCGGCGGCCACGGCGGCCCTGAGCAACTATTTCGTGATGCGGCTCTTCGAGGCGGCGGGTCTTCCGCCGGGCGTGATCAACTTCATCCCGGGCGAATCGCAACAGGTCACCGCGCGGGTCCTGGCCGACCGCCAGCTCGCCGGGATTCACTTCACCGGATCGACGGCGGTGTTCCAGTCACTCTGGAAGGGCGTGGCGGCGGGGCTCGAAGGCTACGCCTCCTACCCGCGCATCGTCGGTGAAACCGGTGGCAAGGACTTCATCCTGGCGCATCCGAGCGCCGATGCGGAGGCGCTGGCGGTGGCGATGGTGCGCGGCGCCTTCGAGTACCAGGGACAGAAGTGCAGCGCCGCGAGCCGCGCCTACATCCCGCAGAGTCTCTGGCCGGCAGTGAAGCAGCGGGCGCTCGAGATGATCGCCGACATCAAGATGGGCGACGTGACCGACTTCCGGAATTTCATGGGCGCGGTGATCGACGCCCGCGCGTTCGCCAAGCTCAAGGGATACCTCGAGCGGGCGCGCAAGGATCGCGGTGTCACGATCCTGGCAGGCGGCGGCGCCGACGACAAGAAGGGGTGGTTCATCGAGCCGACGCTGCTGCAGGTGAAGGATCCGACGTACCGGACGATGTGCGAAGAGCTGTTCGGCCCGGTGCTCACCACGTACGTCTACCCGGACAAGAACTGGAAGGCGACGCTCGGGCTGGTCAACACGACGAGCCCCTACGCCCTCACCGGCGCCGTGTTCGCGCAGGAGCGCCGCGCGGTGATCGAAGCGGCGGAGACGCTGCGGCAGGCGGCGGGAAACTTCTACATCAACGACAAACCAACCGGCGCCGTCGTCGGACAACAGCCGTTCGGTGGTGCGCGGGCGAGCGGTACCAACGACAAGGCGGGATCGATCCTCAATCTCCAGCGCTGGGTGTCGCCGCGGGCGATCAAGGAGACGTTCGTGCCGGCGGTCGATTATCGGTATCCTTTTATGGCTGATAGCTAACGGCTATCAGCTATCGGCTATCGGTCAGGCTATCAAGTGAGGGGGTTCGCGCGGGTCCTGATTGGGATCGTAGTCCTTCCTCTCGCGGGCGTTCAGCCCGCGCCCGCCCGGTACACCGCGGCGCAGCTCGCGTGCGCGACGTTTCTGGAGGAGGTTCGCACCGAGATCCGCAGCACGATCGGCACGGTGGTGCGCGAGGAGCGAGCGGGGCGGGACGGAGTTCTGGTGCTGCGCGCCGCCGGGACCGACTCGCTGCTCGACCTCACCGCCTGGTACGACTCGCTCACCGTCTGGCGGGAAGGTCCGGAGGGACGGATCACCCCCGATGCCGAGGGACTGCTCGGGGGACGCTGGCGCGGTACTCTCGACCCCACCGGGCGCTATGCCTCCCGGATGGTTCCGTTCATCCCCGACGAAGTAGCCGAAATCGCCGACCTCCGCACCGTCCTTGATGATTTCCTGCCGCTGCTGCCCGGCGGCGCCCTCGCCGATGACGCGCGCTACCGGTGGAGGCGAAACTCGGTCGCGGACAGCACGACGGTCGTGCAGGACACCATCGCCGTGCCGGTGCGGCGGGAGTCGGAAGAGGAAGGGAGCCTCGTGTGGGACCAGCGTCAGGGCCCGGTGCGCTGGGAGAGGACCCTGCGGCTCACGGCGCGCATCGCGCCCGGTGGCCCCTTCCGTCGGGGGGTGCTGACGGTCGTGACTCAGCGGGTTAGGGTGGAGAGGCAGGCCAGAAACTGCGTCAACGGTGAACGGTGAAAGGTGAGTGGGAAGTGCCTCGACGGCCGATAGCCTGACCGATAGCTGATAGCTCACTTTAGGTACTTGTTTCAAACCCATCCATTTCATATGTTTACCTAACCCCTTCGGGAGGCTCACGGGATGTCGGATGCCTTTCTCAGCTCCGACGACTTCGATGAACAGGCCCACCAACTCTACAATCAAGGACGGTACGACGAAGCACTGGAGAGCCTGAAGGACGGACTCGCCCTCTATCCCAGCGCGGTCGAGCTCCACATTGGAATGGGCTACGCCTATCTGGCCCGCGAGGAATTCGCATGGTCACGGCGCGCCTTCGAAACCGCACTCAGCCTCGATACCGATCACGAAGATGCGCTCGCCGGAATGGGTGAGGCGCTGCTGGCCGTCGGCGACCAGGCGGGGGCGGTTCGGAGCTTCGAGCGGCTCCTCCAGCTCGGCTTCCAGGACGACCACGAAATGATGTTGCAAGCCGGCCGCGCGCTCTTCCGGAGCGGGCTGCTGGCGCAGGCCTATCGCTTTTTCGACCTTGCCCAGACCGCGGAAGTGGAGTGCGCCGAAGCGGCCGCCTGTCTTGGCTACGTCACCCATCGCCTGGGACGCGACGGCTCCGCCTTCTTCTGGCTGCGCCGGACGTTAGCCATCGATCCCAAGTACGCCGAGGCGCGGATTTATCTCGCCAACATGCTCTACGACCGTGGTGAGAGCGGAGCGGCCCTCTCCCATTTCGAGAAGAGCGAGCCGGAAGACCACTTCGACGAGCTGGGTCTCTGGCGGACGATCGAGCTCAAGAAGACGCTCTACCGGCTGGCCGACGATGATCTCGAGCTCGCGCCCTGGCTCGGACGCCTCGGCGAGCTGGCCCCCGAGTCCGATCCGACGGAGGATCTTCTGGCCGAGATCGAGGCTCAGCAGGCCGACGGCGGAGTGCGGGACCCGAACCAGCTCGAGCTGTTCGGCGCCCTGGTCACCGATGTTGCGGGGATGATGCGGAAACACGGCAGGGCGGAAGGCCATCTGGTCACGACGCTGGCGGGCATGTCGCTGCGCGGGACCTGGGACGAGATCCTCCTGCAGCTCAAGGCCAACGAGCAGGCTTCGGCGCGACTGTCGCTAACGGAGTTCATGGCGGGGCTGGCGCGGCGCGGGCGGGAAGAGACCGGCGTGATCATCCCGCTCACCGACGCAGAGGCATTCATCCGCGGGAGCGCCGAAGCGGGAGTGTTGCGGATCGTGCAGTGACGTCCCGCTGGACCGCCGGCGTGCGGCGGGAAGCCCTGTCCAACGGCCTGATCCTCCTGGCTCAGCGGGATCCCACGGCGCCCGCCGTGGCAGTGCTGAGTCACGTGCGCGCCGGTTTCTTCGACGAGCCCGATCGCCAGATCGGGGTGAGCCACGTCCTCGAGCACATGCTCTTCAAGGGCACCCCGACGCGCGGCGTCGGAGCGATCGCCCGGGAGACGAAGGCGGCCGGCGGTTATCTCAACGCCGCGACGGGCTACGATCACACCACGTACTACAGCGTCCTTCCCTCCGTCGCGCTCCCGGTGGCTCTCGATCTGCAAGCGGACGCGCTTCGGCGGAGCCTGATCGACCCCGAGGAGCTCCGCCGCGAGCTCCGGGTGATCATCGAAGAAGCGAAACGGAAACAGGACAACCCCGCCGCCGTCACCGGAGAGACGCTCCACGCGCTACTGTTCGACCGGCACCGGATCCGCCGCTGGCGGATCGGCACCGAATCCCACCTCGCCGGCCTGGCCCATCGGGAAATCGTCGCCTACTACCGCTCCCGCTACATCCCGGGGCGCACCATTGTCGCGATGACGGGAGATCTCGATCCCGAATCGGCGATCGGGATGGCGGGCGATCTCTTCGGCGGCTGGCCCGCCGCGGAGGCGGTGCTCGATCCCTCCCCGGAAGAGCCTCCCCATCGCGACGTGCGTGCGCGGACGCTGCACGGCGACGTCCGGCGAGCCGACCTCGTGCTGGGTTGGCGCGGGGTGCCATCGCTGCATCCCGATGCCGCGGCCCTCGAGGTCGCCGCGGCGGTGCTCGGTGCGGGGCGGGGGGGATGGCTCTATCGCGGCCTCCGGGCGACGGGGATCGTCACGTCGGTCGGGGCAAGGAACTTCTCCCCCACCGAGGTTGGCGTTTTCTCCATCGGCGCCGAGCTCGATCCGGCGCGGCTCGACCCTGCGCTTGCAGGAATCGCGGGATGTGTGACCCGGCTCAGGGAGTCGGGGCCGAGCGATCAGGATATTGCGCGGGTGCGCACGCTGTTCCGGGCCCGCTGGGCTCGCAGCCTGGAGAGCACGGAGGGACGAGCCTCGGCCCTCGCGTCGGCGGAAGCGCTGGGAGGAATCGAGCTCCTCGAGGAAGAGTACGAGCGGCTGCTCGCGGTGGACAAGGAATTGGTCCGGCGGGTCGCGCGCGAGTGGCTCGATCCGGGCGCGATCGCCGGCGTCGCGCATCTCCCGATGGAGTCACCGGGGGCGCTGGACGCTGAGCGTCTCCGCGAGCATTTCCTCCTGCCGGACTGGACGACGCCGGCGCCGATTCTGCAGCAGGAGTTCCGCGCGCCGGATCGGGTTCCGGTTCGGGGCGCGACGACCTCGGGCGTCCTCCATGTCGAGCTGCCGGCCGCCGATCTGCTGGTCGGGAGAAAGCCGGGGGTGCCGCTGGTTTCGCTCGGGGTATATCGCCGGCGAACCGTGCGCGAAGCGCGCGGGACGGCGGGACTGGGCGCGCTCACGGTGAGAGCCGCGGTGCGCGGGGCGGGGGAGCTCAATGCCGGCGGCCTCGCGCTCGCGTTCGAGGTGCTCGGGGGCAGCGTGACGCCCATGATCGCCGCCGACTGGTTCGGCTTCGGCACGTCGGTGCTCTCCGAGCATGCGGCTGGCGCCGGCGCGCTTCTCGAGCAGGTGCTCAGCCGGCCGCGTCTGGAGCCCGGCGAGGTCGCGCTGGAACGGGCGTCTCTTACTGAAGAAGCGATTCAATCCGCGGATGACATGGTGCGGTATCCGATCCAGCTCGCGCTCTCTGCCGCCTTTGGGTCGGAGGGATATGGCTTGCCGGCGCAGGGGCTGCCCGACACGGTGCCGCACCTCACCGAGGGGATGGTGCGGGCGTGGCATACCTGCGAGCTCGCCACCGGGCGCACGACGGTGGTGGCGGTCGGAGATCTCGACCCCGAAGGGATCGCCGAGCAGCTTGCGGGGCTTTTCGGAGGCGGGCCGGTCCGGAGTCCGGTTGCACCCGGACACCGACCCCTTCGCTTCCCCTTCCCTGCGCTCAGGGCTTCGGCTCAGGGTGACTGCATGGGTCCGGTCTCATCCGTCGTGGACCGCGCCAAGCGGCAGAGCGCGATCGCTCTGCTCTATCCCGGCCCGAGCCGGGGATCGTCCGACCGGTACACCGCGGAGGTGTGGGCCTCCATTGCGAGCGGACTCGGAGGACGGCTCTTCACGTCACTCCGTGAGCGCCGCTCGCTCGCCTACACTGTGATGGCCTCCTCGTGGCAGCGCGCCGGCGCGGGGGCGCTGCTCGTCTACCTCGCGACGTCGCCGGTGCGGGAAGAGGAGGCCCGCGCCGCGCTGCTCGACGAGCTGGCGCGTTTTCGCGAAGAGGCGCCCGAGTCCGAGGAGCTTGTTCGCTCGGTCAACTATCTGACGGGACAGGCGCAGGTGCGGCGGCAGACCGCCGGCGCGGTCGCGGGAGAAATCGCGGAAGCGTGGCTGCTCGGCGCGGGACTGTCGGAGATCGCGGATCCGGCGGCGGGCTTCCGCTCCGTCACCGCGTCGGCTGTCCACGAGCTCGCCGCCGCTTCGCTCGATCCGGAGCGCCGGGTCGAGGGGGTCGTCAGGGGGAGCAGCGAGCAGCGGGCCGAGTATGTTTCGGGCGGTCCGAGCCGGGAGAAGGAGTGACGCAGAGCGGGGAACAGGACGTGTCGGCGCTCACGCGCACCTGGTGGTCGCCCGCTGACGTGCTCACGGTGGTGCGGGTACCGCTCGCGATCGCCTTCGTGCTCAGCGGAGACGCCGGCTGGCGTATCGTGATTCTAGCCATCGCCGCAGTGACCGATTTCGCGGACGGACTGGTCGCGCGGCGGTGGGGCGGGTCCCGGCTCGGCACCTTCCTCGATCCGGTTGCGGACAAGCTGTTCATGGCCTGCGCGTTCGGGGTCGTGCTGGTGTCTGGAGCGCTCTCGCCACTGGAGATCCTCGGGGTGCTGGCGCGCGACGTCGCGGCCGCGATCGCCTTCGTCGCGACCGTTCTGCTCCGCCGGCCCGCGGCGATTCCGGCCCGGCTCGGCGGCAAGGCGGTGACCATCTGCCAGCTCCTGACGATCTTCGCGTTTCTCGCCGGCTCCGCGCTGCTCCGACCGCTCGCATGGGCGACGGCGGCGGTGGCGCTGTATGCGATCTGGGATTATCAGCGGGTCGCCCGGCGCGATCAGCGACCGCTCGGCGAGTAGCGCGGCCTCACGGAAAGGGCCCCATGACCGACGACAATCTTCGCGGCGCGTCTATCACCTGGGAGGGTGGGATGCGCTTCCGCGGTGGCGCCGTGGGAGGACCCGCCTCTCTCATCGACGCCGACGGGGAGCAGGCGCCGGGGCCGATGGTCACTCTCCTCCTCGCGGCCGCCGCCTGCGGAGGGGCGGATATCGTCGGCATCCTTCAGAAAATGCAGGTCACGCTCCGGGAGTTCGGCATCGAGGTGACCGGCCGGCGCGCCCCCGAACATCCGAAACGGTTCCTGACGATCCACTTTGCCTACCGCTTCCGGGGCGAGGGGCTCGACGAGGCCAAAGCGCGCCGCGCCATCGATCTCTCCCATCAGAAGTACTGCTCGGTGATACACTCGCTGAACAGCGACATCGCGATCACGTACGACCTCGATCTGGGGTGAGGTCACCCGGGGAACGGGGAAGGGGGAACGGGGAACGGGAGAAACCGCGCCTCGCGAGAACCGTTGCGCTGCTCCTGTTCGCCCTGCTGCCTCCGCACGCGGCGGCCCAGCAACGGCCGGTCTTCGAGTGGGGCCTTCACGGGACGGCCGGATTTCGCGGCACCGGCGACGGGATCGCCAACGGACCGGTCGCCCTGGTCTTTGGGCCCAGGGGAGCGATTCGAACGCTCGGAAGCACCAGGGTCGCGCTCTCGATCGGGGCGGGAACGTACGGGAACGAGCTCACCGCACGAGGCGAGGCGGCGCTGGAGTATCTGCTTTCGCCGAGGGCCTCAGGTCGGTGGGGTGTCTATCTCGGCGGCGGACTGGCGGGTGTGGTGGGCGGCGGGAAAGGCGGCTATCTGCTGACCTACATCGGGGTGGAGCGGAGCCCGGGACTGCCGGCGGGATGGGCGTTCGAGGTGGGGCTCGGTGGCGGGTTCAGGGTGCGCGCGGCGTATCACTGGCGGCGCTTTCCGGCGGGATGGCGGGCCCAGCCCTGAAATGAAACGGCCGCCCGATCGATCCGGGCGGCCAGCTGCGAATGCTTCCGAGCGGGGCGTTCAGCTCGTTGGCGTGCCGGCGACTTCGGGCTTACCGCGAATGACCGGCTTGCAGAACCGCTCACCCAACACCCGCACCTGCGCCACCTGCTCTTCGTCGAGATCGGAATAGCGCTCGGCGAGGTACTGCATGGTGTCGTCCATCCATTCCTTCTGATGTTCCGGCTCGGCTTCGATCACGCCGCAGCGCAGAATGTGGCTGAACAACTCGTCCCTGGCCTGATCCACGACGGAAGGTCCAGCGGACCGTTCGGCCTTCTTCTTGTTCGTCATGCACCGTCCTTTGATGGTGGGTGCCGGAAACCTTAAACCGGCGTAAGCCCTTGCTCAGAAACAATATAATGGCTTGTACCGTTCCGGCGCAAAGGGGAGACCAGTCTGCGCTTCAGGCTTCCGTCGATTACATTTGGCTGCGGTTTAACAACATTTGGCTGCGCTTTTACGTAAGCGGCGCGGCCAAACAGGATGCGCCACGCCGAAAAGCCGGGCGGGGGTATGTCACGCGACGACGAGGTTTACGACGAGGGGCGCATCGAGGCGCTGCGGGAGATGCTCCGGTCTCTCGCGAGCAGGATTCTGGAGCTCGACCGCTCCGAACGTCTGCTGCAGAATGTGCCCGAGCTGCTTCGCCGGATGGGTGACCTCCGATCGGAGCTTTTTCATTACGAAGTCCGTTCCACCTACGACACTCCCGAAGTCGCCGAGCACCGCCGCCTGGTGGATGAGGCGCGGACGACGCCGGACTTTCCGGGGCCCGATTCACCCGATCCCGAGGACGACGAACCATGGCGGCGCCCGCGCCCGGAATGAACCGTTTCTATCTCGTGCTGGGCGCCGTGGCGCTCGCCGGAATCGCCTGGCTGGTGTACCAGGTCGGGAAGCCGAACGCGGTGAGCATTCCCGTCAACGTGACAGTCCTGGCCGCCGACACGGCGGGGTTCCGCGGCTACCTGCTGGGGTCGTCGGCAGCGCCGGTCGAGGTCGCGGAATTCGCGGACTACCAATGCCCTGCCTGCCAGGAGTTCGAGAACATCCAGTTCCCCGCGGTGCGGCAGCAGCTCATCGAGACCGGCCTGGTGCGCTGGCGCTACCGGGATTTCCCGCTGCAGATGCATCCCCACTCGCGGCTCGCGGCGCATGCCGCCGCCTGCGCCAACGAGCAGGGGAAGTTGTGGGAGATGCACTCGCTGATCTACGCCCGGCAGCCCGAATGGTCGCCGGCCCGGAATGCGGCGGGAAAGTTTTCCGACTACGCCGGCGAGGCGGGTCTGGACGTGGGCCGATACGATGAGTGCATGAAGAGCGCGAAATTCGCCGGGCGGATCCAGGCCAGCGTGGAGGAGGGGAGCCGGCTCGGGGTGGGATCCACCCCGACGTTCCTCATCGGAGGCCGGCTTTATCCGGGTGCCATGGGATCCGACAGCATCAAGGCGCTGGTGCGGGCGCTGCTGCCCAAGCCGACCCAGTGACCCGCGCCCGCATGGGCATCGCGCTGCTGAGTCTCGCGGGACTCTTCATCGCGATCTACATGTATCTGTACAAGATCGGGAAGATCGGCTCGCTGGTCTGCGGTACGGGGGGGTGTGAGACGGTGCAGCTCTCTCCCCAGGCGCGCTTCCTTGGCGTCGAGGTCGCGCTGATCGGAGTGATCGGCTACGCGGCGATGCTGGTGCTCGCGCTGCTGGCGCTGCAGCCGCGGTTCGCCGGCCCGGCTTGGCCGTCCCGGATGCTCGCGCTGCTGGCGGGCGGGGCGGTGCTCTTCACCGCCTACCTCACCTATCTCGAGCTGTTCGTCATTGACGCCATCTGCCGCTGGTGCGTCGGATCGGCGGCGATCATCGTGGCGATCTTCGGCCTCTCGCTCCGCGATCTCCGGCACCCGGCGAGCGACCCGGCATGACCCACGCGGGCGAGCCCTTGGACCACGGGAGACAGAGCAGGGTCGTTCCGCTGGCGCTCGCGGCGCTGGGCGTCGTGTTCGGTGATATCGGGACGAGCCCCCTCTACGCGCTCAAGGAGTGCTTTTCCGGCACGCATGGAATGGCGCCTACGCCCGAGAATGTCCTCGGCGTACTGTCGCTGGTGTTCTGGAGCCTCAACTTCCTCATCACCTTCAAGTACCTCACCTACATGATGCGGGCGGACAACCGGGGCGAGGGCGGCATTCTCGCCCTCCTGGCGCTGCTCCATCCGAACGACATCAGGAGCCGCAGGCGCTGGGCTCTGGTCATGGCAGGGGTATTCGGGGCGGCAATGCTGTACGGCGACGGGATCATCACCCCGGCGATCTCGGTGCTGGGGGCGATCGAGGGGCTCTCGGTGGCGACCCCTTCACTCACCCCGTGGGTGATGTGGATCAGCCTCGCCATCATCGTGATGCTGTTTCTGGTGCAGCGGCGGGGGACGGCGGGCATCGGGGCCGTCTTCGGGCCGGTCACCATGGTGTGGTTTGTCTGCATCGCGCTGCTCGGGATCCGGGGCATCCTGATGGATCCGCGGGTGCTCGGGGCGCTGAATCCGCTGGAAGCAGGTCGGCTCATCGCGCGGGACCCCGGAGGATCGTTCATCCTGCTCGCCGCGGTCGTGCTGGTCGTCACCGGCGGGGAAGCGCTGTACGCCGACATGGGACACTTCGGGAAGCGGCCCATCCGCCTGGCGTGGCTGTTCGTGGTGCTCCCCGCGCTGGCGCTCAACTATTTCGGGCAGGGCGCGCTCCTGCTGGGTAATCCCGGCGCCGCGGAGAATCCCTTTTACGCCCTGGTGCCGCGCTGGGCGCTCTACCCGATGGTGGGAATCGCGACCGCCGCGGCAGTCACCGCCTCACAGGCGCTGATCTCGGGGTCGTTCTCGCTGACCCAGCAGGCGGTGCAGCTCGGGTTCAGCCCCAGAGTGACGATCATCCACACCTCGAGCAAGGAGAAAGGTCAGATCTACATCCCGCAGGTGAACTGGCTCCTCATGCTCGCCTGCGTCGGGCTGGTCCTGGGATTCCAGAATGCGTCGAACCTGGCCGGTACCTACGGGGTGGCGGTCACCGGAACGATGACCACCACGACGATTCTCTTCTGCGCGGTTGCCCGGGAGCGTTTCGGATGGCCGGTCTGGAAGGCGGCGTCACTCGGCACGCTGCTGCTGGGAGTCGATCTCGCGTTCATGCTGTCCAACCTGACCAAGATCCCCCATGGCGGCTGGTTTCCCCTCACCGTCGCCGTGCTGATCTTCATCCTGATGAGCACCTGGAAGCGGGGCCGGAGCATCGTCACGGCCGTGCTGCGCGAGGGCACTCTCCCGATGGATCTCTTCATCAAGGAGATGTCCAAGCGTCCGCCGGTCCGGGTGCCAGGGGTGGCGGTGTTCATGACGTCGGATCTGTCGGGCGCGCCGCCGGTGCTGCTGCATCACCTCAAGCACAACAAGGTGCTGCATGAGAAGGTGATCCTGATGTGTGTCGCGACGAAGGAGATTCCCCAGGTGCCCGCCGGGGAGCGGATCGAGTTCCGCGATATGGGGGCGGGGATCTTCACGGTGGTGGCCACGTACGGGTTCATGGAATCGCCTAGCGTGCCGGCCCTCCTCCAGGGGCTGCAAGCGCACGGCATCAGCGCGAGGCTCAATGAAACGACCTTCTACCTCGGGCGCGAAACGGTCATTCCGACCAGAGCGTCACGGGCCCGGCGCGCGGCCCTCGGGGCCAAGGGGCTCTGGATGGCGATGTGGCGAAAGAAGATCTTCGCGGTGATGAGCAAGAACGCCCAGTCGGCGACGGCGTTCTTCGGGTTGCCGCCGAATAGAGTTGTTGAGCTCGGCGCCCAAGTACAGATCTGAGCCGGTAAGCGGTAAGCGGTGAGCAGTCAGCGGGAAAGGCACTTCCCGCTCACCTCTCACCGCTCACCGCTCACCCCTCCTCACTCTCATATTGATCCTTCAGCCTCGCCACGACGTTCGGATCCGCCAGGGTCGTCGTGTCCCCCAATGCCTGTCCTTCCGCGATGTCCTTGAGCAGCCGCCGCATGATCTTCCCGCTCCGCGTCTTCGGAAGATCCGCGGTGAAGAAGATGTCGTCGGGGCGGGCGATCGCGCCGATCTTCTTGGTCACGTGCTCCTTCAGCTCGTCCTTGAGTGAGGCGGTGGGCGCGCTGCCGTCCTTCAGGGTCACGAAGGCCGCGAGCGCGTGCCCCTTGAGCTCGTGGGTTTTCCCCACCACAGCGGCCTCGGCCACCATGGGGTGATCGACCAGCGCGCTCTCGACTTCCATGGTGCCGATGCGATGCCCCGCCACGTTGAGCACATCGTCCACCCTGCCCAGAATCCACCAGTAGCCGTCGTCGTCCACCTTGGCGCCGTCCCCGGTGAAGTACCGGCCGGGAAAGCGGCTCCAGTAGGTGTCCCGGTAGCGCTGATCGTCGCCATAAATGGTTCGGAGCATTCCCGGCCACGGCTCGGTGAGGGTGAGGAAGCCGCCACCTTTCTCGATCGGCTTTCCCTGCGAGTCGAGCAGCTCGGCGGTGATCCCGGGAAACGGGATGGTGGCGGAGCCGGGTTTGGTGGTGACCACGCCAGGGAGCGGTGTGATCATGATCCCGCCGGTTTCGGTCTGCCACCAGGTGTCCACGATGGGGCAGCGCTTCTGCCCGATCTGCTCGTGGTACCAGATCCAGGCCTCCGGGTTGATGGGCTCTCCCACCGATCCCAGGAGCCTGAGCGACGACAGATCCCGCCGAGCCGGGTGCTCGGTTCCCCATTTCATGAACGCGCGGATCGCCGTGGGTGCGGTGTAGAAGACGGTCACGCCGTAACGCTCGATCATCGACCAGAACCGATCGCGCTCGGGCCAGTCGGGCGCGCCCTCGTACATGAACACCGTCGCGCCGTTGGCGAGGGGCCCGTACACCACGTAGGAATGGCCGGTGACCCAGCCGATGTCGGCGGTGCACCAGAAGAGATCGTCTTCCTTCAAATCGAAGACGTACTTCGTCGTGGCGGCGGCCTGGGTGAGATACCCTCCGGTGGTGTGGACGATGCCCTTCGGCTTCCCGGTGGTGCCGGAAGTGTAGAGGATGAAGAGCAGGTCCTCGGAGTCCATCGCCTCGGGCGCGGCGGTGAGGGGAGCGTCATCCAGCAGGCGGTGCCACCAATGATCTCTGCCCTCCGTCATCTTCGCGAACGCTTCGTCACCCTCGGCGCCGGGACGGCGGCGCACCACGACGACATGGCGGATCGAAGGGCAGGAAGCCAGCGCCTCATCGGCAAACCGCTTGAGCGGAACCGTCTGGCCCCGTCGGTAGCCGCCATCGGCGGTGATGAGCGCGACACATTTGGCGTCGTTGATCCGGTCCCGGAGCGATTCCGCGGAAAAGCCTCCGAAGACGACGGAATGAATGGCGCCGATTCGGGCGCAGGCCAGCATGGCGATGGCCGCTTCCGGGATCATCGGCAGGTAGATCGCCACCCGGTCGCCCCGGGTGACACCGAGCTTGCGGAGCGCATTGGCGGCGCGGTTGACCTCCCGGGAGAGCTCCCAGTAGGTCAGGGTCCGCCGGTCTCCCGGCTCACCCTCCCAGATCAGGGCGGCCTTGTTGCGCCGGGGACCGGTCAGGTGCCGGTCGAGGCAGTTGACCGACACGTTGAGCTTCCCTCCCACGAACCACTTGGCGTGGGGGGGCGTCCACTCCAGCACCTTCGACCAGGGGGCGCTCCACTCGAGGGTCCGGGCCTCCTCCTCCCAGAAGGCGAGCCGATCCGCCTTGGCACGCCGATAGAGCTCGGCGGTGCCCACCGCCCTGGCCGCGAAATCCGGCGGAGGGGGGAAGCGGCGTTGCTCGGAGAGGAGAGTGGAGAGCTGGTCGGTCATTGGCAGGGAGCCAGGGAGTTAGGGAGCCAGGGAGCCAGAGGGTTCACCGCTCTAATGAACACCGCGGCGACAATCCCACAAGGGCGCGGGATGCAGCGGGGTGCGCCGGATGCACCCACGTTGCATTGACGCAGATCCCAACGGCTTTCGCGGAGTGCGGGGTGGAGCGCGCGCTTCGCGCGGAATCGGGTCCGGGGTAAGTGGTTCAAGGTCTGTGAGTTGGTCGCATGGCATCGTCCTCGCCGTTTCGGTGCACAGGAGGCGACCATGTCGGCCATGCAGGCAACCGCCCGCAGCATCACGGCACCGGAAGAGCTCGGACTCGATACGCGTCTCGAGTTCAAAGAAGTCGCGACCCGGGAGCTTGCCGATATGCCGGACGGCGGGACGCTGATCCTCGATCTCGCCCGGACGACCCGGGTGGATTCCGCCGGCCTCTCCGTGCTCATGCTGGTCCAGCGCCAGGCGGCCGACCGGGGCCAGCGGGTGATTCTGCGGCAGCCGAGCGAGGAGCTCCGCTACCTCCTGGCCCTGACGCTTATGACCGATCTCTTCGAATTCGAGCCGGCCCGCCCGTAGCTATATTGCCGCGGTGACCGGCGCCCCTTCTCCGGCAACACCCCCACTTCTCCAGGCCACCTCCCTCGAGCGCCGCTTCGGCGCCGCGCGGGTCCTCCGGGGTATCTCGCTGGCGGTCCGGCCTGGGGAATGCCACCTTGTGGTCGGGCCCAACGGGGCGGGGAAGAGCACCCTGCTCCGGATACTGGCCGGGCTGGCGCGGCCCAGCGCGGGAACGGTGAGGGTTCAAGGGGTGTCACCGGGGCGGGACCCCGCCATCCGCCGCTCGATCGGCCTGCTCTCCCACCAGAGTCATCTCTACGACGATCTCACCGCCGCCGAGAATCTGATCTTCTCGGCCCGGCTCTACGGGCTCCCCGATTCGGTTGGCACGGCGCGCAGCAGGCTCGCCGCCGTCGGACTCCGGGAGCGGTCCGATGAACCGGTGCGGCGGCTCTCCCGCGGCCTCATGCAGCGGGTGGCGATTGCCAGGGCGCTGCTCCACGGTCCCGCCCTCCTGCTACTCGACGAGCCGTTCACCGGGCTCGACCTCCTCGCGACCGATCAGGTCCTTGCGTTGCTGCGTGAGGAGCTGGCGCGCGGACGGGCGCTCGTTCTGGTGAGCCACGACGTGCGCGAGGCGTGGTCGCTGGCAACCCACGTGCATGTCCTGATCCGCGGGGAATGGGCGGTCACCGGGCCGGTGGACGGAACGGTGGAGGAATTCCTGGCCCGCTACGGGGAGGCGATGCGTGGGTGAGTTCCTTCGGGTAGCGCTCGCCGTCGCGGCCAAGGACATCCGGGTGGAGCAGCGGAGCAGGACGGCGCTGGTTTCGGCGCTCGCGTTCGCGGTGCTCACCCTGGTGATCTTCAATTTTGCCCGCGATGCCGCATCGCTCTCCAGGGATGCGATGGCGCCGAGCGTGCTTTGGATTACCTTCGCCTTCTCAGGGGTGGTTGCCCTCAACCGTTCGTTCATGCTGGAGCGGGAGAACGCGGCACTCGACGGGCTGCTCATGGCTCCGGTCTCGCGCGCGGCGCTCTTCGTGGGGAAGTACCTGGCGAACCTCGCCTTCGTCTTTGCCGTCGAGGCTGTCGCGCTTCCGCTCTTCGTGGTGTTCTTCGGGGTCGATCTACGAGGCGTCGTCGGCGGGGTGATCGTGGTGACGCTACTGGCCACGGCGGGTTTCGTCGCGGTGGGGACCGTCTTCGCCGCGATGACGGTGCGGACCCGGCTCGCCGAGCTGATGCTGCCTCTCCTTCTCCTCCCCTTCATGCTGCCGCCGGTCACCTGGGCGGTCCAGGCCACCGCGCGTTTGCTCTCCGGCCGGCCGGCGAGCGAGATTGTGGGGTGGATCAGGCTGCTCGGACTCTATGATCTGGTCTTCCTGACCGCGTGTCTACTGGTCTTCCCCTCGCTGATGGACGAATGATGCTCGATCCGCTCGGCTTCCGGCGCACGGCGCGCCGGGGACTTGTCCTCGTGGCGCTGGGCTTGGCCGGCCTTGCCGCGGTGTACGTGCTGGCGCTCCGGTTCACCCCGGTCGAGCGATTCCAGGGGCTCCCGCAGAAGATCTTCTACGTCCACGTGCCGGCGGCGTGGTGTGCGCTGCTGGCGTTCTCGCTGGTGGGGATCGCGAGCGCGCTCTACCTCTGGCTCAGGGATCCTCGGCTCGACCTCTTCGCCGAATCCGCCGCCTCGGCGGGCCTGGTCCTCAGCGTCGTCATGCTGACCACCGGGCCGCTCTGGGGAAAGCCGGTCTGGAACACCTGGTGGACGTGGGATGCGCGGCTCACCTTCACGCTCATTCTCTTCTTTCTCTTCCTGGGCTATCGGGCGCTGCGAAGCGCACTGCAGGATCCGCTCGAGCGGGCACGATTCAGCGCGGTGGTCGGGATCCTCGGACTCGTGCTGGTGCCGTTCGTCCACCTCACCGTCTACTTCTTTCGCACGCTGCATCCGCAGCCGATCGTGCTCAAGCCGAGCGCGCCGTCGCTCCCCTGGGAAATGCTCCGTACGCTGCTGGCCTCGCTCGGCGTGTTTACAGTGTTGCTGATCGGATTCATCACTACGCGCTACGCCCTGGGGCGGATGGAGCAGGAAAGGAGCACCGACGATGCCGGTTGATCCGGGAGCCAACGCGGGGTATGTGGTCGCGGCGTATGTCGTGACGGCAGTCATTTTGGCTGGATATGGATTTGTGCTGTGGCGGAGGGTGAAGAAAGGGAGCGCTCCCTAGCTCGCTGTTCTAAGAATCAGAGCTGCATTAATCCCCCCAAACCCAAACGAATTACTGAGCAGGAACTCCGGGGCGGCAGTCTCTCCCTCGCCGCGCACGTAGTTCAGCTCACAGGTCGGATCGGGGTCCTGCAGGTTGACGCTCGGGGGGAGCCACTCGCGTCGGCTGGCCAGCGCGCAAATCGCGGCCTCGATCGCTCCGCTCGCGCCCAACGCATGCCCGAAATATCCCTTGGTGCCGCTCACCGGGACCTGCTCCGCGTGGCGGCCGAAGACCTGCCGGATCGCGATCGCCTCGGTCGGATCGTTGAGGGGCGTCGAGGAGCCGTGCGCATTCACGTAGCCGACCTCGGTCGCGGGAATGCCGGCGGTTTCGAGGGCGTTCTTGATCGCCCGGGCGGCCTGGCGCCCGTCGGGGCGGGGCGCCGTCATGTGGTGGGCGTCGTTGGTGAGGCCGTAACCCGCCACCTCGGCATAAATCGGCGCTCCGCGACCGACTGCCCGTTCCCGCTCCTCCAGGACCAGCACCGCCGCTCCCTCCGCCATGACGAAGCCGTCCCGGCCGCGATCGAAGGGGCGGCTGGCGGTCGCCGGATCGTCATTGCGGGTGGACATGGCGCGGATGATGGCGAAGGCGCCGTAGCTGAGCGGGGAGAGCGGCGCTTCGGCTCCGCCGGCCAGCATCACATCCGCCTCGCCACGCGAGATAGCGCGGAAGGCCTCGCCGATCGCGATCGCCCCGGACGCGCAGCTCATCCCGTTGGTGATGTTGGGGCCCGAGATGCCGAGCTCGATGGCGAGGTTGCAGCTCGACGCGCCGACGAAGACGGTGAGTGCCAGCCCCGGCTCGACGGCGCGAATGCCCTCCGCGAGATACTTCCCGTGTTCCTGCTCGGCGAACGCCACGCCGCCGAGTGCTGTGCCCATCATCGCGCCGACACGGTCGGGATCCTCCTGCGCGAGCTCGAGACCGGCGTCTTTCAGGGCAAGACGCGCGGCGGCGATGGTGAAGTGGGAACAGCGGTCGAGCCGCCTGGCGCGACGCGGCTCCATCCACGCCGCCGGGTCGAAGTCCGGCACTTCGCCCGCGATGTGACTGCGGAAGGGCGACGGGTCGAACCGGGTGATCTGCCGCACCACCGAGCGCCCCAAGCGGAGTCCGTCCCAGAAATCGTCCACGCCCACCCCGATGGGAGTGACGGGACCGATGCCGGTGATCACGACGCGCCGCTCAGGCATTGCCCGTCTCCGCCGCCTTGGCAATGCCCAGCAGTGTGCGGGAGGCGATGCCGCTCACGAACACCGGACCGATAACGAAGTCGGCGGCCCAGGGTCCGATGAGCGGCCAGCGGGGCCCTTCCCATTTATGGACGATGGTCGCGCGGGTTCCCGCTTCGTGGGGCTCGACGGTCCAGAGGACATCCATGCCGCGGGTGACGCCGCGGACGTGCCGATAGCGCACTTCGCGGCGCGGCTCGTCCACCCACATCTCGGACTCCCACCAGATCGGCCAGTTGAAGAGCCCGAAGGGCCGGTAGGCCGACATCTCCACGAGCCGCGCGCCATCGGGACGGGGATCGCGCAGGCGAACCCAGCGATAGTGCGGCAGAATCCGGGGCCAGAGCTCCACGCGGGAGGCGTGCCGGAACACCCGCTCGGGAGGGGCGGCGATCATCCGCATATCCACGGTATGCATCAGGCCGGCGGGCGCCAGACGGCGACGAGGCGCGCGCCCGGTCGCCGGGCGACTGGAGCGCGAATGCCCGCCTGGCCGAGCAATTCTGTGAGGGTTGCAGTGCTGAATCCGCGGCGGAGCGAGGTCACCCCGTCGCGCAGCGTGTCGGGATCGAATCCCATGACGCGCCCGGCCACGCGGAATCCCACGGCGGCGAGGCCGGAGCGGCGCAGGTCGGCCACGATGACGGCGTGGCGGGCCACGCGGCCGCATTCGCGAAAGAGACGCACAATCGCGGCGGGCGCGAAGTGATGGGCGACCTGGCTCAGGAGGACGACGTCGATGCTCCCGCTCGCGAATGGGAGAGCTCCGCCGTCACCCACGACGACGGGGAGTCCGAGCTTTCTGGCAAGGCGCGCCGCGGCGGTGTGGCGCTCGAGACCCACAGGCACGAGCGTGATCCCGCGCGCCGCGGCCCAGGTCTCTGCCATCCGTGGCAAATCACCGAGGCCGGTGCCGACGTCCACCATGGTGAATCGGACCCGCGGGGTCCCCGGGGCCCGCGGGGCACCCGGGGCGCCCGGCGTGGCGGAGGCAAATGCGCGCTCGAGTCCGAAGCGGACCGCGGCGGCGCCGCCGAACCAGCGGTTGGCGCGGCCGATGTTCCGGAGCGATTCGCAGACCTGCGCGGGCGCCGCTCCGGGATCGTCGAGCAGCTCGCAACCGGCCGCCGGCTCGAGTCGGCTCATGGAAGCCCTGCGGTCACGTAGCCGCCGCGGTAGTAGAGCAGCGGGCGGCCGGGAGCCGCGCCGCCGCCGACGATGCGGCCTATGAAGATGGTGTGGTCACCGGTTTCGAAGGAGGCCTGCGCCTCACAGGTGATCGTCGCGAGCACACCGTCGAGCAGAATGAAACCGTTTTCGTCGAGGCGATACCCGATCCCCTCGAAGCGCCGGCTCAGATTGCCGGCAAAACGACGCGAGATCGCTTCTTGCTCGCTTGCCAGGATGTTGATCGCGAATCGATCGGTCTTTTTCATGACGGAGTGCATGTCCGCGGCATGATCCACGTTGACGGACATGAGCGGCGGCGACAGCGAAACGGAGGCGAAGCTGTTCGCGGTCATGCCGGCGGGAGTGCCTTCGCCGTCCTGCGCGGTGATGACGACGACACCGGTGGCAAAGTGACCGCAGAGCTGGCGGAATTCGGCGGGATCGACGTCACGCAGGGGCATCAGAACACAACCTGGGAGAGAAACACCGGATTGAGCACGGCGCGGGGTGGCACGAAGTCTCCCGTGACCCCGATGAGTGTGTGGGCCAGACCGCGGCGCTCGAGACGCTCCACCGCGCGATCGAAGAGCGCGGGGGCAAGCATGGCATATCCGATCGCCCGCTCCACCACCCATTTGCCGAGAAATGCGCGGCGCCGCGCGCGAGCATAGGGGTGCAGCGCCGCCGCGGGGAGCAAGCCGGGGCGCGCGAGGGCGCGGACGGCGACGGATTCCACGAGCTCGGCTCCCCGCAGCGCGGCGCAGATTCCCTCCCCGGTAAACGGGTCGAAGAAATCCGCGGCATCGCCGACGAGCAGCGCCCCCGCGGCGACGACATTCCTGGACCAGGCCGCGAAGGGTCCGGTCACCATGACGTCCCGCACCATGGCGCTCCGCGACACGCGCCCCGCGACTCCGGAGAACCGCGCGAGCTCCCGGAAGAAGAAGTCGCCGACCCGGCCACGCGCAGCGGCGGCGCGGCGGGCGGGCACGACGAGGGCGACATTGGCGATTCCGCCGCCGAGTGGATTGAGCCCGACATATCCCTCGGCGCTCACGTGCATCTCCGCGGTGTCGCCGAGCCCGGCGACATCCGCCATGTGCGCCACGAAGCCGAAGCGCCGGAGCGGCCCGGTCGTGCGGGCGCCGATGCGGCGGGCCACAAGAGAGTGGAGGCCATCGGCGCCGATGGTGAGGCGGGCGCGGATTTCCCGCCCGGCTCCGCTGCCGTCGCGCACCACGAGGCCGCGCACCTCGCCCCGGTCTTCGAGAACCGCCTGGACAGCGGTGCGCTCGAGAACAACGGCGCCGGCGCGGCGGGCACCGTCCACCAGGGCGGCATCCAGAATTCTGCGGGGAATCGAAAGGCCGGTATCGCGGAATGGAGCGTGGCCGGCCCGCGCGAAGAGACCGGTGAGGCGAGAGCCCTTCGGCGCGTCCACGGTGGTCCCGAGAATGCGATGGCCGCCGTGCCGCTCGATCGATTCGAGCACGCCAAGCTGGGCGAGGTGGCGCACGCCCTCGGGGCTGCTGTATTCGGAGCAGATCTTCTCGCGCGGGAAAACCGCCCGGTCGACCACCACCACGTCGAGGCCGGCGCGCGCGAGCCGAAGTGCGGTGGCGGCTCCCGCGGGTCCGGCTCCGGCGATGAGGACATCGGGCGATCGGATCATACGTGACGAAGAATACCCACGATCGCTATATTGCCGCGCCGTGAGCCATCCCGAGACGATCCATGCCCTTATCCCCCAAAGCCTTCTCGAGGCCATCCGGAATCTCGACACGCCGCTCGACGACGGCCTGAACGAGCTGGCGGAAGAGACGGTCTCCAAACGTCTCGGTCTTTCCACGACCGTCGCGCAGCAAATCGAGCGCTATCGCGAGAGCGCGGAGCGGAATGGGGAGGTTCCCGCCGACGAAGCGATCTCCGTGTTCCGGCTGGTGGGGCGGCGTCCCGATGCGACGCTAGTCTACTCCGATGCCGGACGCAGGGCCGCGCGATACGCCGTACGCGCTGCGGGCGTGGGCACCAGGGTGCTGCTCGGAGTGAGCCCGGGTCCGCTCAAGCGCCACTTCGGCGTCCGCACGGCCGCGCGGGAGGCGCATCGGCTGCTCGGCCTCGAGCTCAACCTGCGCTCCGGGAATCCCTATGTCAGGCTCTCCGAATCACTCGCGACACGGGCGGGCTTCCCGGGGACGGGGTGCTACTTCTACAGTGCCGTGATCGCCGAGCTGCTGCGGGTGGCGAGCGGATTCGAGGGAGCGATGATCCACGAGCGATGCCGCGCCAGGGGAGACGATCACTGTTTCTGGCGCGCGTCCGAGGCGGGAGGATACGAATGATCCGGAAGTTCACCGACGCCGAGCTGGCCACCCTCGCCGCGGGGCTGGCCGAATGCGGGGCAGACGGGTGGCTGCTCTTCGATTTTCAGGGGCACAATCCGATCGCCACCCGGATGCTCGCGCTCGGAGGTCTGGGCTCGCGCCGGCTGTTCGTGCTGCTCCGTCCGGATCGCGAGCCGGTCGCGGTGGCGCACAAGATCGAGCTCCGACCGCTGGAAGGCTTTCCCGGGCGCATCGTGCCATACGCCAAGTGGGAAGAGCTCCATGCCGCGCTGGGCGAGCTGGTCCGCGGGAAGACGGTCGCGATGGAGATCTCGCCGCGGGACGGCGTGCCATACCTCGACCGGGTTCCCCATGGGGTGGTCGAGCTGATCCAGTCGCTCGGTGGGCGGGTGGTATCGAGCGCGCCGCTGGTCACCCAGTTCGTGGCGAAATGGAGTCCGGAAGAAGCCGCGGCGCACAGGAAGGCCGCGGAGGTGCTGGCCCGGGTCGCGAGAGAGGCGCTGGCCTTTGCGGTCACCCAGGGAGGGAAGGGGCTCCGGGAGACCGAGCTGCAGCGCCGGGTGGTCGAGGCGATGGAACGGGAAGGAGTCGTTCCCGATCATCCGCCGATCGTCGGGTTCGGCCCCAATGCCGCGGACGGCCACTACGAACCGATGCCTGGAAAGGACCGCGCGCTCGCGGCCGACGAGATCGTCCTGATCGATCTATTCGGCCGCTATCCGGGCGCGATTTCCGCGGATCAGACGTGGATGGGGTTCAGCGGACCGAATCCGCCAGATGAGGTCCGGAAGGTGTGGGCCGCGGTTCGGGACGCTCGGGACGCCGCGCTCGAGCTGGTGCGCGTTGCGGGTGCCGAAGGGAAGCAGGTTTTTGGCTACCAAGTCGACCGCGCCGCACGGGACGTGATCGAGAAGGCGGGGTTTGGCGAGTTCTTCGTCCACCGCACCGGGCACTCGATCGATCGCGATCTCCATGGCTCGGGCCCGCACATGGATGATTTCGAGACCAAGGACGACCGGGTGATCCTGCCCGGGTGCGGATTCTCGGTGGAGCCGGGGGTGTATTTGCCCGGACGGTTTGGGGTGAGAAGCGAGGTGAACGTTTATTGGGGGGAAGGGGGAAAGGGGAAGGGGGAAGGGGAA
>CAZHSO010000012.1:0-55753 GCA_964535105.1 uncultured Gemmatimonas sp.
GTCTGGGCTACGTCGGCTGCGTCTCGGCGGCCTGCTTCGCCAAAGAGGGGCATACCGTATTCGGGGTGGACGTGAATCTCGGCAAGGTGGACCTCATCAATGCCGGCACCCCGACCATTCTCGAAGACGGTATCGCCGAGCTGGTCAACGCGATGCGGCAGACCGGCCGCCTGGCGGCGACGACCGACACCCGCGACGCGGTGCTGCGGACCCGCCTGAGCCTGGTCTGTGTCGGCACGCCGAGCCGCGCGAACGCCAGCCTCGACCTGCGCCAGGTCGAGCGGGTCTGCGAGGAGATCGGGAAGGCGCTGCGCGAGAAGAAGGAAGCCCACATCGTCGTGATGCGCTCGACCGTGCTCCCCGGCACCACCCACGGGCTGGTGATCCCGGCGCTCGAGAGCGGGTCGGGAAAAAAGGCCGGAGTGGACTTCCACGTCTGCTCCAATCCGGAGTTCCTGCGGGAAGGGACGTCTATCCGCGATTTCTACGAGCCTCCGTTCACCCTGATCGGCGCGGACGATGAGGCGCCCGCCGCGGAGGTCCGCGCCCTGTACGCCGGCATCGACGCCCCGGTCTTCGTGACGGCGGTGCAGGTTTCGGAAATGGTGAAATACGTCTGCAACTGTTTCCACGGGCTCAAGGTCGGCTTCGCCAACGAAATCGGGAGGATCTGCAAGGCCCAGGGGATCGACAGCCACCAGGTGATGCAGATCGTCTGCGAGGACCGGAAGCTCAACATCTCACCGGCGTATCTGCGGCCGGGCTTTGCGTTCGGCGGGTCCTGCCTGCCCAAGGACATCCGCGCCGCGGTCTATCATGCCCAGCAACTCGACGTGCAGGTGCCGATCCTCCGCGCCACCCTCGAGAGCAACCGGGAACAGATCGAACGCGCGTTTCAGATGGTCCTGGCGGCGGGCAATCGCAAGGTGGGTATCCTGGGCATGAGCTTCAAGGCGGGAACCGACGATCTGCGCGAGTCGCCCCTGGTGTCGCTGATCGAGCTCCTGATCGGCAAGGGCAGCGAGCTCGTCATCTTCGACCGGAACGTCTCGGAAAGCCGGATGATCGGCGCGAACAAGGAGTACATCGAGCGCGAGGTCCCCCACATCTGGACCTTGATGCGGCCGCGGATCGAGGACGTGCTCCAATCCGCGGAGACCATCGTGATCGGCAACGCCTCACCCGAGTTCCGCGACGTCCGGGACCGGATGCGCCCCGGCCAGGTGCTGATCGATCTGGTACGGGCGTTCGGGCCCGTGGTATCGAACGGGGAGGACTACCGGGGCATTGCCTGGTAGCTACCCGGCGCCCCGCGCGGCCGCCAGGCGGGTCTGGTAGAGCCGGGACAGCGCGGGAATGACGACATCGCGGTGGTAGTTCCTCCTGGCCGCCTCGCGCGCCGCGGCTCCCATGGTTTCGCGGAGCGCCCGATTGCCGATGAGGCGGCCGAGGGCGCCGGCAAGTGATGCCGGGTCCTCATCGTCCACCAGCACCCCCGTCTTTTCCTCGACCACGGCGTCCACGATGCCGGGTACGCGGGTCGCCACGGCCGGTCGGCCCGCCGCCATGGCCTCGATCAGCGCGTTGGGAGAGCCTTCATGGCGCGAGGTCAGCGCCGCGATATCGAAGACCGCGCTCAGATTCCGGGCATCCCGCACCAACCCCGTGAAAATGACCCGGCGGGAGATTCCCAGCTCGCTCGCGAGCGATTCAAGCTCGCCGCGCAGGGGTCCGTCTCCGGCGAGGCAGAGACATGCGCCGGACTCCGGGGGGAGCAACGCGAAGCCTCGCAACAGGAGCGCGTGATTCTTGACCGGCACGAGACGGGCAACGACGCCGATCACCACCCGATCCACGGGCAGCCCGAGCTCCCTGCGCCATGCCGCCGTCTCGTCAGGCTGGTACATCCGGAAGGCGGCCTCTTCGACGAAATTGGGAATCACCGCGACCCGGTCCGGCGGAATTCCATCCTCGCGAACCACGGTGGCGGCGAGCGAGGCGCTGTTGACCACCACCCGGTCGGCCAGACGCATCCCGGCGCGCGCCGCCCTCCGGTGGAAGGGACGCGGGGTCGCGGCCTGCCAGCGCCGGCTGGCGAACACGAGCGGTACTCCGGCCAGGCGCGCCGCCGGAACCCCGACGATGTCCGAATAAACGTCCTGGGCGTGGAAGACCTGGATCCGGTGCTGCCGGAGCACCCGCATCATCCGCAGGGCGGCGGTGAGGAGCGAGGGGTGCGCCAGACCACGGATCGGGATGCGCTCGGTCGGGATGCCCGCAGCGTGAAACCGTGCCAGCAGCGGGCCATCGGGCTGGAAATGGAGAAGATGCGGGGCAAATTTACTGCGGTCGAGGGACTCCAAAACCCGAATCGCGTTCAGCTCGGTCCCTCCGATATCGAGGGAGTCGAGACCGAACGCGATCCGGACCGGGGAGATGGCGCCGCCGCCCCCGCCGGAGCCCGGCTCACCCGGCACTAGGGGACGACATTGGCGGTCGCGGTGAGCAGCGCGTCGATGTCGGCCCCGGGATCCTTGCCGTCGGTCGCCCGTGCTTTGAGCCCGGATCCCGCGCCCAGGCGTAACTGGGAGTCGAACCCCAGCGCGGTGACGCTGCTGACGAAGAAGTTGTTCGGCGGGCGCGACCAGTCCACCGGCCCGGCGAACACGTTGCCGAGGAACACGCCGTCCGGCATGTAGTAGGCGAGAGCGACGGTCCCCTGCCCGATGGCGTCACCGGCGATGCCGTAGTCACCCGGCGTGAAGATGTTGTTGGTGATCGTGGCCCGGGGGGCCGACCCGTTGGCGAGGTAGATCGCGGAATTCGCGAAGCCGCCGGGGGTGTGCAGGAAGGTATTGTGGTTGATCATGACGTCGGTCACACCACCAATGATCTGCACCATTCGTCCATCACTCAGCAGGTCGCGCCGCCCGATGTCCTCGAAGACGTTATCGGTCAACCCAATGCGTGCCGCCAGGGTCGAGTTGGGCGCCCCGGTCCCAGCGATGTTGATTCCCGCCCCCGAGTGGCGGACGTAATTCTTGCGGAAGGTTACATCAGCCACCTGGGACCAGGGAGCGGAGCCACTCTGGTTGGCGGACAGGAATCCGATCGCGAATCCCGTGTGCGCCGCCATCCAGCTGTTCTCGAAGATGTTCCCTTCGATCAGCACCCGCTTGGCGTCCTTGAGCTCGAACAGATTCTTGATCAGCCATTCTCCGGACGTGCGCCAGGCGTCGGGCTTGCTCAAGAGGTTGCCGCGAATCTCGATGTCCTGGGGGATCATCGCCGCACTCGGTGCGTCCGAGCCCCCAAACATGATGTTCTCCCCCGAGCCTTCGAGATAGTTATTTGCGATCTTGTACGGCCCCGGCCCATAGGAGCTCCACACCGCCTGCGCATCGGTGTCCTGGCTCTGGCACATCGAGAGATAGCTGTTGATTACGGCGAGCGCGACGCCATTCACCGCGACGCACCGGCGGCTCTTCTGGTGCGGCTGGCCGTGAATGTACATGCGGTCCAGGATTGTTTCACCGGGAAGCGCCGAGACAGTTACACCATCCCATGCCTCACGCCCGTCACCGCCGATATACACCAGCCCGATGATTTCCGGCAGGGAGGCGAGCGCTGTCACTTCCAGTCCGATCAGGCGGAATCCGCGTGCGCCATTCCGCGCCCAGATCGGCGCATCCCCGGTGTTCCCCACGATTTTGGCGAAGCCTGCGGCCACCGCCGGGGTGACTCGAACCCCTTCGGGAGGCAGGGTGCCGGCGGTGCGGATGTGAATCATGTTCGTAGCGCAGTTCCGCGGCGGCAGTGCAAAGGAGCCGCTGTAGCTCGCTCCGGGAGCGAGGAGGATTGCGTCCCCGCAGATGGAATTGTTCAGCGCCGCCTGAAGGTCGCCGCCCGCTGGAACATTGATGGTCCGGCCCGTCGGCGCCGAGTAGGTGGTGTTCAAGAAGGTTCGCGGCAGCTCTGCCACGATGGTGGGACCCGGCACCGGCGGCGGGGGAACCGCGATCGTCACCGCGCTGGTGTCCGCTTTGGTCCCGCCGGTCTGCGTCGCGATGACCCGGAAGGTCCCGGCCACCGTCCCGGCGGTGTACAAGCCCGCCGAAGTGATGCTGCCGCCGCCCACGGTCCATGTGACGGCCGGCGCCACCGACGACCCATCGCTCCACGAACCCGAAACCGTGAACTGCTGGGTACCTGCGGGGGCAAGGCTCACGGCCGACGGATTGAGCACCAGCTGCGTGAGCGTCGCCGCGCCGGCCTGGATCGTGACGATGGAGGTATCGGCCAGTCCGCCGCCCGTCTGGGTGGCGATGACCCGATAGGTGCCGGCCGCATTGGCCGCGGTGTACACCCCCGCCGAGGTAATCGAGCCGCCCGACGCGACGAAGGTCACCGCGGGCTGAGAGGTCGCGCCATCGCTCCACACTCCAGCGACGGTGAAGATCTGCGCCGCGCCCGGATCGAGCTGCACGGTGGCCGGCGAGAGCACGAGCTGCGACAGCGTCACCGGCGGGGCGGCGCCCGCGGGAATGGTGACGGACGCCGTGTCGGCTGCGCCGCAGCCGCACGTGGCAATAACAAGGAATGAGCCCGCGAGTGTCCCCGCGGTGTAGAGACCGTTCTGTGTGATGGTGCCCCCGGCGGAGACCCACGAGACGTCGGCTGGATGGACCTGCCCGTCGCTCCAACTCAGCGCTGTGCTGAACTGACGAGATTGTCCGGCGCCAATTATATCAGTCTCTGGACTGATGGTAAAGGCCGAGATCGTCAGAATGGGCGCGGGCGTAACGATCACGCTCGCGGTATCCGCCTTGTTATTGTTTCTTCTTTTTCCGGTAACCTTGTAGTTGCCGGGCACCGAGCCGGCCGTGTAGAGGCCCTTCGAGTCGATGGAGCCACCGGTCGCCGACCACGTCACCGCCGGGACAGCCGAGCCGCCACCGGAAAGGGCACCTGAGGCACTGAACTGCACCCTGCTCCCCACCACCACACTCGTGTCCGGTCTCACGAAAATTTGAACAATGGTCGCGTCATCGGCGCCCACTTCGAAATTCGCGGTGTCGCTCAAGATGCTGCCGTCCAGCGCCGTCAGCCTTCCCACGACGGGATATGTCCCGGGGATGTTGCCCGCGGTATACATCCCGTCGAGCGAGATGCTCCCGCCCTCGGCGCTCCACACGACGCCGACCGGCCCCTCGATGCCGTCGTTCCGGAGCGCGTACGCCGTCACGACCTGCGTGGCCTCGAAGGCCAGCAGAGCGGTAAGGGGGGCAAGACGAATCGCCACGATCCGGGGCAGTATGGTCACGTTTGCGGTGTCGGCCTTCCCAAGCGCGCTTGAAGCGATCACCCGGTACGAACCCGGGGTGTTTCCAGCTGTGTAGACGACGGAGGAAGTAAGAGAGCCACCGGTCGCGGTCCAGGTCAGCGGTGGAACGGAATTGGACCCATCGGACCAGGAGGCGTAGGGCATGAACTGCCTGGTGGCTCCCGATTCCAGCATCAGTGCTGCGGGATCGATCGCGAGCCCCGTCAGGACGGGGGGATCGACGATGCCGGCGGTCCGGCCCAGGAGCGCCCCGTCTCCCATGGTCGCGGTCACGGTGTAACCGCCCGGCGTGCCGGCGGCGGTGAAGAGTCCGCTCGGCGAGATGGTGCCGCCGGTGGCGGTCCAGGTGACCGTCGGAAACGTCCGGCTGCCGTCACCCATGAGAGCCACGGCGGTGAACTGCTGCCTGGTCCCGGCAGCCAGGGGAACCGCCGCTGGAGTGATGTCCAACCGGGCGATCCCTCCCGATGGAATGACGGTGATCAGGACGGAGTCGGAGAGCGCTGCGTTCGCCGTCAAGACGGCCCGGACGCGGAACGATCCGACACTGGTCGACCGGAACCAGCCCTCGCCCGACACCGTACCCCCGGCAGCAGTCCAGGTGACTGAAGCGGCCTCGCTGAGACCGCTGGCGAGCCACCCACGGGCCGCGAGCCGCACACTGTCCCCCTGCACAAGCTGGGGGTCGTGAGGGATGATGCTGAGGCCGATGTAAGCGCCGGAAGGGTTCGGCTTGGTTGGGTCAGGACCCAGGTAATCGTGGGGTGTGCCTTCGCTACAAGAGGCGAGGAGGGAGAGAGTGCAAACCAAGACTGGAGGGATGAGGGCCAGCCGCTTGGCCAGCTTGTGCAGGAAAGTCATTCCCGAAGCACCCTTTCAGTGACTCTCAGGGCTCCTCCGGGGTGGAGAAGCCTCGACTGTCCACTGCAAAGGCAGGATTCGGGCCTTTACCTCATTACGCTATGACTATTTTTCTACTGAATCATAGCTCATCATGATTCTGTATATCATTGCAATACATGGATTTATATGATTGCACTAAAACTGAACTGTATTATTTATGTGGCCTCATTGGCTCAGTAGAAAACCATCATCTCCGAAATTGCAAGAAGTGTCGCAGGTGCCGTTCATTGCACCGGGGATGCGTCCCGGAACCAGCTCCAGGTCCGGTGCAATCCTTCTCGCAGCGTTATCGTCGGCGCATAGCCGAGGAGCTTCGCTCCCCGGGAGAGATCTGCCACGGAGTCGCGCACGTCGCCGGCTCGCGCTTCCCGCTGCTCCATCTCCACCGGGGCACCGGTCACCTCGCGAACCAGCTCCAGCAGCCTCAGGAGCGATGTCCGCTCCCCCGCCCCGACGTTGATCGGCCAGCCGTTGGCTTCCGCGCGTTGGGCGGCCAGCAGGTTCGCATTGACCACGTTGTCTATGTAGGTGAAGTCCCGGGTGTGTCCGCCATCGCCGTTGAGAGGGGCGCGGGTGCCATTGAGCGCCGCGGCGAGGAAGACGGGGATCACCGCGGCGTACGCCGATGAGGGACTCTGGCGGGGGCCGAAAACATTGAAATAGCGGAGCGCCACGCCTTCAAGTATCCCGGAGCGCGCGTAGGCCAGCACGCTCTGCTCTCCGGCGAGCTTGGCAGCGGCATAAGGGGAACGGGGAAGGGGTTCGAGCGTTTCCACCTTGGGGAGGACCGGAGCGTCCCCGTAGATCGAGCTCGAGCTGCTGTAGACCACACGCCGCACGCCCGCTTCCCGGGCCGCGAGGAGAAGCTGCACCGTCCCGTTCACATTGTGATCGTGTGAAGCCCACGGGTCCGCCATGCTGCGCGGAACGCTGGGAAGCGCGGCCAGGTGGAAGACCAGCTCGACGCCTGCACACGCGGCGCGACAGACGGCCGGATCGCGAAGATCCCCGACCAGAAGCTCCAGATCCCCGCGCAGATGCGAGACGTTGGACTCGTACCCCGTGGACAAATTGTCCACGACGCGTACCGTATGCCCCTCTTTCACCAGTCGCTCGGCGACGTGCGATCCGATGAACCCGGCTCCGCCGGTGACCAGACAACGCTGCGAACCCACCAGGTATTCTCCCGCCGACGGTCAGATTAGAATGCGGCTCACTCCGCCACACAGGGCAGCCCCGTGACTCAGCGCTGGCGTCTCCCCGCTGCCCTCGCCTTCATCGCCCTGGCAACGCTGCTTCCGATCGGATCGGCCCCGCCCCGTTGGGACAACCAGCTGGACTTCGCCGATGCGATCGTCAATATCGCGCTCTTCCTCCCACTCGGGCTACTGCTCGAACGGGACGGCTGGCGCGGCACCAACATCGTGCTCCTGGCGCTCGCGGTGTCGTTTGCCATCGAGATACTCCAGGGATCCCTGATTCCCGGACGCCGCGGCAGCGCGCTCGACGTGGCGTTCAACCTCGCCGGCGCCGTCGCCGGGATTCTCGGGCGACGAACGCCTTCCGCCGTGCTCGCGCTGCCACTGCTTCCCTGGATCGCCTCCGGAGCGTTACTCCGTCCCAGCGCGCCGAAGAGCCCCACATGGTGGGGACAGTGGGCGCACACCTTCGCCGGGACCACAGCTTTCGAGGGGAGGATCCTCTCGCTCAGGCTGCTCGATCAAACCGTTCCGGACGGACCGATCGACTCGACGGCCCGTCTCGCCGCGCGGGCCGGACACAGCGGTCTCTCTCTCGATGTGGAGCTCCTGGCCGGGAGCGGCGCCGACGGCCTCAGCCATCTCGCCGGCGTGTCGGACGGCGAGGGGCATGTCATCATCGCGCTCGAGCAATCGGGCAGCGATCTGATTCTGACCTGGCGCAGCCTCGGGGCTTCCCTCGGCCTCCGGCCGCCCCGCGCTCTATTCCCCGCATTCCTCCCGCTCGAAGCGGGAGAACGGGTCCGCCTCAGCGCGGAGGTTCGAGCCGGGCACGCCTCGGTGGCCGTGGATGCACCGGGACTCTCGGGGCGACGGGCGCTCCGGTTCACGCCGATGTCGGGATGGCGGAATTTCGTCGATGTCCCCTCGCCGCATCCCCGGTGGCCGCGGCTCCTCACAGCGCTGTGGACCGCCCTGGGCATCGGCTACGCCGTGAGCGTCCTGCTCGTCGTCATCCGGCGACGCACGACGCGAGTCAGTTGATAACGATGTCGCCGCCGTCGCGCGGCTTGAGCGTCCATCCGCCCAGCCCATCGGGTACGAGGACGCCGCGCACATTCATCGACCTTCCCGGGCCGAAGATGGTGCGCGGGATCTGCAGGTTGCCGTCGATGATCATGTTGAGGTTGCCCGACCCGTCGGACACGATGATCCGGAAATCCGGCGCGATCGTCAGCGTGTCACTGATCGTGGCCCCGGTGATCTGCACCAGCCCCGCGTCGAGCGCTCCGCCGCCCGCCGTCGCCGCCGTCGCCGTGCTCACCGCGAGCGGAATGGGAGGGGGACGCAGTGCAAAGCGCGCGATCGCGGCGTTGTCCAGCGTCGGTTGACCGGCGCGCGTCGAGGTGACGCCGAGGACACTCACACTGTCACCCGGGTTGTTGCCGAAGAGTCCGCCCCGCAAGACGACTCGCGTCAGCCGGATCTGCCCCGAGCTGTCAGACACATGCGAGGTCGTATCGCGGAACGACTGGACTCCGGCGAGGATCACCCCGCGGATGAAAACCCTGCGTCCCGCGGGGAGGCCGCGGGCCGCGCGGATCGAGACCTCGGGATAGCCCAGCCGGGCGAGGACGAAGCGATTGGTGTCAGCGGCGACGAGCCGGATCGTCGAAGAATCCACCGCCGCGACCTGGATCGAATCGCCGATGCTCGACGGCACCACGACGACTCGATACTGCCCGAGAGGAACCCCCTCGAAGCGGGCGATTCCCAAGGTATTGCTGAGCATGGTCCGCAGCGTGTCGCCGCTCCCCTGAGCGAGGAGCGCGACGCGGGCGTTGGCGAAGACGGTATCCAGGACCGTCACGGTGCGTGATCCGTCGCGGTCCAGATAGACGCCGACGGAGACCGCCGTGGTTGCCGACGCCCCGAATCCGAGGTCGCTGCCGGCGTTGTCGCACGCGGCGACGGCGGTGATGGCGAGGGCGATGGCCGCCCGATGAAGAGTGCGCACGGGAATCAATACTCCATCTTGAGGCCGACGCGGAGGAGCCGGGGCTCTGCACGGCGGCTCAGCAGGGTGCCGAAGCGGGGATTGGCGATGAACGGAACCGTCACGGTGCTGCCGGTCCCGGTGCCGAGGGTGCCGGCGGGATCGATCAGCAGCGCGGCCTTGTCGACGACTCCGGTGGCCGAGCTCACGACGTTGAATGCATCCACCGTGAGGAAGAGGCTTCCGCCGGAGCGGAGCGTGACCGGAAGGCCCACAGCGAGCCGGAGATCGAGCGCCTGAACGCCGGACTCCCGGCAACTGTTGCGCGGCGCGAAGCTTCCACCGGCAGCGTCGGCGCACGACGCGAGCCCGCCCTGATCCACCATCACCGGATCGTTGTTGCCGCCGCCATCCCCGTTGAGGTCAACCCCGGGACGAAATCCCGGCGTGAAGGGGAGACCCGACCGCCAGCGCCAGCGGGCGCCGAACACCATCGGTCGGCTGCCGGACGAGCGGTATTCCATGGAGGCGGCGACCCGATGGGTTACGTCGAGATCGGAGCGGCCCACGCTCCAGTCCCCGCCTCCCGACAGACCCTCCGGAAACGGATTGAGCTGGTTGGCGGGATCGGCCTGGAGCAGCCCGACGAGATTGTCGGTCGTTTTGCCGTAGGTGTAGGACGCGTCGAGCGAGAGACCGCGGCTGACCCGGTGGTCCAGGGTAGCGTTCAGCTCGTAGTGATCCACGAAGCCGGTCGGCTCGAGGCCACTGACCAGATCAAAACCGTCGAACCGTCGATTCGACTCGGGATCGGCCGTGATCAGCGAACCCTGCTTGACCAGAAGCCCGTAGACCGGGCGACCTTCCTGGGTCGTCTTCCCTCCCGATTCCGCACGATTCAGATCACTCCGGCGCGGCAGATAGTCGCTGTGCCCGTAACTGCCTCCAACGGAGAGCGTCGTGCCGCCATGGATGCTCCGCGCGACACCGAATTCGAACTTGGCGGTGCGAGGCGCGCGATACGTATCGGAGAAGAGCGTCAGACGCTTCCCCACCGAAGGCGCCGCGGCCGCCGATGGCGCCGCGGGCCAGCTCGGGAACAGCCCCTGGCCCCGCAGGACGGTGGAGCCGCCGTCGAACAACAGCGCCTCGGCGAAGCGCGAAGGGTCGAGCTCCCCCTGATGGAGCCCGCCACTGCCGCGCACGACCCACTCACTCCGCACATTCCAGACGAAACCGATCCGGGGGGAGATCCTGCTCGCAGAGCCGGGGATGAAATTGTTCGCGATGCCGCTCCGGTTGGCCCACGCGGTGTCGGCGCCGATCTTGTTCTTCGGGAGGACCTGCGTGTCGTAGCGAATGCCAGCCTGGAGCTGGATTTCCGGAGATGCCGTCCAGGTATCCTCGAAGAACACCCCCGGCGATTTGACGCTGAACTTCGCCGACCCGGGCGCCCCCGTCACCTGGAAGTAGGTCCCCTGCCCGGCCGCGAATCCGTCGAGGTCACCAAAGTGATACAGGCCCGCCGCTCCATAGCGGTAATCCTGGTCGTAGCTGGTGAGGCCGAGACTCACACCGCCCTTGAAGCGGTGCGCGCCGAGCACGTACTGCACGGCGTCCGAAATGTCGACCCGCTTGACCTCGAAGGTCGCAGGCAGTGTGGGGGCGGTGCCGAAGGCGATGCCGTCACCCGAAATCACCGTGCCGGCGATGGCGGCGCTCAGCCACTCACGCTTTGCCATGCTGAATCCGGCGCGGAGCTCATTGGCGATGACGGCGCCGGACGATGTCAAACCGACGGCACCGGAAATGTCCCTTCCCTTGAGGCTGGTTCCGGCGCCATTGAAGACGTCGGAGCCGAGCTGGGGATTCCCCTCTTTCCAGCTGACGAAGCCGAGCCGCGCCAGCAGATGATTGGTCCGGCCGAGCTGCCAGTCGAGGCGCGCCTGGCCGTGACCGCCTTTCCAGCTTCGAACCACCGGTGCCGCGAAGAGGCCGAGCGCGGTCTGGTAGTTGGTCGTGCCGATCGCCGGCACCTGCTCAGCAAGGGACGCGGGCTGCCCGTTGAAGCGGCTCGTGTCATTGGCCCAGGGAAGAGCCGTCGGCTGCTCCAGCGACTGGTAGCCGCCTTCAATGAAGAGATGTGCGGTGTCGGGGACGATTGCGGCGTTGAGCGCGGCGCCGACCTGGAATGAGGTCGCGCTGCTGTCGCCGGGATTGTCGAGGGAGTTCTGGCCAAGCTTGGCAGAGGAGAAGCTGGCGTATGGCGCGAAGGAGAAGCTGCGCCCGCTTCCATTGCGACTCTGGGCCGACACGAGCGTACCGGGGACGCCGCGCCATTCGGCATCGCTCGCCAGCCCGAGGAACTGGACCTGATTGAGCGCGTTCCGCTGAAAGAGCGGCGTGGTGACCGGCTCGGAGCGAAGACCGGGATGCCGGAGCATCGTCTCGAGCACGCCGTCGACGAAGAGACGGCTTTCCGAGATCGGGAGTCCCCCGGCGCCCAGCCCGAGCCCGCCGCGCCCATCACCCGGAGCGATCAGCGACGGCGCCGCACGGCCTAACCCGGCGAGATCGCTCGGCCGGTCGAATGGCGTCAGCGCGCTGCCCGAGAGAAGGTAACCTGCCGCGGGTCCTCCGCGGGCGCCGGGGTTCGAGATCTCGGTCACCGAGGTGATCGGCGGAGGACGTCTCTCGATGGTGATGACCACCACCGTCGAGGTACCGGCGGTGACGATGATGCCGGTTGACCGGAGCGGCTGATAGCCGATCTGCTCCACCAGCACCCGGTATTCGCCGGGCGTGAGGAGCTGCGCGTTGAAGCCCCCTTCGCGATCGGAAACAAGGGACAGAAGCACGGCCCCCGCTCGTGACTCAAGGGTGACGGCCGCACCGCCGACCGGTTGGCCGTCCGCAGTTTGCACGGTGCCCCTGAGGCTGCCGGAGGTGAGACTCTGACCCTCGAGCGGCGAGAGACCCATGACGAGTTGGCTCACCAAGCCCAAGCCGAGCAGGATGTTACGTCGCTTCACAACCACGGACGCCCGCATAGCACTCCCGGTCGGTGGAATCGGAGAAGGTGTTTCGCCTTGGGTGATCAAGTCTCTCCGGTGCAGGAGGGGTGCCACAATTTGACCACCACGAATGGCCAAGACGGGCTTTACCCTCAACACCTGTTGCGCAAAGCTGTGGACAGTGTGGGGGGAAAGCAACAGGACCCCGGCGGCAGCCGGGGTCCTGTAGCTGGATGCTGGACGCTGGATGCTGGTGAGGAGCTGAGGCGGGGCTGTTCCCAGCATCCAGCAACCAGCATCCAGCATCCACTACCTGATCTTTGCCCTCACCGGAGGCAGCGCCATGACCCGCGCCATCATCGCTTCGCTCACCGTCGCACCGGTCCGGTCGAAGTAGGCGAGGAAGTCGCCCACGTCGTATCTGCCGTTCGTATTGCCAAGCAGGTCGAGCATCTGCTGTTGCACTGCATTCATCGACGGGCTTCCGAAGAGCGCCGAAGCGGCCACATCGGGTGCGATCGCGTCGGCGCCGGAGACGACGGTCTCCGTCACGGTGAGGAACACCTCACGGTCGTTGCCCTCACCTGTATAGATCAGGAGTGAGTCCTGGCTGATGCCGTACTCCACGCCGGCGAGATCCCGGCGCCAGAACAACCAACCGGATCCCTCCCCCGAGGGCCGGGACAGCTCGACCCAGCGAGCAGTGGTCGAGACGGACCAGGCGATACCCGGCTCCACCTCGACGTAGACCGAGTCGTTGAGCGCCATCTGCCCGCCGTCGCTGCTGTTACCGCTCGACACGGTCTTCGATTTCCTGCTCTTGCCCGGGGTCGGGGTGACCACCAGCGTATCAATCACGATAGTCGGGCTGTTGAGCGCGCCGGGCACGACGACGGTGATCGTGTCGACATAGGTGGCCGCGGCGAGACCGGTCGGGTTGCGTGACCACTTGACTGTCCCTGAACCGGTACCGGCCGCGAGGGTGACGGTGCTCCACGGTTTGGCACTGAAGGCGCTCCACGTCGCCGAGGAGGCCCCGGTGCCGGCGATCGTGATTCCTGCGGAATCGCCCTGCTGAACGGACGTTCCCGCTTTCACGGACTTGTAGCGGCTGCTCGGGCTGAGCGCCGCCGACAGCGGCGTGGGGGCCGAAGGCGGGGGAGGCTCGACGATCCGGAGTGAATCGAGAAACGTCGTGGACAGGCCGCCGCCGGTCACGGTAATTGTGTCCACGTAGACCCCTGCGGCCAAGCCGGTGGGATTCCGCGACCAGCGGAGCTTCCCGCTCCCGGTGCCGCTGGCGTTGGTGAGCTGCGTCCAGGCGTGCCGCGCCGTAGCGGACCAGGCGGTGCTGGAGCTGTTGTCGCCACTCAGCGAGACGATGGCCGAATCGGGATGGCCGGCGGTCGCACCGCCCGCGACCGAGTCGCGGTGGTACCGGG
Source organism: uncultured Gemmatimonas sp. (assembly GCA_964535105.1). Classification (GTDB taxonomy): domain Bacteria; phylum Gemmatimonadota; class Gemmatimonadetes; order Gemmatimonadales; family GWC2-71-9; genus JABFSM01. The sequence continues at coordinate 13,899 of CAZHSO010000012.1, forward strand.
GAGAGACCTCGAGCACCAGGGGCTGTGGAGGCGGAGGGGGAGGCGGCGCGGCCGCCCCGTCCATCGCTTCGCGCGATCGGGCCAGGCCCCAGCCATACATGTCATCGCGGCCAACGTCTCCGAGATCGAGCGCGCCCTGCTGCAGTCGCGCGAGCAGATCGCTCCGGCTGATCCCCGGATAGCGGGCGAGGAGGAGCGCGACCACACCGGCAACGTGCGGCGTGGCCATCGATGTCCCCGACTTGTATCCGTAGCCGCCGGGCAGCGTGCTCAGGATGCCGTCGCCGGGAGCGGAGATGTAGAGCTTCGGTCCGTAGTTGGAATAACCGGAGCGGCTGTTTCCGGAATCGAGTGCGCCGACCGACAGGGCGTCGGTGTACGCGCCGGGGTAGGTGAGGGTCGAGGTCCCGTTGTTCCCGGCCGACGCCACGACGTACACGCCCTGGGCGCTGGCGGAGGAGATCGCCGACTGGTAGCTGCTGTTGGCGGTGGTGCCGCCGATGCTGATGCTGATGACCCTGATCCCGTTGCTGACCGCCCAGTTGATGCCGGCGAGCTGCCGGGACTGGTAGGCCAGGCAGGAGCCGCCGAGGTCCTCGAACACTTTGATGGCGTAGAGCGCAGCCTCGGGAGCCACACCGACCACGCCCAGGTCGTTGCGCCGCGCGGCGATGGTTCCCGCCACGTGGGTACCGTGTCCGCCGCAGGAACCGATGTCATCGGCCCATGCCGAGGGAGCGGTGCTGTTGGTCATGGCGTTATAGCCGCCGGCGTAGAGCAGGTCGGGATGGTTGGAATCCCCGCCCGAATCCAGGTAGGCCACCTTGACTGCCGCGCCGTAGGCAGCGGATCCGCCCAGCGCCCAGGCCTCGGGTGCGGTGACGCGGGGGACGCCCCACGGGGTGTCCTCGGCGTACCGGAAGGTCGTACCGGACGAGCGAACCGCCAGAGGCATCGGCACGTCGGCCTCGATGTACTCGACATTCGGGTCGTCGAGCAGGGCATCCAAAGCCGCTTCGGTCACTTCGCCGAAAACGGCGGGGATGATGCTGACCCGGCCGCGGACGCGGAGACCCTTGCGCTCGAGGTTGCGGGTGATGCCCTGGGCGGCAACGTCACTGACTGCCGAGCGGCCCGGAGCGCTCATCCCGCGCGACTGCGCGTTGGGACGCAGCCCGATGATCACCCGATAGCCCGCGGCGCGCAGCTTTGCCTTGAGCGTGACACGCCCGTCGACCTGCGCCGGATTCTGCTGCGCATTGAGCTGGGTCGCGACGAGCAGCAGGAGTAACCCGATCATGAGCGCGCGGCCGGGATGCCGAAAGAGCGCGCGGAGCGCGCGCAGCATCCGGAGAGGCCAGGGCGCCGGCGCCGGGGGGAGGATCAGGTACTCATATCTCATCGCGATACCCTGGCCGCGTAGCCCTGGCTCACATCCTGGAGCTGATAGGTTTTTCGCGCCGCGGCCTGGTCCACCGTGGCGACGTAGATCGAAGCCTTGCGGGTGTCCGGGACCCAGATCCGGGCCACCACGCCGCTCGCGATGCTGCCGGTGATGAGGAACCGCGCGATTCCGTCGCTCATGAAGGCGAAGCCGCCGGCACCGGAGAGCTGCAGCGAGTCCATCGCGGGCCCCAGCACGCTCATCTGGACCGCGCCATCATCGGCCCGCGGCGTGGTCAGGCTGAGGGAGACCCAGCCTGGAGTGGCTCGATCAGTATCGGGAGTATTCGGGTTGATCAGTTCGCCGCTGCCGCAGGCGGTGGCGAGGAGGACGAGGAGCAGCAACACGAGAGGCCGAAGCGTCCGGATGGTGTCATGGCTGGACGCGAGGCGGCGGGACAGCTTGTAGGTGTAGGTCACTGAGAACTCCGCAAGTCGAACCGAGGAACGACGGGTACTCTGAGAGGCGATAGGCGGTTGGCTTCGAGGCAAGAGATGTTCCGTTGCTGCACCGTGATGCGCGGACGAACAAACCGAGCGAACTGTTTTGGATTCAGTCGGATTCCGACCGGTTTGGTGAGGAGCCGGACAGATTCGCCTGATTTCTGGGAGGCGCTCGAATCTCTGACAGATGGAGAATCGCGAGTGAGCGTGCGATCGGAGGGGTGAAAAAAGCAGCGCGCCCCGGGGTGAGCCGGGGCGCGTCGGGATCCATGCGAGAGGAGAGGGCCCGCTTAGACCTTGCTCAGACCTTGCGACGACGGCGGACGAGACCAACACCACCCATGCCCACGAGACCGAGGGCAAGAAGCCCCATGGTCGCGGGTTCCGGCACCACCTCGGTTGGGGGTTCGGGCACGTCGCAGTCACTGGCCGGGCCCTGATTGGCGCCGTACGCCAAGCCGGCGGCGAGATTATCGCGCGCAACGACCTTGGTCGATTCACAAGCCAGGCCGCCGGCATGGTAGCCGACGCCCGCGGCGTTCATCACGGCGTCCCACTGGGCCGCGGTGCGCGAGGTACCGGTGAAGGTGAAATTCCAGGTCCGGAAGACCAATCCCGGATCGCTGCCGCCAGGATTGTCCGCGCTCGCCTCGTTGGGAAGGTAAGGATCGCCGTTCAAATCAAAGGGTGGGGGATCCCCGTACTCGGCAGGTCCTGACGTGAAGTCGCTCACGATGTCCGCGGGAAGATTGTCCAATCCGACTGAGAACCACTTGAGTCCGGAGTTGAACGTGTCGTCGTTCTTGAGCTGCAGCACCACCGAGATGCTGGTCCCGCTTCCGGTCCAGGACAGGAGTACCGAGAAGCAGGTGGAGAAGCTGCTGCCGCCACAATAGCTGCCGTTGCCGGCCCAGTCCGTGGCGGAAGCCTGCGTGGCGGAAACCGCCGCCAGCGCCAATCCTGTCACGATGCCTCGTCCGATTCTCATCTTGCCTCTCCCTTGCCTTGCCGGTTATTACGCCTGCCTGCTTCGTGAGCCTATCAGTGCGAGGAACACCATGGCCGCAGGATAAAGCACGGCCTGCGTGGTGACCTTGACCATTGATTTCTTGATTCCGAGCCGGATGACCGGCTCCGTTACCTGCTTGAGGGCCAGGGGAACGTTGAGCCAGTACAGCACCCCGGCCGCCACCACCAGCACCGCCACCGTCACGAGGAGGACCGTTGCCACCAGGCCGCCCCTGTTGTCTCCCCGGGCCCGACTCGCCGCCAGCGCGATGGTAAGGCCCATCATGGTGACCGGCAAACCATCCAGCGATGCCGCCACCGAGCCAAACTCATACTCTGGAGACCCGAAATGCAGCGGAACCCAGAGCAGTACGGTGTTGAGCAGGCCAACCGCTGTGAACAGCCAACCCAGCACTCCCAAGAGGCGCCATCCCAAGAGGAAATCCTGCACCGGCTTTTTCGGTCGCGCTGCAGGCTCGTTGATGAGGATCGGAAGTCCGCCCATCAACATTGCCCGCCCGATGAAGGATCAAACGAATTCGTAGAGATTTTAAGCATGAATCGAGCCTTGACAGTTATATCCATCAAATGCGCAAGTTATTGTCAACACACTGCTTAGCTGCGATATAACATTATGGTTTTGTAATGTAAAACCACTTGCCGGGCCGGTGCAACAACAGTCATCCCACATGCCTTGATTTCAGCCAAGCTGTCCTCTAAGTCGGTATCTCCTTGGCGTTTGCGCTTCCCCGATTGTAATACCTCTCCCGCGCGCACTCCGCAATCCCTTATTGTTCGAGAAAGATGCCCCTGCCTCCCATTTCCTTCCGCCAGCGCATTCTTCTCGTGCTCCTGCTCCTGGGCGCGGTGCCGGCGGCATTGCTTGGTGGAGGCTGGGCGGCCACCCTTCTCCGCTTCAATCCCGCCCGGTCGAGCCGGGCCGCCCTCGAGCCGGTGAAAACCAGCGGACGCGAGCTGCTTCGGGTCCTCGACACCACACAGTTGAGTCCGGCCGAGCATCGGGCGCTTCATGCCCACATCCGGGCGCTCGAGGGATCGCTGATCCGCTCCCAGCAGGGATTCTTCTTCAGCCAGTACAAGACGGTGGGGTTGGCGATTGCGGTCGCGGCCCTGAGCCTCCTCCTGTTGTATACCGCCCTGCTCGTAGTGCGGGGCCTGTCGCGGCAGCTCAGCAAACCGATCGACGAGCTGCTCGGCTGGACCGCGCGAATCCGGCGGTATGAATCTCTGCCACCAGAAGATGCGGACCGCCGGGGTGCACCGGAATTCGCCTCCCTCCGGACCGCCCTTCGCGAAACGGCCGCCTCCCTTCAGCAAGCCCGGCATGCCGAGCTCGATTCGGAGCGGCTGCGGGCCTTCCGCGAGGTGGCCCGCCGGGTTGCCCACGAGATGAAGAATCCTCTCACGCCGGTCCGGTTCGCGATCGGGCAATTGGGCAAGACCGCGCAGCCGGAGCAACAGGAGGCCCTCGAAGTTCTGCGCGTGGAGACGGCGCGGCTCGAGCACCTCGCGCGGGATTTCGCCAACCTCGGCCGCCTCCCCGAGGGGCCCGCGGCGATGGTCGACCTCGGAGAGCTGCTGAACGAGCTCCTGCGCTCCTCGCTCCCCGAGCAGATGCGCCACTCGCTCACCGTCGAGCCCGGTTCACCCCACATCGCCGGCCACTACGATCCGCTCCGGCGCGCCTTCAGCAATCTGATCCGGAATGCCGTCGAGGCCTGTGGCGGCGAAGGCGCCATCGACGTCCTTATTTCACCTGACGGCGAAGGAGTGCGAGTGTCCCTCGCCGATCACGGACCCGGTGTGCCGACGAACCGGCGCAACCGGATTTTCGAGCCGTACATCACCGACAAAGTCGAAGGGACCGGCCTCGGCCTCGCCATCGTGAAGCAGGCGGTGGAGTTCCACCATGGAGCGATCGAGGTCTCGGAAACGCCGGGGGGTGGGGCGACGTTTACCATCCGCCTCCCGCGGAGCCCCGAGCACGACCGCCCCCTCCCCCGCACCCAGAATCCTGTGGAACGTCGCGTCGCCGACCGGAGAGGAAGAAGCGCATGAAGCCTCGCGTGCTCATTGTCGACGACGAAGCCAATATCCGGCGGATGCTGGCGGCACTGCTCAAGGCCGAGGGCTTCGAGACCGAGGAAGCGCCCAATGGAAACTCGGCGCTCCTCTCGCTTGACCAGGTGCACCCCGACGCGATTCTGCTCGACCTGCAGATGCCGCCGGGTCCCGACGGGTTGGAGACGCTTCGGCGACTCCGGGAGCGGGATGCGTCGACACCGGTCATCATGATGAGCGGCAAGGCGCAGCTCACCGATGCCGTCCAAGCCATCAAGCTTGGCGCCTTTCAGTTCCTGGAAAAACCGCTCACCCCCGAAGCGGTACTCGTCGCCCTCCGAAGCGGACTCGAGCTCACCCGCGCCCGCGCCGAGAATCGTGCCCTCCGCTCGCAGCTCGGGCCCAAGGCCGACCTCGTCGGCAAGAGCGGCAAGATGGAGGAGGTCAAGGCGCTGATCGCGCAGGTGGCGCCGACTGAAGCGCGCGTGCTCATCATGGGAGAATCGGGCACCGGAAAGGAGCTGGTGGCGCATGCCATCCATCGCGCCAGCCATCGCGCGGGACGCTCGTTCATCTCGGTCAACTGCGCCGCCATTCCCCGCGACCTGGTCGAATCGGAGCTGTTCGGCCACGAGCGGGGCGCGTTCACCGGGGCTACCGACCGTCGCCTGGGCCGGTTCGAGCTCGCCGACGGTGGAACGCTCTTCCTCGACGAGGTGGGCGATCTCAACCTCGAAGCCCAAGCCAAACTCCTGCGGGTCCTGGAGGCTGGAGAGATTCAGCGGCTGGGCGCGGAACGGGTGCAGCGGATCGATGTGCGGATTCTGGCCGCGACCAATCAGCGACTCGAGCAGGCGGTCGCAGCAGGCTCGTTCCGTGAGGATCTCTACTTCCGTCTCAACGTGTTCCCGCTCGAGCTCTCACCACTGCGCGAGCGGCTCGAAGACCTCCCCGACCTCGTCGTGCATCTTGCCGAGCGGGTCCGTCCGCTCCAGGCTGCGAGCTTCACCGCCGACGCCCTCGCACTGATGGCCTCGTATGAATGGCCGGGCAATGTCCGGGAGCTGGCCAACATCATCGAGCGCCTCTCGATCCTCGGGGGACCGGAAGTTGACGTGGCACTCGTCCGCCAGGTCCTCCCCCGCGCGGGAAGCCTCCGGTTCGACGCCCCCTCGGTGTCCGAGTCCGGCACGTCGTACTCGGTTGCCGATCTCGCCGGCCGTTCGCTGTCCAACGTGCTCGACGACTATGAACGCGCGCTCATCGGGGCGGCGCTTCGGCGCGCCACCGGGAACGTGGCTGAGGCCGCGCGCGCGCTGCAGACCGACCGGGCGAATCTGTATCGGCGCATGAAGAGACTCGGGCTGTGAAGAGGGTGAGCGGTAAGCGGTCAGCGGTGAGCGGGACGTGCCGCGCGGTTGGGATCCTGCTCGGGATCCTGATGGGTGGGACCGTCACCGCCCCCGCGCAGGTCACGCCGCCCGACAGCGTCATCAAGATCCGGCCCGAGGACCGCAGGCCGGATTCCGCGGGCAGGGCGACGCTGCCGCCGAACATCGTGGACGAGGTGCTCATCGCCTTCAACGATTCGCTGGCGACCAAGGTGTACGGCGCGATGCTGCTGCCGGCGGGCAGCCGTCACGCCGGCCCGATTGCCGTCTTCCGGGGCACGCTGCGAGTGGCGGGGGAGTTGACCGGCAGGGTCACGATCATCAACGGCGATCTGGTCATCGATCCGGGAGCGCTGGTCGCGGGCGACGTGCTCGTCGTCGGGGGACAGATCATCGTTCGGCCTGGCGGGGGAATCGAGGGACGCCAGCGGGAGTATCGACAGCCGGCGTTCCTGGTCCGGACCAGCGGAGGCCTGCTCACCATCCGTGAGCCGCCCCGGACCCTGGGCGACATGGCCTCCGCCCGTACCCGGTTCACCACGGGACGATTCGAGACGATCCTCTCCGCCGAGACCGGGCGCACCTATAACCGGATCGAAGGACTTCCCATCGTCTTCGGGCCCTCCGTCGTGCGCACCGGCCTCCCGGACGTGGAAGCCCGTCTCGACATACGGGGAATCGCCTGGACGGCCCCGGATCGCACTAACCGTCGCAGCGACTTCGGCTATTCGGGCCGGCTCGAGTTCCAGTTCGGCGAGTCCCGCCAGCTCACCCTGGGGGGCCAGGTGTCCCGGCTCATCGCGCCGATCGAAGAGCAGCCGCTCTCGCGAACCGAGAGCGGTTGGTCGGCGCTCCTCTTCCAGCGTGACTATCGCGACTTCTACCAGGCGCAGGGTGCCTCGGGATACCTCTCCTATGCGCTGAGCCGGGGCCTCCGGGTTAGCACGTCGCTCGGGCGTCACGACGAGCGAAGCGTACCGGCGAACGATCCGATCTCGATCTTTCGCAACGAGGCGTGGCGGCCCAACCCACTGGTCGACGACGGGCACTACCTGACCTGGCGGGTCGGTCTCGACTACGACACCAGGAATGATCCGGAGAGCCCGACCTCCGGCTGGCAGGTTCGGGCCTGGCTGGAGCGAAGCAGGAGCGACGACGCCTCCCCCGTCTCGCTGCCCCCGGAGGTGCGCGACCCGATTCCGCCCGGACGCTACCAGTTCTCCCGCATCTGGCTCGACGCCAGGCGCTACGCGCGATTCAATCCCGCCATTCGAGCATCCGCCCGGTTCGTGGCCGGAGGCTGGGTGAGCGGCGATCCACTGCCCATCCAGCGCAGGCTGAGCCTCGGCGGTCCCGACGTCCTGCCAGGATACGGATTCCGCAACCTGAATTGCGCGCCTGCGTCACTCACCGATCCGTCGCGTCCGGCACTCTGCGACCGCATGCTCGCGGTGCAGCTCGAAGTTCGGACCAGAACCCGGCTCGGGCTTCCGCTCGCAACCACGGATCCCTACCTCTCCGCGGCGCAGCGACTGCTCGGAATCCGGGAGCCCGACGTAGTGATCTTTGGCGACGCCGGAAAGTCGTGGATCACCGGCGAAGGACCGGGACGCATTCCCAACGACAGGATCCCGGTGCTGCGCGAGTGGGCGAGCGCCATCGGGTTCGGCTTCGATGCGGGTGGAATCGGGCTCTACATCAGCCAGCCGCTCACCGGCGGGCGACCCCTCACGCTGACCGCGCGGCTGCAGCGACGATTCTGATGCGCCGCTTTCTCGCCGCAGGTCTCGCCCTCGGGTGCATGCTCAGCGCCCCTGCCCTCGCCCAGACGCCACGCGTCGGGCTGTCGGTGACGCTCGGTCCCGACACGTTCCCGCGCGGGGTCCGTTACGCGCGAGTGCAGGTACGCAGCCTCTTCGCCGATCAGCGGTGGGCCGAAGCCCTGGAGCAGTCCTTCCCGATCCGGCTCAGCTTCCGGATGGAGATCTGGCGCTCACGCGATGGGTGGATCGACGAGTTCCAGCGGGCGACAGAATGGGCGACGGTGATCCAGTACGAGCCGCTCCAGGACCAGTACAAGGTGACCGAGCTTCTCTTGAGCGGCCCGGTGGAAACGCGGTTCCCGACCCGACACGAGCTGGCGCTCTGGATCGGCATCACCCGCGAGGTGGATGCCCTTCCGGTTGGCGCCGGTGTCTTCTACTACGACGTGACGCTCAGGATTTCCGCGCTGTCGGACGAGGACATGGAGGAGATCGAACAGTTCCTGGCGGGAGGGCCCGCGACGCCCGCGCGGCCGGAGCGCAGCTCCATCGGACGATCGTTCAGGCGGTTCCTGCTGCGGCTGGCGGGATTGCCGGGGGAGGAGCTGACGGTGAAGACGGAGCGGTTTCGGGTGAGGTAGGGGAAGGGGGAAGGGGGAAGAGGGAAGGACCCTTTCCCCTTTCCCCTTCCCCTTTCCCCTTTCCCTAGGCCCGAAGGGCCCTGAGCGCCGCCGCGCCGTAGAAGTACCGGATGTACTTCGCCTGCACCGCCGTGAGTCGCCGCACCGCCCACGTGAGATGAACGAAATGCGGCTCGAGGGGCGGATGCATCGGATGCATGCCGCACTCCTCCGGAAGCCGGTTCCCCTTCTTCGTATTGCAGGTGCTGCAGGCCGTCACACAGTTGGTCCATGCATTGCCTCCCCCCCGGCTGATCGCCAGGAGATGGTCCCGCGTGAGGCACTCCCTCGGGCGGAGCTGCGCCTGGGGCCGGTGACAGTACTGACACCGGTAATCATCCCGGGCAAAGAGGAAGGTGTTGGTGACCTGGCGGCGGAATTTTCGGGGGACGTGGACGAATTTGACGAGGCGGATGATGACCGGCTTCGGAATCGAAACCCGCGGACTTCTTATCGGCTCCCCGGTCTCCGCCTCCACGATCTCGGCCCTGCCATCAATGACCAGGCGGAGCGCCCGCTTGACGGGCACCATGGTCAGGGGCTCAAAGGACGCATTCAGTGCAAGGCAGCGCACACCAATCTCCGCCGGGGAAGCTCCTGCATCTTACCGACTACCCCCTCGGCGGATCAAGCCGTGGCTCCCGTCTGGTGCACCACCCGTCCCCCCAGAACGGTCAGGCGGACCGATTCCGGGCCGGTCGCAAGCACCGCATTCGCCGCTGAGGTCAAGGAACCGGCAGGGGTGCCGCCCGTCGCCACCGCAATGACGTCGCCCCATTTCCCCACGGTCAGCGTGCCGATTTCACTCTGGAGACCGAGTGCGCGTGCGCCGTCCAGCGTGCAGAGCGCCAGCGCTTCATCAGCCGAGAGCGCGCCCAGCGCCCTGGCCGCACGCGCCTCGGAGAAGAGGTCGAGCCGGCCGACACTCGCCACCGAATCGGTACCGAGCCCGACCCGGATTCCGGCACGCCGGAGCGCTGCGAGGGGTGCTCTGCCGTGACCGTGGCGCGCATTCGAGAGCGGGCAGTGGGCGACGGACACCGACCGGAGGGCGAGAAGCTCGATGTCCGCGGCGGAGAGCTGGATGGCATGAATGCACATAGTATCCGGGCCGAGCACACCGTGGGAGTCGAGCCAGTGGACTGGGGATTGGGGGTTGGGGGTTGGGGACTGGTGTCTGGGATCGTCAAGCAGCGGGATCCCTCGCTCCTCCCACGCTTCGGCAAACGGCCCCGTCCGCCGCGTCACGAACTCGCTCTCCTCCCGGGACTCGGCGATGTGCACCGCAATCGGGAGCACCCGTTCTCGAGCCCAGGCAGCCGCTTTCGAGTACAGCGGGCCGCTCACGGTATAGGGCGCGTGGGGTGAGACGCCCAGCCGCACCCTGCCACCGGAGAACGCGCCGAGCTGTTCGACGCGCCGCTCCAGCGCCCGCATGCTCTCGTCGAGGGAATCCGGGTGGGGGCCGAACACTTCCTGATAGCCGATCCCGCTGCCTCCGAGCTCCGACAGCGCTCGAACGACGCTGCCCGAATCACCGGTGTCTGCGATGGTGGTCACCCCCCCGGCCCAGCAGTCCCTGACGCCTCGGCGAGCGGCTGCGAGAAAGTCCTCCGGGGTTCTCGCCTCCTTGATCCTCCGGATCGTCTGAATCCAGTCGCGGAAGGCGTCCTCCGGCGCCTGGTCCGCCATTCCCGTGAGCTCGAGATGGGTATGGGTGTTCACGAGTCCGGGAAGGAGCGTCGCGGTTCCGAGATCGAAGTTCAGCGCATCGACAGGGGCGGGGATGTCGCCATCGGCTCCGACGGCGGCAATGCGCCCGTCGGCATCGATAAGGATCGCGGCGTCGTGGATGGGTGGGGCGTCGACCGGCAGCGCCCACTGGGCCCGAAGGCGGAGTGGTCTCACCACCCCCCGCGGAAGGGGCTGTGCAGGGGACAGTGCTCGATGGGCTCGGTGCCGGGATAGAAGACCTCGCGCACGACTTTGTCCCGGGGGCAGAACGGGGTCGCGAGAGCATTGGTGCTCGCGTCGATCTCCACCGAGACGATCCCCTCGGGCATCGCCCAGGGGCCGGGGGCAGTCCTGCGCTCGTAGACCTCTCGCATCATCGTGGTCCAGGCGGGTGCCGCGAGGAGCGCACCCTGCGCATTGGACTTGATGACCGTCTTCTTGTCGAAGCCCATCCAGACGCCGGTCACGAGGTCGGGGGTGAACCCGATGAACCAGACGTCCATCCCGTCGTTCGTCGTGCCGGTCTTGCCGCCGGTGGGGATGGTGAAGCCCTTCCCCACGACCGCACTGTAGGCGGTGCCATGGCGCACGACGTCGCGGAGACCGTCGAGGATGAGCCAGGCATGCTCGGGATCCATCACGCGATGGTCGCGGACCTCCGGCTGCCAGACGATTCGTCCCTCCCGGTCTTCGACGCGCAGGATGCCCAGCGGTGTGGATGCGACACCCATGTTCGCAAAGCCGGTATACGCGCCGATCAGCTCGAGCGGTGTGACGTCGGCGGAGCCGATGAAGATCGAAGGCACCCTCGGGATGCGGGTCGTGATCCCGTAGTTCGACGCCTCGGCAATGACCGCGTCTTCGCCGAGCTCAAGTCCGATCCGAACCGCGACGGTGTTACGCGACTGGCGCAGCGCCTGCCGCGCCGTCATGGGTCCCTCGAACTTGCTGTCGTAGTTCTTCGGCTCCCAGGCCGGCTGGTCCGGAATCTCGACCGAAACGGGAGAATCATCCCACACCGAGGACCACGGGATGCCTGCGCGAATGGCGGCGGCATAGACGAAGGGCTTGAAGGCCGAACCGGCCTGTCGAAGACCCTGGGTGGCACGATTGTACTTGTTGTCCTCGAAGTCCCGCCCCCCCACCATCGCGCGGATGTATCCCGTCTTGGCGTCGAGCGTCACCATCAGCCCCTGCAGATACGGGCTGAAGGGACCGTTGTCGGCTTCGGGAGCGCCCGGCTCGGGGCGCTGGTCGAGATACTGACGGTAGGTCCGGTGCCGATACGCCCCGGTGCCGCCGTCCTCGATGTTCTGCAGCTGCGCTTCGAGCGCACGCTCGGCGGCCTGCTGCATGTCGAGGTCGAGCGTCGTGTAAATGCGGAATCCTGCGCGGTACAGATCGGTGCCGAACCTCGCCGCCAGGATCTGCCGGATGTACTCGACGAAGTATTCCGCGACTCCACTGTAGTCGGACCGGGAGGAGAGAAAGAGCGGATACGCCTTCCACGCTTCGGCCGACTCGTGGGACAGTTTTCCCGCGTCCTCGAGGATGCTGATGACCAGGTTGCGCCGCTGCACCGCGGCCTTCGGACTCCGTCTCGGGTTGTAGATGGTCGGACCCTTGGGGAGACCCGCGAGCAGCGCGGCCTCAGCCACATTGAGGGCCCGGGCCGACTTGCCGAAGTACCGCTGCGCTGCCGCCTCGACGCCGTAGGCGCGATTGCCGAGATCGATCTGATTGAGATACAGCTCGAGAATCTTGTCCTTCGAGTAATTCCGTTCGATCTCGAGCGCCATCCGCCCTTCGCGGATCTTGCGGGAGAGCCCCTTGAGGCCGGTCCGCTGGCGACGATCGATCTGGTCGGGCCAGAGATTGCCGGCGAGCTGCATGGTGATCGTGGAGAAGCCCTGCCGCTTGCCGATCAGGGTGGATTTGAGGGCGCCGAAGAACCGGATCCAGTCGATGCCGTGGTGCCGGTAAAAGCGGCGATCCTCGACGGCCAGGAACGCCGCCACGACCGCGGGCGACATCTGCTTCAGGGGAACCACGGTGCGGCGCTGAAGGCCGTAGTCGGTAATCAGACGCCCGTCGGCCGCGTACAGCTTCGACGCCTGATCGGGATCGTAATTGGTGAGGCCCGCGATCGAGGGGCACGCCCCGCCGGCGCAGACCCGGGTCCACGCGCCCGCCAGGAGCGCTACCAGGAAGAGTCCTGTGGCCAGGAGGCCGACGAGGAGGTTCCTCCGGCGCCGGGGGAAGTGCCACCACCGGGTGAGGCGGGAGGGGAGGCTGGGTGCCATGCCGGAAGATAAGTGAGCGGTGAGCAGTGAGCAGTGAGCGGGAATGACCTGTCCCGCTTACCGCTCACCGCTTACCGTTGACCGCTCCTGGTTCCCCCCCTACTCTTGCCGCGTGCCCTCCCTCTTCCAGATCCTCACCGAGCGCGGCCTGGTCCAGGACGCCACGCCGGGGCTTGCCGACCGGCTAAGCCGAGGTCCCGTCACGGCCTACGCCGGGTTCGATCCGACGGCGGACTCGCTCCACGTCGGCAACCTCGTTCCGGTGATGGTGCTCGCCTGGCTGCAGCGGGAAGGCGGACGCCCCATCGCGCTCGTCGGTGGCGGCACGGCGATGGTGGGCGATCCGAGCGGCAAGCGGAGCGAGCGTCCGATGCTGCCGGAGAGCCAGGTGGATTCCAACGCGGCTGCCATAGGGGCACAGCTCGCCCGCTTTCTGTCGTTCGAGGGGGGCAACGCCGCGAGGCTCCAGAACAATGCCGAGTGGCTCCGGCCCCTCCGGCTGCTGGAGTTCCTGCGGGACTCCGGGAAGCACTTCACCATCAGCTACATGCTACAGAAGGAATCGGTGAAGTCGCGCCTCGACGCCGGAATCACGTTCACCGAGTTCGCGTACATGCTCGTCCAGGCGGAGGACTACCATCATCTTTTCCGGAGCGAGCGCTGCGAGTTGCAGGTCGGCGGCAGCGACCAGTGGGGGAACATCACGGCTGGGATCGAGCTCATCTCCCGGCGCGAACAGGCCCAGGTGCACGGCCTCGTCTCTCCGCTTCTCACCGCGTCTTCCGGATCCAAATTCGGGAAGAGCGAGGAGGGAAACGTCTGGCTCGATCCGCGGAAAACGTCGCCCTACCGGTTCTACCAGTTCTGGCTCAATGTCGATGATACCGACGTCGAGCGGCTGCTGCGGGTGTTCACCTTCAGGCCGCTCGGCGAAATCGCCGACGTCATGGCGGCGTCCGCGTCGGACCCCGGGAAGCGGGTCGCCCAGCGCCTGCTCGCCGAAGACGTCACCACCCGCGTGCATGGAGAAGAGACGGTCCGGCGGGTCATCGACGCGAGCGGGATTCTCTTTGGCGGGGGCGATCTCCGGTCCGCCGATTCCGCGACGCTGGCGACGGTGGCCGGTGAAGTGCAGGTGATCGCGGTGGCCGCGGGCGCGCTCGACGCGGGGTACGCGCTGGTGGACGCCCTCGTCGGCACCGGACTGGCCACGTCCAAGGCGGACGCCCGCCGTGGAATCCAGGGCAACGGCTACTCGATCAATGGCGAGCGAGTCTCGGCGGAGCGGCCGCTGGTGCGATCGGACCTGCTGCGCGGACGGTTCATCGTGCTGCAGAAGGGAAAGAAACAATACGCCATGGTCGATGCAGGGGTCTCCGGCGCATCATCTCCCTGACGGAGGGAGACTCACCAGCGGGTGAGCGGTGAGCGGTGAGCGGTTAGCGTCAGCCAGTGAGGCTTCGCTGGAGCAGATCGACCACACGCTCCATTTCCTCTATGGTGTTGTAGCAGTGCGGCGCCAGGCGAAGGCCGCCTTCCCTGACGCAGGTGGCCACGCCAGCTTCGCGCAGCGCCGCAAGCCCACGGGGAATATCTGCGGCGGAGATCGAGATGATTCCGGAGTCCCGCGCTCCCTCCGGCGATTGCAGGCGCACCCCCGCGCGGTGAGCCCACTCCCGCACGGGACGCCCGATCTCCGCCAGGTGTGCCTCGATCCGGTCGATGCCCAGCTCGTCAAGGAGATCGAGTGCGAGGTTCATCCCGAGGAGGTCCTGATACGGGAGCGTCCAGAGCTCGAAACGCCGGGCGTCGGTGTGCAGGCGGCCGCTGTAGTCGACCAGCGTCGAGAAATTCTGGGTCCCTTCGTAGGCGTTCCACCCCGCAAGCGGCGATTCGAGCTGCTCGATGAGCCCGCGGCGGACATACATGAAGCCCGAGCCCCACGGTGAGAGGAGCCATTTCTGGGCCCCGCAGGCGAGAATGTCCACCGGCGTGGTGCGCACGTCGAACGGCACGTGACCCAGCGCCTGGATCGCATCGACCACGATGAACGTCCCGGTGGCGCGCGCCACCTCTCCAAGACCGTCGAGATCCAGCCGGTAGCCGGTGTGGAATTCGACATGCGACACTGCCAGCACCTTGACCCGCGCATCCTGCATGCGCTCCTGCATGCGCGCTTCGTCGGGCCATCCGGCCGCCGTGCGAGGAATGATCTCCAGCCGGACGCCTCGGTCCGCGATCTGGCGCCATGCGAAAACATTGGCCGGAAAATCCTGGTCGCTCACCAGCACCACGTCACCCGGCGCGAGCGGGAGCATCCGCGCGGCCAGGTTGAGACCGAAGCTGGTATTGGTCGCCAGGGCGATCTCTCCGGGATCCGCCCCGATGAGACGAGCGGCCTTGGCCCGCCCGGCCGACAGAACACCCATCAGGCGATCATCAGTCAGGGTGACCGGAGAGGCCCGCTCGCGAGTGTACGCCTCGACGGCTCGCCGCGTACGCTCGGGAATGGGGCCGATGCCGGCGTGATTCAGGTAAATGGCATCTCGGCTCCAGGGGAACTCGGTCTCGCGAAGGGCGGAGACGTCGTAGGGGGCGCGCACCGGGGCGATAATTGAGGCCATGCTGTAATATGCTCCGCATGATCGATTCTCCCCAGTTCACCCTGGTTCTCGGCGGCGGAGGCCTCAAGGGTCTCACGCACATCGGCGCGCTTCGTGCCCTCGCCGAGCGGAACCTGGTGCCACAGGCGGTCATCGGGTGCAGCATGGGCTCGCTGGTCGCCTCGGCGTGGGCCGTCGGGATGCCGCTGCAGGAGATGGAGGACCGGGCGCTGGCGGTGACGCGAAAGGACGTCTTCCGCGTCGCGCACTTCGACATGGCCCTGAAGCGGATGCTGTCGCCCGCCATTTACCGCAGGGAGCCCCTCGATCAACTCATCCAGAGCATCACCGGCGACGTGACCTTCCAGGAGCTGCCCAGGCGACTCGTGGTGAACACCGTCGACCTGAACACCGGCCAGCAGGTTCTCTGGGGACTTCCGGGCCTCGAAGCAGCGAGGGTCGCCGACGCGGTCTTCGCCTCCTGCGCGCTCCCCGGAATACTTCCGCCGCGCACCATTCTGGGGCGGGTCTGCATCGACGGCGCGGTCCTTGAGAACCTTCCGGTGCGGGCGGCGCTGGCCATTTCCCGCGCGCCGATCCTGGCAGTGGATGTTGGAGGGACGCGGGTCGAGCGATCAGGAGTGGAGCGGAAGGGGTTCGTCGCCACCTACAGCCGCGGCCTCGAGATCGTCATGCAGACGCTGGCCGCCGAGCACCTGCAAGACTGGTCGGACCCGCCCGTCGTTCTGGTGCGGCCGCGGGTCGAGCGGGTGTCGATGTTCGCCTTCAACCGGACGCCGTATCTGATTGCCGAGGGATACCGGGCGATGAACGACGCGCTCGATCTGCTGTCGCGCGGGCTCGATCAGCTTCCCCCGGGGATCCATCCCCAGCGCGAAGTGCGGGTGCGGGTGGACCCCGCGCGCTGCATCGGATGCGGCGCGTGCGTCGCGCGCGCACCGACGGTATTCAGCATGCAGCTCAACGGACAGGCCCAAGCGACAGCCGAGCTGCTCTGGTGGTCGCCTCTGGGGGACTATCTCCTCACGGCCTGCCCGACCCACGCGATCATCGCCGAGCAGACCTGGCCCCAGCGCTGATCGCGCGGAGGTCGGCGACCACCCGCGGCCAGTTGTAGAATCGCTCCACCGCTTCTCGGCCCGCCTTGCCGAACCGCTCCGCCCGGTCGGGATCCTCGAGGAACTGCCCGATCACCGCGGCGACGCTGGCCGGATCCTCCGGATCCGCCAGCACTCCGGTCTCGCCGTCGTGCACCGCGTCCGCCATGCCACCGCTTCGACCCGCCACCACCGGCTTGCCGCTCGCCTGCGCCTCCAGCAGCGCGATCCCGAATCCTTCGACGTCCTTCGCGGTCTGGCGGGACACGCCCACATAGACGGTCGCGAGGGCGTAGGCGAGCGGCAGCTCCACGTCGCTGATTTCCGTCAGAAAGCTCACCCGGTCATCCACCCCCTCCTGCCGCGCGAGCGCCTGGAGCGCGCCGAGCTCCGCGCCCTGCCCCACCACCGCGTACCGCAGGTCGGAAAAGCGTGGCGCGAGCAGCCGGAGGGCGCGAATCGTCGTATCGACGCCCTTGTGAGGCGCCAGTCGCGCCACGGTGAGCAGCCACTTTCCCGGGGGAAGCTGGTGCGCCGCAGCAAAAAGCCGGGGGTCGAGTCGGGGATGAAAGATCTCGGGGTCGGTCCCCAGAGGCACGACTCGCACCCTCCCCGTCCGCTCCGCCAGGCCCAGCTCGCGAAGGACGTCGCACGCCAGGTCATGGGTCCAGCGGCTGCACGCGACAAGCACCTCGGCGGTGCCGAGGAGCGCGCGGGCCGCGGCCCGCTTGATTCGGGAGTCGCGATAGTTGATCCGCAGAGCAAGGAGGTCGCCCCCGTACACGATGACTCCGTAGGGGACCTTGCTGCGCTGGTGCGCCCATTTGGCGGGGTAGGCGGCCGGCCGGAGATTCCCGCACCATATGAATCCGGCGTGGTGCTCGGCGACGAGAGCGGTCACGCGGCGACTCCATTGGACCAGCCCCTGAAGGGTCTTGAGCCGCCGCGCGGGAACGTCCAGGCGGTCGATGCGGTTGGGAAAGCGCGGATCGGTAGTTTCGCTCCCCGCCATTGCCCCGGTGGAAACGATGAGCTCCCCGCTCGGATATCGGAGGGCGATCTCCGCCATCCAGCGCGCGATGCCTCCTCCCATGGGAGGAAAGTCGAAGGTCAGCAGGAGATCGGGCTTCCCGCTCACGCGGCGCCGGCCAGCATCCGCTGCAGATCCGGAAGCAGCCGGGCAGCGCAGGCTTCGATGGTGAGGTCCGAGAGACCCTTCGCTGGGCTCAGGGCAGGCTCCCTGAACCGCTGGGAGATCGCGGCGTCGATTTCTCCGGCGAGGGCAACGGCATCGTGGGGAGGGAGGAACCGCACCGCGCCATCCAGAAGCTCGCGATGCGGCGGGATGTCCGAGGCGATGACCGCGACCCGCGCTGATTCCCCGCCATCGAGGGCGATCCGGAGACCGGCGCGACGCAGAACCGGCACGGGAAGCGTGCAGTAGCGATTGGGAGCGAACCAGCGGAGATCGGCCATTCGAGTCCCATCAGACCAGCGTGTAATTCCGGAACTCGAAGGGCCGCCGCCCGGTGATCCGCTCGAAGAGATCCGAGGCGTAGAACCGGAGATGCTCAGCGGCGAAGAACGGAGGGGTCACGACCCGCTCGGGGTCGACTGCGTGGGCTGC
This sequence comes from uncultured Gemmatimonas sp., assembly GCA_964535105.1. Taxonomy (GTDB): domain Bacteria; phylum Gemmatimonadota; class Gemmatimonadetes; order Gemmatimonadales; family GWC2-71-9; genus JABFSM01. The sequence continues at coordinate 32,095 of CAZHSO010000012.1, forward strand.
GACCCACTGTTGCACCACCGCGGGGTGCGTGCCGGTGAATGGTCGAAGCCCCGGAAACCGCCGCAAAACGGCCGCGGTCCCGGTCGGTGGAACCGAGCGTCCCGGATAGAGGTGCCGATCCACCGCGCCCCGCGCCCGGAGCGCGGCTGCCGACCGCAGCCAGCCGTAGTGGAACATTTCTGCGTCCACCACGCGCGCGCGCACCCGACGCTGCTCACTTCCCACCCTGAAACCCTGCGCGTCCCGATAGGGCATCACCCCGGCTGAAGGATCGAGGCGCACGGCGCGGACCTCCCGCCGGTACCAGCGGCGGTTGACCGCTTCGGTTTCGGGATCCCCGAAGATGTGGTGGTAACGGACCACAAGGCCTTCCACTTCGGGGTCCCGGTCCGCGGCGTCCATCGCCTCGAGGAGCGCGGGGACGCCGGCCTCGTGCAGCACCTCGTCGGCCTGAATGTAGAAGCCCCAGGGAAAGCGGCAGGCGCGCATGGCCCGCGCGGTTTCCTCCCGGAGCACCGCCTCGCCTCGGGAAAAATCCCACTCCGTCTCCAGGATGTGGATCTTGGGATCGGCAATCGAGCGCACGATCTCCAGCGTCCGGTCATCCGACCGCCCCACGTTGACGACGACCTCGTCGCACGCCGGCAGGATCGAACGGATGCTCGCCTCGACCGGGAAGTCGAGAGTCTCGGCATTCCGGACGAGGGTAAATCCGGAGATCTTCATCGGAGCGCCACTGTGAGGAGCTCCTCGAGCCGGTGCCGCCAGGTATGCTCCGCGAGCGCGCGATCCCGCGCGCGGGCGGCGATTGTCCGCCGCTCTTCCGGGACGCCGAGCAGCCAGCGCGCCTTGTCCCGAAGCTCTCCGGCGCTGCGGAACAACACGATCTCGCTGTCTTCGGTGAAGCTCCGCCCGATATCCGCCTTCGCATCACACAACTGCACCGTGCCGATGCCGGCGAGCTCGAAGACTCTCTGGTTGGCGCCGGTCCCGTAGCGGCCCTCCCGCGGTGCTTCGCCGAAAAACTGGTGGATGTTGAGGGCGATGTCCGCATTGCTGAACGCGCCATTGAAATCGTCGCCATACAAAGGCCCCCGGGGCCATCCTGGCCCCCACGTGGCGAGGCCCAGGTCGCTCACCGCCGCCAGGGCCTGGGCTCGCAGGGTCTCGTGACTGCCGACGAAGGCGATGGGACTCTGGCAGCCTGCCGGGTCGGGAAGCGGGCGATGGTTGACCGGGTCGAATCCTAAGGCGAGGTAGTCCGCGCTACGGCCCAGGGCACGGTGCCGGTCCACCATCGAGGTGTCGAAGAGGAAGCAGCGGTCGTAGGCGCGGCCGATCCGGAGCGACAGATCGAGGAGATGCGGGCCGTCGGGGAACCAGTTCACCCAACGCGCGGCGCCATGGCCGCGCAGGCGATCGATCGACTCTGGTGGGAGCGACGCGCCCTTGAACACGAGAACGAGCTCCGGGCGGTGCGCGCGGATCGCGGCGCCGAGGCGCCGGTCGAGCGAGCGGCCGAGGAGCGCATCGAATCCGCGGGTGCGCTCTTCCACGCTGACGACACTGCATCCCATCGCGGCGAGCGCGACACGCAGGGCGCCACCGGTCCGGTGGTATCGCTGGTTGAATTTGGCGACGAGCAGGAGGCGGATGCCGGAGTGGACGGGCGGCACGCGCGAAAGGTAATCCGGTAGTCGCTTTTGCGCCGAGCCGCCAGGACAACTGCGTGAACGGTGAACAGTGAACAATGAACAGTGAACGGTGAGCGGTGAGCGGGAACCGCCGCGCCGCGAGGATCGCTGAGACGATGTTGAGGCGCAGGGAGGAGAGGGTCCCGCAGGGGCGTCAGTGAGCCAGAGAACGAGTTGCGAACACCGGAAATGAGAGCGGAACTGCCAGCCCCGATGGGACCCTCTCTCACGGAGCCGGAGCGCTCGCAGAGTTGGGCCCCTTCGCTGCGCTCAGGGTTACATCCGGTTCACCTCATCCAGAATGATCTTCATCCGATGCATGTAGGTGTGCCGCGCCAGCGCCTCCCGCCGGGCCGAGGCTCCGATCAGCTCCGCGGCGGGTAGATCCTGCAGCGAGGCCTGCACGATTTCCCTGAGCTCGTCCGCATCGTGGAATACCAGCACATCGCGCCCGGGCTCGAAGTGGCTGGCGAGATCGCCCCGTTCATCCACGACCTGGGGGACCCCGATTGACGCCACCTCGAACAGCCGTTGATTGAGGTGTGACTCCTGCGCGCCGTTCCCTGAGGAGGTGTGATGGATGTTCACCGCCACCGACGCGCCGCCGTAGGCGCGCACGTAATCCTCGGTATTCGGCACCTCGCCACGACAATAATCCCGCAAAGACGTCGTCCTCCAGCCGGGACCCCAGAGCGCCAGACCGAATTCGATGAGACTAGTGAGCAGCGCCTCTCGCCGCGCCGTGGCGGTGCCGGCAAAGACGACATTCGCCCGGTACTGATCGCGAGAGCGGAGCGGCCGATACACCGACGGGTCGGCGGCCAGCGGCACGACGGTTATCGGTCGTCCCAGCGAAGCGCGGGCCCGCTCCGCAACATCCGACGACGCGACAAACACCTTGTCGTAGGCGCGCATCCGGTGCATGGCCTCTCCGACCGTGCGGAGGTCATCGGGAAACCAGTTGATCCAGGGGACGCCGAGCATGCGCCGCAGATCTTCGACCAGCTCCGATCCCAGCTCGCGGCCGCCGATCACCAGCACGAGATCGGCACGGGCCAGCTCCACCGCCTTCCGAAGCCGGGAGCGGAGGTCGCTGCCGGACAGCCTCCCGAAGAGGCCGGGTCGCTTGAGGAGGTCGAACGCTTCGACCTTACAGCCCAGCCGCTCCAGCGCGCGGCAGCGCTGCGCGGCATGGGCGTGCTGCCCGTCATCGAATTCGGCCACCACCAGCACGGAGCGGCCGCTCATGCCAGGACCTCCGCGCCCCGGAACTGCAAATCGTAGAGGCGCCGGTAGAGACCGTTCTCGGCCAGCAGCTCCTGGTGGGTACCCCGTTCGACCAGGGTCCCCCCGTCGAGCACCAGGATGAGATCGGCGTCCAGTACGGTAGCGAGCCGGTGCGCCACGACCAGCACGGTCCGGTCCCGCATCAGGCGCTCGATGGCGTCCTGCACCAGCCGTTCCGATTCGGTGTCCAGCGCGCTGGTGGCTTCGTCGAGCAGGAGAATCGGCGGGTCGCGCAGGAGGGCCCGCGCGATCGCGATGCGCTGCCGCTGTCCCCCGGACAACCGGGTGCCCCGCTCGCCGAGGAGTGTCTCATATCCCGAGGAGAGCTGAGCGATGAACTCGGCGGAGTTCGCCGCGCGGGCCGCCGCCTCGACCTGCTCGCGGGTCGCGCCCGGCCTCCCGTAGATGATATTCGCGTACACCGTGTCGTTGAGCAGCACCGTGTCCTGGCTCACGACGCCGAGCAGACTCCGGAGCGAGGCGCGCTGCAGCGCGCGGAGCGGCACATCGTCGAGCCGGATCCCGCCCGAGGTCGGATCGTGAAACCGGGGAAGGAGATCGAGCAGCGTCGTCTTCCCCGCCCCGGACGGCCCCACGATCGCCACAACGCTCCCCTTCGGCGCCGAGAAGGTGATGTCGACCAGCACCGGCGGCCCGCCGTCATAGGCAAAGCTCACCCGGTCGAACGCGATCTCCCGCTCGAATCGCGCCGGCACGGCACCCGGGGCATCGGTGTCGGCGGGGGGCTCGTCGAGCAGCGCAAACACCCGCTCCGCGCTGGCCTGCGCGATCGCCCAGGAGGTGGGGAACTGGGAGATCGACTTGAGCGGCGACATGATCTTGAGGGCGGCGACCAGAAATCCGATCGTCGCCGCGGCGCCCAGCTCGACGCCGGTCACCGCGGGATTAGTCGCGGCCCAGATGATGAGCGTCAGCACCAGTCCCCCGAATAATTCGCTGACCGGGCTGGTCATCGACGAATAGCGCTGGGTGCGCTGGACCCGCTTGCGGTACCGGCCGGCCTGGTCCGCGAAGAAGCGCGCTTCGGCCTCTTCTCCGCCGTAGGCGCGGATGAGCTTCATGGCTCCCAGCCGCTCACTCACGGTGGACGTGAGCTGCCCCTGCTCCTCCTGCCAGAGGCGCGCATGGCGCCTGAGCCGCACCAGGAGCCCGCGGATTCCGAACACCAGAATCGGCGCGGTGCCGAGGGTGATGAGGGTCAGCCGGGGGGAGATCGTGGCGAGAAAGGCGAGCGTCCCAAGAATGAGGACCGAATTCTGGAAGAGAGCGGCGAGCGAAGCGGTGACCGCCTGTTTGGTGCGGTCGGCGTCCACCATCACCGTCGAGATGAGCTGACCGCTCCTGGTCCGCTGGAAAAAATTGAGATCGAGGGTCAACAGATGCCGGTAGAGCCGCACCCGGAGATCGCGCACCAGGCCCTCCTGCACCGCGACGGAGAGCTGGTTCGCGGCGTACTGCATCAGATTCTTCACCAGCAGCGCCACCACCAGCACCAGGACCAGGCGAGCGGCGACCTCGCGTGACGGCAAGCCCGCGACCAGCGGATCGAGCAGCCAGTCGGCGATCTGCTCCAGCCGGGTGGTCTGCCCTCCCAGCCCCTCCGTCGTGCCGAACAATGCCTTGAGGAGCGGCACCAGAATCACGATCGTGGCGGTGTCGAGCACCGAGGCGATCAGGGTGGCGCCCACCCCGAGAAGGAAAAGACCCCAGTACGGTCTTGCGGCTTCGAGAAGCCGCCGTGCGGTGCGCTCTGCCATGAGAAGAAGCTAACGCGCTGGCGACCCCATTTCACGCGGCTACATTCCCCGAGTGCCGCCGAATATCCTCCTCGTCCGCTTCAGCGCCATCGGTGACATTCTTCTTCTCACGCCCCTGGTGCGCGCGCTCCGCCGCCGTCACCCTGACGCCCGGATCACGGTGGTGACGCGCGCGGCCTTCGCCCCGCTCCTGGCCCACAATCCGCACCTGACCTCGGTGATCGGATGGGATCCGCTCACTCCCCTGGCCGAGCTGGGCCAGCGCCTGAAGCTTCTCGCGTTCACCCACAAGCTCGACCTGCACGGTAGCCTGCGCAGCCGGGCGCTCCGGTGGCACGTCGGCGGCCGCTGGACCACCTATCCGAAGCACCGGGTGGCGCGCGCCGTGCTGATCCACACCAGGCGCGACGTCTACCGCGATCGCCTGCCGGTCGCCGAGCGCTATTTCGACGCCGCCCGCGAGCTCGACGTGGCCCCCGACGGCGGATCCCTGGAGGTCTTCCTCTCCCGTGCCGAGCTCGAAGGCGCCCAGGCCTTCCTGGCCTCGCGCGGGCTCGGCGTCACCCGTCAGCTGATCGCGATCGCGCCTGGAGCCGCCCACTTCACCAAACGGTGGCCCCAGCATCATTGGATCGCGCTGGTCCGGCGCCTCGTCGAGGCCGGCAACGACGTGGTCGCGCTGGGCGGTCCCGATGACTTGGGCGTCGCGGAGGCGGTCGCGGCCGCCGGAGGGGATCGCGCGGCCAGCGCCGCGGGAGCGCTTGATTTGCCCGGGAGCGCCGCGCTGCTCAAGCGCGCCCGCGCGCTGGTGTCGGGCGACACCGGGCTCATGCACCTGGCGACGGCGGTGGAGACTCCGGTGGTGGCGCTCTTTGGTCCGACGGTCGAGCAATTCGGGTTCTTCCCCTACCACGCCAAGGCGACGGTGCTCCAGCGGGAGCTGTCATGCCGGCCCTGCAGCTCCCATGGCGGGCCGGCGTGCCCTCTCACACACCATCGCTGCATGCAGGATCTTCAGCCTGTCGATGTGCTGGAGGCGCTCCGGCGATTGCCGCGATGAGCCTGCTGAGTCCGGCGGGTGTGGCGCTGGTCAAGCTCATGGGCGAGATGCCACGGGGTCCGAAGCGCGAAGGGGTGTTCGCGCTCTGGCTCACACTGCGGGTCGCCGAAGATCTCCTGCTGCTTCCTCCTCCACCCGATCGGGGCTCCAGGCGGCGCGTCGCCGCGCTCGAGCAGCGATTCTCCAGCCTGTCGCTCCCGTCGCCACTCCGCCGGGCGCTGGTGTCGGCGCTCGCCGAGCTGAAGGAGCCGCGCCGGGACCGGGTTGGGCAGGTGCTGCTGCTCCTCGTCGCCCCGGCCCGAGAGGCGCTGGGCGCCGAGGCCTCGGAGATCCTTGCGCGGGCGGCGCGGAACGCGGCCCAGCGGATCCGCGACAACGTGTGAGCGTCTACTCCTTTCGGAGGGCCGCCACTACATCCACCCGCAGGGCCTGCCGCGCGGGGAGGTAGCACGAAAGGAGCGCCGCGCCGCCCAGCAGCATCGCGACCCCCGTGTACGTCGTGGCGTCGGTGGGGGTGATGCCGAAAAGAAGACTCGCCATGAGCCGGCTGAGCGCGAGCGCCGCGCCGATGCCCACCAGGAGCCCTATCGCCACCGGCCGCATCCCCTGCGCCACGATCAGGCGCAGTACCGTGCCCGGGCTTGCGCCCAGGGCGAGCCGGATGCCGATCTCCGACGTGCGGCGCGACACCGCGTAGGAGAGCACTCCATACACGCCGGCGAGCGCGAGCAGGAGCGCCACCGCCGCAAAGGTGGCGAGCAGCAGCATGATGAACCGCCGTGATGCCACGGAGTCCCCCACCAGTTCTTCCAGACTTTGCACCCGGGAAATCGGAAGGCTGGAGTCCAGCTCGGCCAACGCCTGCCGCAGAACGGGCCGGAGCGCTTCCGCTGTGGTGTTGCCGTGCACCACGAAGAACACCGGGGAGAACTGCGCCCCGTAGTAGGGGAAATACACCGCCAGCGACGGCTCCTCCGCGAGCCCCCAATCGCGCATGTCTCCCGCCACGCCGATGACTTCGGCCGGAATCTCGCGTTGCCCTTTCCAGAGGATGATCTGCCGCCCCACCGCGTCTTCATTCGGCCAGAGACGGTCCGCCACGCGCCGGCTCACGATCACCCGCCACGGTTTGCTCAGGATGTCCTGCTCGGTAAAGTCGCGCCCTCGCACGACGGGAACGCCGAGGGTGCGGAAGTACCCAGCTGTGATCATGCGCCAACTCGCCCACGGCACGGCATCGGCCGCCGGAGCCGGCTTGTCCGCGGCCGCGAATCCCATCCCGGTGCCCACGCCCCGCAGCGGCCGCATCGAGACCGCGGCCACCGAACTCACCCCCGGAACGCCGCCGAGCCGGGCGCTGAATTGGCTGATGAAGCCGGTGACACGCTCGGCGTTGTACGATTCGGGAAGCGCGACCTCGGCGAGGATTCTGTGTTCCGTTTCGAAACCCCGGCTCACACTCAGCACCTGCCCGAAGCTTCGAAGCAGAAGCCCCGCCCCGACCAGCAGCGCGAGCGACGCCGCGACCTCGATCGCCACCAGAAGACCGCGGACACGGCCCATGAATCGACCGCCGCCCGGATTGCGCTCCCCTTCGCGAAGCGTGCCGGCGAGGTTGCCCTGCGCGGCCTGGATCGCCGGAAGAATCCCGGTGAGGAGTCCGGTCACCACCGTGGCCACCGCCGTGAAGCCCAGTACACCGAGATTGAGTCTCACCTGAGTAAGCCGCGGAATCCCCCCTGGATCGAACGTCCTGAGGAGAGTCACCATCCCCAGGGCGATCAACAATCCGAGGCCCGCGCCAACCCCGGAGAGCAGCAGTGATTCGGTGAGCATCTGCCGCGCCAGGCGGCCGCGGCTGGCTCCCAACGCAGCCCGGAGTGCGCGCTCCCGGACCCGTCCCGTGGCCCGGGCCAGCAACAGGTTGGCGAGGTTGACGCATGCGATGAGCAGGAGAAACCCCACCGCACCCATGAGGATCATGAGCGCGCGCCGGACACTCTCGCTCGCTACCCAGCCGGAGGAGGGGTCGAGTGCGACGCCCATGCCGGCATCGTCCTTCGGGTACAGCTCTGCGAGCCGCCGCGCGATTCCATTCAAATCGGCCTGGGCGGTCTCGAGCGTCATGCCTCTGGCCATTCGCCCGATTACGGCGAGCTCGAAGCTCCCGCGATCGGCATTCGGCTGCCGGACCAGCGGCACGAAGATGTCCGCGGCATCGAGCCACGGCTCGCCCCGCGGCAGCACCCCGATCACCGAATAGCCCTGCCCGTCGAGGGTGATGACGCGCCCGACGATGCCGGGATCGCTCCCGAAGCTTCTGGTCCAGAGGAGGTGCGAGAGGACGGCAAGGCGCGCGTCGCGTCCCGGGGCGTCTTCCCCGCGGCCAAAGGTCCGCCCCAGGGTCGGAGTTATCCCCAGCACGCTGAAGAACTCCGCCGAGACCGATCCGAGGCTCAGCCGCTCGGGAAAATCCCGGCCGGTGAGATTGATCGAGCCACCGCGGAGGGCGGCGATTCCCGAGAAGGTCCGGTTCTGGTCGCGCAGATCCCAGAAGTTCGCATGGGTCATCGAGGACCGGGTCCAGCCCCGATCCACCCGGGATTCCGAGATCTCCACCAGGCGCTCGGGCTCCCGGAATGGTAGCGGCTGAAGCAGCACGGCGTCGACCACGCTGAAAATCGCGGCATTGGCGCCGATGCCGAGCGCCAGGGTGAGCACGGCGATCGCGGTGAAGCCGGGACTCTTGATGAGTGTGCGCGCGCCGTAACGCAGGTCCTGCCAGAGCATCGACAACTTGGGCCTCCGTTTCGGATTGTTCCCCCGCTCGCGCCAGCGCGTTCCCCACCCGGCGCGCATCGCATCGGCCGCGGCCCGGATTGCATAGCCTGCACGCCGCCAGCCGCCGCTCCTGGAGCGAAACGACTCCCGGAACGACGCGACCATCTCGTCGAGACACTCTTCCCGGAGGCCTCGAGGCAGCCCGAGAGCGGCGAGACGGAAAACCAGCACTGCAACGCGCTCCCCCCTCGACGCGCGCCGTTCCTTCATCGGGCAATCCCCGGAAGCCAGGAGCGCTCCTCGGCCACCTGAACCAGGCGGCGAAGGCGCTCGCTCTCGGCGCGACCGATCGCGCGCCCGCGGCTGGTCAGGCGATAGTACCGGCGGGGAGCACCCCCGCTCAGATCGCCTGCCGGCGGACGCGCAGCCTCGATCAATCCGAGCTTCACCATGCGCGCGAGCGTGACGTACAGGGTCCCCGGGAGGAGCTGATCGGCCCCGCCGGTGATCTCTTCGAATCGCTGCATGATCGCATAGCCATGGAGGACGTCCTCGCCGAGCGCGAGGAGGACGTGAAAGACCGGAGGACTCAGGGGAGCGGAGATTCGCACGAGGAGCGCCGGCGCCGAGTGAGCCGGTAACCTATCTCAAACTATCTTGCAACGCAAGATAGTCTCGGGCGCGCCCGGTGAATTGCCGGAACCCGTTGCGATTGCTATGTTTATGCGCTGATTGCCGAGGAGCCCCGAGATGGCTGGCCACAGTAAATGGAAACAGATCAAGCACAAGAAGGCCGCGACAGACAACAAGCGTTCGGCGGTTTGGGCGAAGCGTATCCGGGAGATCATTGTCGCCGCCAAGGCGGGTGGTGGAGATCCCGGCGGCAATGCCCGTCTCCGGACCGCGATCGACGCGGCCCGTGCCGTCAATTGCCCCAACGACAACATCGATCGCGCCATCAAGAAGGGGACCGGCGAGCTCGAGGGTGAGACCTACCAGGAAATCACCTACGAGGGCTACGGCCCGGGCGGCGCCGCGATCATCATCGAAGCCACGACCGACAATCCCAACCGGACGGTCGCCGAGATCCGGCACGCCTTCAGCCGGAAAGGCGGCAATCTCGGCGCGTCGAACTCGGTGGCCTGGATGTTCGACCGCAAGGGATTGATCTACCTGGATAGCGGGCGCTATCCGGAGGACCGGACGCTCGAGGATGCGCTCGAGGCCGGCGCCGAAGATTTTTCGCGCGACGGAGAGCAATTCGAGGTGACCACCAGCGTGGCGGAATTCCACGCGGTGCAGGACGCGCTCAAGGCCAGGAAGTATTCGTTCGAGTCTGCTGAGCTTGCGATGGTGCCCAAGAACACCGTCAAGGTCGAAGGCGCCGACGCATCCCGGCTGCTCAAGCTGATGGAGACGCTCGAAGAACTGGATGACGTCTCGAAGGTTTCTTCCAACTTCGACATCGACGCGGCGACGCTCGCGGAGGCCGAAGCCTGACCCTCCACCGCCGATGAAGGTCCTCGGGATCGACCCGGGAACCGCGACGGTGGGTTTCGGCGTGGTCGAGCGGCTGGCAACGGCGGGGCGTCCCATTCGCCTGGTGGAGTGCGGAGTCCTCCGCACCCGAGCGGCCGATTCGCTCTCCCGCCGTCTGGCCGTGATCCACGAGGGACTGACCGAGCTGCTCGAGCGCCACCGTCCCGATGTCCTGGCCGTCGAAGGCATCTTCTACGCCACCAACGTACGGACTACCGTCGTCCTCGGCCACGCGCGGGGGGTCATCCTCCTCGCCGGGGCCCAAGCCGGAGTCGCCGTCGCCGAATACTCGCCGGCGCTCGTGAAGAAGACCGTCGTCGGCCGTGGTGCCGCGGTCAAGCCGCAAGTGGGGTACATGGTGGCCAAGATCCTTCAGCTCCGGACGGCTCCCACACCGGCCGACGCCGCCGATGCGGTGGCGGTGGCGCTGACCCATCTCTTGCTCGGGATCCGACCCGGAGTCCGCCGGTGATCGCCACCATGAGCGGAATCCTGGCCGAGCGCGAGGGCGGTGTGGTCGTCATCCAGACCGATGGTGGCGTCGGGTACGAGGTGACGGTGCCCCTGGGCGTATTGGAGCGGCTTCCCGCGCGCGGCGCGCGGTGCGCGCTCTATACCGAGCTGGTCGTCCGGGAGGACGCGTGGACGCTCTACGGTTTCGATACGACGAGCGAGCGGACGATCTTTCAGCGGCTGCTCGGCGCGACGGGGTTGGGACCGCGGCTCGCGCTCGGCATCTTGTCCACGCTGGGGCCGGAGCGGGCCGTCCGGAGCATTCAGGGGAAGGACGTCGCCGCGCTCAGCACGGTGTCCGGTATAGGGAAGAAGCGAGCCGAAAAACTGATCGTCGAGCTTTCCGACCGGTTTGCCGACATTGCGCTGCCGCCTGCGGCACGCGCCGGGAGGCCGGCGGATGAAGCGGCGCGCGCGCTCGTGGCACTGGGCTATGCTCCGGCCGCCGCAGATGAGGCCATCCGCTCGGTGATCGCTCCGGACACGAACCACGACGTCGCGGCGCTGGTGCGCCACGCGCTCAAGCATCTCACGACGCAGCGAGGAGGCCGCGGATGATCGCCCTTTCCACCAGCCCGCACGTGACCGCGGAATGGCAATGCACCCGGTGCGGCGCCACCAATCGGAAGTTCGTTGCCGCCGACTGCACTCGCACCATGGATCGCTGCGTCACCTGTCATGCGAAGCATGACGTGACGCCTGGGCTCCGGCCGGTGCGGTGGAACGCGAGCGCGCTCTGAGCCGGCTCGAGATCACCACCCCGGCCGCGCTGCCCGACGAGGGCGGTGCCGAGGCGGCGCTCAGGCCGTCCCGGCTCGACGAGTTCGTCGGCCAGGCCAAGCTCAAGGCGTCCCTCCAGATCGCGATCGACGCGGCCAAGGGGAGGGGAGACGCGCTCGATCACATTCTCTTTTTCGGCCCGCCGGGCCTGGGGAAGACCACGCTTGCCGCGCTCCTCGCCAAGGAAATGGGAGTGCAGCTCCGCACCTCGTCCGGCCCCGTGCTGGAAAAGCCGGGGGATCTGGTGGGACTGCTCACCGGCCTCGGCCCCGGCGACATCCTCTTCATCGACGAGATCCATCGCCTCCGTCCCCAGCTCGAAGAATTCCTCTATCCCGCCATGGAAGATTTCCGGGTCGATGTGCGGATTGCCGACGGCCCGAATGCGCAGACCATTCCCATGACGGTCGAGCAGTTCACGCTGGTCGGGGCCACCACGCGGTTCGGGCAGCTCACCCCGCCGATGCGGGCGCGATTCGGCATTGTGGAGCGGCTGAGCTTCTATCCTCCGGAAGAATTGGAACAGATCGTGAACCGGTCCGCCGGAATCCTCAAGGTGCGGATTGCTCCGGAAGGCGCGATCGAGCTCGCCAAGAGGAGCAGGGGCACGCCCCGGATCGCGAATCGGCTCCTCCGGCGAGTGCGGGATTACGCCCAGGTGCGCGCGGACGGAGTGATCACCAAGGACGTCGCGGCGGAGGCGCTCGCCCGGCTCGACGTGGACGAATTCGGCCTCGACGACATGGATGCGCGGATCCTCACGACCATCATCGAGAAATTCGGCGGGGGACCGGTCGGCCTGGGTACGATCGCAGCGGCGGTCGGAGAAGATCCCGGCACGCTGGAGGAGGTGTACGAGCCGTACCTCCTGCAGCAGGGATTTCTCGAGCGGACCCAGCGCGGGCGGGTGGCGACGGCGAACGCGTACCGGCGATACGGCATCACTCCGCCTCCCGCGACCGGCGGGCAGGCGGCGCTCTTCGATGGGTGATGCCGCCGTGGGCCTTCGCACTTCGGATTTCGAGTACGACCTTCCCCCAGAGCTGATCGCGCAGACGCCGTCCGCCATCCGCGGGGAAAGCCGCTTGATGGTGGTCGGAGGCAACGAGGCAAAGAGCCAAAGTGAGGCGTCGTTCGAAGACCGCCGCTTCTCCGAGTTGCTCAACCTCATCCCGGCCGGTGATCTCCTCGTCCTCAACACCACCCGCGTACGGCACGCCCGGCTCCTGGGCCGGCGCCCCTCGGGCGCGCCCGCCGAAGTGCTCCTGCTCTACCCGGCCGAGGACGGAAGCTGGATCGCGATGGGAAAGCCGGGGAGCGCGCTCCGGGCGGGAAAACGGATCGACCTGGGTTCCGGCATTTCGGTGGAAACAGTGGAGGAGCTGGACGAGGGCTACTGGCGGGTACGGATCCTGGGCGCCTCGGCGGACGAGGCGATGGATCGCCTTGGTAGAATCCCGCTGCCTCCCTACATCGCACGGGATCCGACCCCTGAGGATGCAATCCGGTATCAGACGGTGTTCGCCGAGCGCCACGGCAGCGTGGCCGCTCCCACCGCCGGCCTGCATTTCACCCGGGAGCTTCTGCATGCCGTCGAGGAGCGCGGGGTACGCATCGCGCGGATTGACCTCGAAGTGGGGCCCGGAACCTTCAAGCCGGTGGATGCGGACGACCCCGCCCGGCACCCGATGCATCCCGAGCGGTTCGAGATTCCCACCCTGGCCGCCGAGCTGGTGGCCGACACCCGGCGGCGCGGGAACGCGGTGTGGGCGGCGGGCACGACGGTGGTGCGGGCCCTCGAGTCGGCAGCACTGGAGGACGCGACAGTGCAGGCCGGGCGGGCCGATACGCGGCTCATGATCATGCCAGGATTTCGGTTTCGGGTGGTGGATCGCCTGGTCACCAATTTCCACCTGCCGCGATCCACGCTGCTGATGCTGGTCGCCGCCTTCGCGGGTTATGAGGTCACGATGGCCGCGTACAAGACGGCGGTGGAGCGGCGATACCGATTCTACAGCTACGGGGACGCCATGCTCATCTACGGGGAACGGGGAAAGGGGAAGGGGGAAGGGTGAGCGACCCGTTCTCGTTCACGCTCGAGGGGAGTGACGGCCTCGCGCGGGCCGGACGCCTCTCCCTCCCCCATGGCGAAGTGCTCACACCGGCATTCATGCCGGTGGGCACCTACGGTGCCGTGCGCGGGCTGCATCCCGCAGAGGTGGAAGAAGCGGGGGCCCAGATCATTCTGGGCAATACCTACCACCTGCATCTCCGCCCCGGGGAGGACACGGTCCGGGCCATGGGCGGATTGCACCGATTCGCCTCCTGGTCCCGCCCGATGCTCACCGATTCGGGGGGGTTCCAGGTGTTTTCGCTGGCAGGGCTTCGAACTCTCGAAGAAGGCGGCGTCGAGTTCACCAGCCACATCGACGGATCGGTGCGCACACTCACTCCGGAATCGTCGATGGAGATCCAGTGGGCGCTCGGCGCCGACGTGGCCATGGCGTTCGATCACGTCGTTCCGGGCCAGGCCTCATGGGCGCTGGCCGAGGAAGGGATGGAGCGAACCCTGCGGTGGCTGGAGCGGTGCAAGTCGCGGCATGACGCGCTGGTTGCTGGACGGCTGGACGGCTCGACGGCTGGAAACAGCCCCCCCACCAGCCGTCCAGCCGTCCAGCCGTCCAGTTCCCAAACGCTGTGGCCCATCATCCAGGGCGGCACCCACGACGACCTCCGCATGCGCTCCCTCGAGGGCACACTCGCGCGCGGCCCCTGGACCGGAATCGCCATCGGTGGCCTGTCGGTCGGGGAGCCGAAACCGGTCATGCACGGGGTGCTCGAGGGCTTCGCGGGCACGCTGCCGACCGACCGGCCCCGTTATCTTATGGGCGTCGGATTTCCGGAAGATCTGATCGAAGGAATCGCCCGCGGGGTGGATCTTTTCGATTGCGTCGCGGCCACCCGGAACGGACGCCACGGGAGCGCGTGGACCTCGGTGGGCCGCGTGAATATCCGCAAGGCCACGCACCGCACCGCAGATGAGCCGCTCGACCCCGCCTGTGACTGCGCCACCTGCTCCCGGTTTTCGCGCGGGTACCTCCGTCACCTGTTCGTGGTGGGGGAAATGCTCGGCCCCCGGCTGCTGTCGCTCCACAATGTGCGGTTCCTGATCCGCATCGGGGAGCTTGCGCGATCGGCGATCCTGGCCGGCGAGTTCGACCGCTGGAGCCGCGAGTGGCTCCGGCGCTCCCACGCACGAGAGGACGCATGACATCTCTGCTCGCGAGCCTGATGGCGCCCGCCAACGGCAGCCCCAGCAGCTCGATCGCCATCCTGGTCTTTCAGTTCGGGGCGATCATCCTGATCTTCTACTTCCTGCTGATCCGTCCCCAGTCGGTCGCGCGGAAGAAGCACACGGCGATTCTCGCCGCGCTCAAAAAGGGCGACGACATCTCCACGTCCGGCGGAATCATCGGCAAGGTGAAGGACATCAAGGACGATCGGGTCACCATCGAGAGCGGAACTTCGACCCTGGTCGTGGAGCGCGGACGGATCGTGCGGGTCGGCGAGGCCGTCTCCCCGAACGCCTAGCATGGCCACGCTCGACTTGCATCTCCTCGGCTCGCCGATGCTTCGCCAGCGCAGCGAAGAGATCGCCGCGGTGGATGCCGACGTGCGGCGTCTGATCGACGACCTCTTCGAGACGATGGACGCCGCCAAGGGTGTCGGCCTCGCGGCGAACCAGGTCGGGGTTGCGCGGCGGGTGGCGGTGGTGAGCGTGGACGATCGGCGCCTCGCGATGGTCAATCCGGTGCTGCTCAGCGCCGAGGGCCGGGAGCGCGCCGAAGAGGGATGCCTCTCGATTCCCGAGGCCTACGGAGAGGTGACCCGGCCTCATCGGGTCGTGCTTGAAGCCACGGGGCGGGACGGCAAAGAGTACCGCCTGGAAGCGGAAGGACTGCTCGCGCGGGCAATTCAGCACGAGATCGATCATCTCGACGGTATCCTGTTCATCGATCACCTCGGGGCCCTCAAGCGCCAGCTCCTGGTGGGCCGGTGGAAGAAGGACCATCGCGGGGAGGGCGTCATCAAAACCATTCGCCCGGAGCACGCGCGGCCGGAGTAATGCGCATTGTCTTCTTCGGCACCCCCGCATTCGCGGTGCCGAGCCTCGAGGCGCTCCTCGCCGAGCGCGCGCAGGTCGTCGGAGTGGTGACGCAGCCCGACAAGCCGCACGGCCGCTCGCGCTCGACGCTGGTCGCCCCTCCGGTGAAGGACCTGGCGCTCCGTCATGAACTCCCGATTCTTCAGCCGGAGCGTCCAACCGGCGATGTCTTTCTCGCCGCGCTCCGCCACTGGCAGCCCGAGCTCGGCGTGGTGGTGGCGTACGGGCACATCCTGCGCCCGGATATCCTCAGCATACCCAGTCGCGGCATGATCAACGTGCATGCGTCGCTGCTTCCCCGTCTCCGGGGCGCCGCGCCGGTCAACTGGGCTATCCTTCGGGGCGAAACGGAAACCGGCATCACCGTCCAGCAGATGGACGCGGGAATGGACACCGGTCCCATCCTGCACCAGTCGGCCACCGCGATCGGCCGGGACGAAACCAGCGGCGAGCTGCTCTCGCGTCTCGCGGTCCTCGGCGCCGAGTCGCTGCTGGAAGCGCTCGCGCTCATGCGCCTCGGCTTGCTCCGCCCGCGAACTCAGGATCCAGCGCTCACCACCCGTGCGCCCAAGTACGATCGCACCACGACACGGGTGAACTGGGCAAGTGATGCCGACGCCGTGAGCAGGCGTATCCGGGCTTTCGATCCGACTCCTGGTGCGTGGACCACGCTCGACGACCAGGAGCTCAAGCTTTTCGGCGCGCGCCCCGGCGCCGGAACCGGTGCGCCCGGCGAGGTGCTGGAGCTGACTACGACGCTTCGGATTGCCGCGGGTCACGACGCGGTGGAGATCTCGGAGGTGCAGCCCGCGGGAAAGCCGCGCATGTCCGCGGAGGCCTGGAGCCGCGGGCACGGGAAGGTTGCCGGGCAGGTGCTGACATGAGGCCGCTTCCTCGTCTCTTCGCGCTGACGACGGATACCATCTGCCGTGCTGCGGACTTCGGGGTTCGGGCCGCGGCACTCGCCGCGGCTGGTCCCGCGGTGGCCCTCGTGGTGCGTGCGCCCGATTCGACCACCGCGCAGCATGCCGCGTTCGCCGAGCGGGTGACCGCGCTGGCGCGGCCCCCGGAGGCGGCGGTCTTCGTCCATGCCCGCCCCGATATTGGCCGCGCGGTCGGGGCCCAGGGGGTCCAGCTCCGCGCCGGTGATCTCGCGCCCGGGGATGCGCGCCGGGTGCTCGGCGACGGCTGGATCGGGCGCTCGGTGCACTCGGAGGAGGAGGCCGAAACGGCGCTCGACGAAGGGGCCGACTATCTCGTCGCCGGCAATGTGTTCGAGACCGCATCCCATCGCGATCGCCCCGGGCGCGGCCTGTCGTGGCTCAGCGCAATCGCGAAATTCGGGCGACCGGTGGTGGCGATCGGCGGCATTACCCCGGCGCGCGCGGCGCTGGTGCGTGATGCGGGCGCCTGGGGCGCGGCGGTGATCGCGGCAGCGTGGGGAGCAGGGGACCCGGCGGCCGCGGCAACGGCGCTGCTCGCGCCCTGGACCGAGGGGAACTGATGGAGCTCGCGCTCACGGTGAACGGGGAGGCGCGCCGGGTGCCGGCTCCCGCCACGGTGAAGGATCTGCTGGACCGGCTCGGGCTCGATCCCCGTGGGGTCGTCGTGGAGCTCAACCGCCGCATTGTGCGGCGGCCTGAGCACACCCAAACGCCGCTGCAGGACGGCGACGCGGTGGAGCTGGTGCATTTCGTGGGAGGTGGATGAGTGGAGAGCGTTCTGGAAGTCGCGGCCGATCAGCCGCTCGTCATCGGGGACCATCGGTTCCGCTCCCGCCTCTTCGTCGGGACCGGCAAGTACCGCAGCAACGAAGAAATGGTGGCCGCGATCGAGGCCTCGGGCGCCGATTGTGTCACCGTCGCAGTCCGGCGGGTTGATCTCGACCGGCGGAAGGAAACCGGAATTCTGCATCACCTGGATCCCGCGAAATACTTTCTTCTCGCCAACACCGCGGGGTGCTATTCGGCCGACGAGGCGATGCGTTACGCGCGCCTGGGACGGGAAGCAGGATTCAACGACTTCGTGAAGCTCGAGGTTATCGGCGACAAGGAGACCCTCCTTCCCGACGTCGAGGGGCTCCTCCAGGCGGCGCGCGAGCTGGCGCGCGAAGGGTTCAGGATTCTCGCCTATACCAACGACGACCTCATCACGGCGCTCCGGCTCGAGGATGCCGGGTGCGTGGCGGTGATGCCCCTCGCTTCGCCGATCGGCAGCGGACTGGGCATGCTCAATCCCTACTCCATCCGGACCCTCAAGCATCGGCTCTCGGTGCCGGTGATCGTCGACGCCGGCGTGGGCACGGCGTCCGATGCCTGCCTCGTGATGGAGCAGGGAGTGGACGGCATCCTCATGAATACCGCGCTCGCCGAAGCGGAAGACCCCGTCGCCATGGCCCGTGCGATGCGCCTGGCGACGGAGAGCGGCCGCCTGGCGTATCTCGCCGGTCGCATGCCTCGGCGGGAGGTGGCGGTGCCGTCTTCGCCGACAAGGGGGATGTTGGCGTGAAGGGCAGCGAGGAGCGAGTAGCGATGAGCGAAGAGGAACAGCCGCTTCGCTCTTCGCCCTTCGCTACTCCCTCATAGCGGATATCAGCGTGTCCTCGCAGGGTCTTGCCCCCCGCGCCGCCGCCTGGCGGGTGCTCCACGACATCCGCCGCGGCGTCCCGTTCGACCTCTCGCTCGAGCGCGCGCTGAGCGCGGTGCCGGAAGCCGACCGGGGACTTGCGCATGAGCTCGCCGCCGGCGTGCTCCGGCATCGCACCGCCGTCGATGCCGCCATCGCGCCGCATCTTGATCGCGGTCCCGACCGCATTCGCGACGATTTGCTCGACATCCTTCGCCTCGGAGCGTACCAGCTTCTCTTTCTCGACCGGATTCCGACGCACGCGGCCGTCGACACCGCCGTCACCCTCGGACGGAGGATCGCGGGGGCGCGGGTGGGTGGGTTTATCAATGCGGTGCTTCGGAAGGTGGCGGAGACAGGGAAGGGGGACGCGGAGAAAGGGGAAGAGGGGAAGGGGGAAGCGGGGGAGCCCTACTCGCTGCTCGCGACTCGCTACTCGCACCCTGAATGGCTCGTTTCAAGGTGGATGCAGAGGTTTGGTGGGGAGGAAACGGAGCGTCTACTTGAGATCAACAACCAGCGCCCGCCGCTCGTGGTGCAGCCGGCGCGCTGGGACAGACAGACGCTGATCGCGAGCTTCGAGCAGCAGCAGATCATCTGGCGTCCCGCGCCGTACCGGGCCGGCCTGGTCGTGGAGGGCCGCCGGCCGCAGCAGCTGCCCGGTTTTGCCGCGGGCTCCTGCTTCGTGCAGGATCCGGCGCAGGCTCTGGTGGTCCGCTACTTCGAACGTCCGGCCGGAAGCGCCATCTTCGACGCCTGCGCCGCGCCAGGATGCAAGGCGATCGCTTTCTCCGGTCGCGGTTTCGTCGCGGCCGCCGATCTGCGACCGGCGCGCGCCCGCCGTCTTCGCGAGAATCTCCTCCGGGCCGGCCATGAGCCGACGGCGGTGCTCGCGGCGGACGCGGCGCATCCCCCGGTCCGGCCGATGCCGGCGGTGTTGCTCGACGTCCCCTGCCTGGGAACCGGGACCTTCTCGCGACATCCCGATGCCCGCTGGCGGGTGACGCCGGAGGCGCTGTCCGCCCTCGCCGCGGGGGGGGGACGCCTCCTCCGCACGCTGGCGGACATCGTCGCCCCCGGCGGGCTGTTATTTTTCGCCACGTGCTCCCTGGAACCCGAGGAGAACGACGTGCAAATCGACGCATTTCTCGCGGAGGACCGGCGCTTCCGCCGGGAGCCCTCGGCGTCGGTCCCCTCGGAGCTGCTCACTCCTGCGGGCGACCTGATGCTCCTCCCCCATCGACACGGAACCGACGGCGCCTACGCATCGCGGCTCCGGCGCGCCGCCTGACGTGGCCGTCAGGCGTTTGCCCGGGTTGCGAGCGCTCTGGCCGACGACGGTGCAGGGGCGCGACCGGCTGCGCATCGGGTCCATCCTCGCCAGCGCGACGCTCCTCGGCTACCTCCTCACCTGCGTGGCCTATCCTGCCCCCGTGATCTCACGAGACCACTCGGTCCCACGAGTGCTGGGTCTCCCCCGCGCCGCGGCGGAGAAAGAACTCGAGGTTCAGGGTTTCAAGACGAAGGTGGACGAAGACACCCCCGATCCCGTCATCCCGGCGGGCCATATCCTCTGGCAGGATCCTCCCCCCGAAACCAATATGGCCAGGGGCGCCGTCGTGACACTGACGGTCAGCTCGGGTCCCGGGCCGGTGTTCGTTCCCGACATCCTCGCGTTCGAGCTGGATCAGGCGCGCCACGTCCTCGAAGCGGCCGGCCTTCGCATCGGAGACGTCGACACGGTGGCGAGCGCGGCGGAGGCGGGGGTGATCGTAGCCACTCGTCCCGCGACCGGCGCCAGCCGCGCACCTGGCGGGGCGATCGACCTGGTGGTCAGCCGCGGGCCCGCCGACATCCGGATTCCCGACCTGGTCGGGCTCCGGCAGGAAGAGGCGCGCGAGCGGCTGGAATCGGCGGGACTTCGCCTCGGCACCATCACCACCCGGCCGGCGCGCCGCGGGCCGGTCGGCGTTGTGGTGGGCCAGCGCCCTGGCGGCGGCACGCTCGCTCCCCACGAGGGGCGGGTGAGTCTCGTGATCAGCAACTGACCCGGACCCGGGAGTCGTCGTGAGCGTACGCATCGCCCCTTCCGCTCTCTCGGCCGACCTGGGCCGGCTTCGCGAGCAGCTGGCCCAGATCGAACAGGGCGGCGCCGAGTGGGTGCACGTGGATGTCATGGATGGGTGCTTCGTCCCCAATCTCACATTCGGCGCCCCCATGATTCGCGCGCTGAAAAAGCTCACCACCCTGCCGCTCGACGTGCATCTGATGGTGGTGGAACCGGAGAAGTACATCGACGAATTCGCCGACGCCGGCGCGGCGGTGTTCACCTTCCATCCCGAGGCCACGACCCATGTGCAGCGACAGCTCGTGAGGGTACGGGAACGCGGCATGCGCGCCGGCCTCGCGCTGAATCCGGGGTCACCGCTCTCCCTGATGGAGGAGGTGGTGGACGACCTCGATCTCGTGCTGGTGATGTCGGTCAATCCCGGCTTCGGGGGGCAGCGTTACATTCCGTCGGCGACCGGGAAGATCCGGCGGGTTCGGGCGCTCCTCGACGCACGGCAAAGCGGCGCGGCGCTCGAGGTGGACGGCGGGATCACGGTCCAGACCATCCGCCAGGCGTGGGAAGCGGGCGCCGGCACGTTTGTCGCCGGCACTGCGGTGTTCGGCGAGTCGGATCCCGCCAGCGCAATCGGGCGGCTCAAGGCCGCCTGCGCAACGGCTGTCTGAACGGGAGGAACATGACGAATCAAGCGAAACAGTGGGCATGGGTCGGCGTGATCGTGGCCGGCCTCGCACTGGGCGCCGGGGCGCTGGTGGCCTTCGGCCCCAAGATCGAAGGGGTCGAGATCGGCCGGCGCGCGCCCGATTACAAAACGGTTCGGCTGGGGACCGAAGATTCGGTCTCGATCCACGCCCTGACCGACGGGCAGGTCACGCTGGTCAACATCTGGGCGACGTGGTGCATCCCCTGCCGCGCCGAGATGCCGGCGATGGAGAAGCTCTATCAGACCCTTGGACCGAAGGGTCTTCGCATTGTCGCGGTGAGCATCGACGAAGGCAGTCCGAAAGACGTGGAGTCGTTCGTCAAGGAGCTCGGGCTCACCTTCGAGATCCTGCACGACAAGTCGGGGGACATTCAGCGGGTGTATCAGACCACCGGGGTGCCGGAAAGCTTTCTCCTCGACAAGAAGGGTGTGATCGTCAAGAAGGTGATCGGCGAGCATCCGTGGAGCTCCCTTTCCAACCAGCGCATCGTGGCCGATCTTCTCGGTGGCAACTAGACGCATCCTCGGTATCGAGACGAGCTGCGACGAAACTTCGGCGGCCGTTCTCCGGGTGGAGGCCGGCCGTCCCGTTCTCGGCAGTCTCGTCATCCTCTCCCAGGACATCCACCGGGTGTTCGGCGGGGTGGTGCCCGAGCTGGCCAGCCGGGAGCACCTTCGCACCATTGGCCCCGTCGTGGACCGGGCGCTCGCCGAGGCGGGCATCGGCCCGTCGCAGCTGGACGGGATCGCGGTTACCGCCGGGCCCGGACTGATCGGCGCGCTGCTGGTCGGCTTGATGTACGGCAAGGGGTTGGCATTCGGCCTCGGAAAGCCGCTCATCGGTGTGCACCATCTCGAAGGCCACCTCTTCGCGCCGACGCTGGATCATCCCGACTTCGCACCGCCCTGTGTCGCGCTGCTGGTGAGCGGCGGGCATACCGTGCTCCTCGACGTGCCGGCATGGGGCAGCTATCGCCTGCTGGGCGAAACCCAGGACGATGCCGCGGGCGAAGCCTTCGACAAGGTCGGGAGCCTGCTCGGGCTCGGCTATCCCGCGGGAGCCGGCATCGAGCGCATGGCGCGGGAGGGAAAGCCGGGCCGCTTCCATTTTCCCCGCCCAATGCTTCGGGACGGCTACGCCTTTTCCTTCAGCGGTCTCAAAACCGCCGTCCTGCGCGCGGTGCGGGCCAGCGACGATCTCGAGCGTGACCGCGCCGACCTCGCCCGCGATTTTCAGGACGCCGCGATCGAAGTGCTGGTGGAGAAGACGGCCCGCGCCACGCTCGAGCTCGGCCGCACGACCGCCGTCCTGGCCGGCGGTGTCGCCTGCAACCGCGCGCTGGCCGACGCGCTCGCCGCAAAGCTCGGGAATGCCGCGAAGCTCGTCGTCGCCGCGCCCCGGCTCAACACCGACAACGCCGCGATGATCGCGGCGGCCGGCGCGTGGCGGCTCGCGAATGGAGAGCGCTCGGGAATGGACCTGGAACCCTTCGATCGCGGCCCGCTCCCCGGGTTCGCAGAGATTAGTATTCCGGCATGACCACGGTCTATCCCTTCAATCTGCATCTCGGCCCCCTCAACATCACGGGGTACGGGATCATGCTGATGGTCGGCTTCCTCATCGGAGGCTGGCTCATCGACCGCGACCTGCGCCGGCGAGGGTGGCATCACGATTACGCCGCCGACATCACCGTCGCGGCGGTGATCGGCGGAGTGATCGGCGCCAAGTTGTGGTACGTCGCGGCGACGGGAGATCCGGGCGCGCTGCTCACGCGCGGCGGTCTGGTCTGGTACGGCGGATTCATCGGCGGCTCGCTCGCGGTCCTCGCGAACGGCTGGCGACTCGGCGTGCCGCTCCGATGGACCTGCCAGCTCACGGCCGCCGCGCTGCCCGCGGCGTACGCGCTCGGCCGAATCGGCTGCTTTCTGGTGGGTGATGACTATGGCCGGCCCACGACGCTGCCGTGGGGAGTCGCCTTTCCCCAGGGACTGCCACCGACCACGGCCGGAGCAATGGCGCAGGATTTCGGTATCCCGATTCCCCCGGGTGTGACGCCCGAGACATTGCTCGCGGTGCACCCGACCCAGCTCTATGAAGTGTTCCTGATGATCGGGGCGTTCATGGTGCTCTGGCGCCTGCGCACCAGCGGCAAGCCCGCCGGATGGCTCTTCGGGCTCTACCTCGTGCTCGCTGGAATCGAGCGGTTCCTGGTGGAATTCGTCCGCGCCAAGGCCGACCACCTCGCGGTGGGATTGACAGTGGCACAGTTCACCGCGCTGGCGATGCTCGTGACCGGTGGAGTGCTGCTGGCGGCGTGGAGCAAAGCCGCTGAGGTGGAGCCGGGGAAGTATCTGCTAAAAGGTGAGCGGTGAGCGGTGAGCGGTGAGCGGTGAGCGGGAACTGCCTGCTGTGACGGTAAAGGCGATAAGCTCGTGAGTCACCCGGGCGATGAGTGGGGCTCGCCATAGGGGACGTCGGGCCGTGAGGGGAACGCGTAACGCCGGGAGTTGCGTTGGCCCGCAGGCCCCCTGGGCGAGTCCCACTCGAGCCCGGGGGTGAGACCGGCTCCATCGCTCCTGGGCACCATTTCCCGCTCACCGCTTACTGCTCACCGCTCACCAGTTACCGCTCACCGCTCACTTTGGGCACCACCTGGTCGCGAATG
>CAZHSO010000013.1:0-52718 GCA_964535105.1 uncultured Gemmatimonas sp.
CCGCCCCCAAAGAGAC
The DNA here is from genome assembly GCA_964535105.1 of uncultured Gemmatimonas sp. Classification (GTDB taxonomy): domain Bacteria; phylum Gemmatimonadota; class Gemmatimonadetes; order Gemmatimonadales; family GWC2-71-9; genus JABFSM01. The sequence continues at coordinate 17 of CAZHSO010000013.1, forward strand.
CAGCATGCCGACCACCACGGCGTAGACCATCCAGGAGGCGATCATCGGGCGCCTCCCTTCAGCCGCTGGTCGAGGATTTTCCTGAGCCTGCGAATTTCCTGGGGAGAGAGCTTGCGGTCGCTCACCAGCTGGGTGAGCAGGAGCTCGGGGGATCCGTCGAAGAGCTTCTCGACCATTCGGGAGAGCGCGCTCCGGCCCGCCCGCTCTCGCGCCACCAGCGGGATGTAGCGGTGGGCCTTGCCTTCTTCCTCGTGCCCGACGAAACCCTTTTCCTCGAGGGTCCGGAGCACTGTGAGCACGGTGGTATAAGCGAGCGCGTCGGCCAGCGCCTCGCGCACCTCGGTCACCGTCCCCGACCCGCGGGTCCACAGCACCGCCATCACGTCCAGCTCGCGGTCGCTCAGGCGCAGACGCATCCGGCCCTCCTACTAGTGGTTTAGTAGAAGATGGCGCCGGCCGCACGGTCTGTCAACTATCGGGGTAGTTGGAGGCGAGGGAAAAAGACGCGTGAACAGTGAACAGTGAACGGTGAACGGGAACTGCTCCAAGGGTTCCCGTCACGTGACTCACCCGGGCGATGAGTGGAGCTCGCCATAGGGGACGTCGGGCCGCGAGGGGCCCGCGAGAGACCGTGGGTCCCGTTGGCCCGCAGGCCCCGTGGGCGAGTTCCACTCAAGCCCGGGGGTGAGAGTTCACCGCAGTCTAAACCCCGCAGCCAGCAGCATCCCCGACCCCGACTGCCAGATGAATCGGCTATCCCTCACTTCGCCGTTGACCGCCTCCAGCACCAGCCGGACCCGGTAGCCTCCACCCTCTCCCTCGACGATGATGGCCTGCGCGAGCACGATGCCGTTCCCCGTCGATAGCGAGTCGGCGTCGAGTGCTGTGCGCACGGCCCCGGCCACATCGAGCATCAGAATCTCGGCGCCGTCATGCTTGACGAGCACGCTGCCGCTGGAATCACCGCGAAGGAACTCCAGCGAGTCGGTGGCCGTTCCGATCCATCCACTACTGGGAAGGTTGATGGTCTTGACCACCTCGAATCCGGCGACCGGAATCGACGCCGGCCCCTGGCGATTCGCCCAGACATGGGTTCCACCGCCCTCCACCTGCCAGCGCGAGACATATCTGACGCCGAGCCGGGTCATCGCACGCGCGGCCAGATCGTCGGCCACCCCCATGCGCAGCGTGTCTCCCCACGCGCGCACGGTGTCGGCCGGCAAACCCATGACGTCCGCGATGGCTTCGTGCCCCCGCGTCGAGGCGAGATAGCGGAGCACCCCGCTCATCTCCCGCTGGTCTTCGAGGGGAACCGTCCCCTCTGCGGAGCTCGGCGCGCCGGCGCGTCCCATGTCGTTCTGTGCGAGGAGCCGGTCGAACCGGTTGACTTGGCTCCTCCGCGAAATCGCGTACGCGCTCCAGGGACCCATCGACGTCAGCAGCGCCACCGCGCACAGCGTCATCGGAATCAACTTGATGTTGCGCGAGGCAGACACACCATAGAAAAGGGCCAGACCGGTCAGCCAGAGTGCCAGCACCAGCAGGAAGTAGCGCTGCTCGGTGATCCCGTACTGTCCCACCCGCGTGGCGATCGCGGCGAGCAGCATCCCCAGCGACGGCAGCAGCGCCACGAACCACCAGCGTCCGTATCCATTCACCCAGCGGCTGTCGGCGCGCTCTCTCAGAGGATGGACTAGGAGCAGGGCCAGCACACCGGTCGCGGACACACTCGACACGAGATAGCCGATCCAGCCGTTGGGCCAGCTCCGGGTCACGATCACCTTGCCGAGGTAGGCGGTGAGAATCGCGAGGTAGATCACCACCAGCGGCATCAGCACGAACTGGGTGAAGACTTTGAGACCGGCGGGGTAATCGTCGCGGGTTTCCAGCTCCGCGTAGTCGCGGGGCACGCCGGAGAGGAAGAACCAGGGGTGGAACACGAAGGCCAGGAAAGCGTACAGGTGCGCGTACGCCTCGCTATCCACATTGACGCCGAAGAGCTTGTCCAACGCCGCGAGCGCCACCGCCAGTCCAACCCACAACACGGTCGCGTAGAACGCGCCGATCAGGTACCGGAGAAAGAGGATGCGATTGAATTGCCAGAAGCCGTCGAGCCGCTCGGCGGTCAGATAGGGCGCGATGGCCACCAGCAAGTGCGCCGCAACCAGCAGCTGGATGAAGCGAAGGACGGCGATGTCGGAAGTCCAGTCGAGCGACGAGATATATAGGAGAACGAGCCCTGCGGCTATCGTGATATCGACGATTCGACGATGCCGGGCCGCGACCCCGCGCCGCTCGGCGCGGGTGACCGACGCGGTGAAGAGCGGGAGCCCGAGCACCGCGGTGGCGAGCAGCCTGGGGTATTCGTCGTTCGAAGAGCTTTCGATCATCAGGAAGGCGGTGATCGCGGCGAGGAACGCCGAGACCATGGCCATTGGAAAGCGCGCGACGGTCTCCCGGGCCTGCCGGAGGGCGGTATCGAGCGAGGGGAGACGCATGGCTAAGGGCGGGGGGGCCGGCGGGGCGCGCCGACCGCGAGCACTTCACCTCCCTGATCGGTGTATCCGCCGTATCCCGCCCCCGGTAGATCCGACGGCCGGGGCATCCGCATGTTCCACCGCTGAATGATCCATCCTCCGTCGGCGAGCCGGCTGAAGTCCACCCTACCTCCGAGCGCCGGCGCACGCGCCTCCACCGGCGGATTGGTCCAGGTGTACTCGACGTACCGGAGGAGGTGGAGGACCGGATCGATCCAGAGGACCCCCGCGACATCTGGGAGTCGCCGGGAAGGCAACGGCTCGAATGCCAGCCCGACGAGCCCCTCGCGGGCTCCCCCGCCGGTCTCCCGCCGGAAGCAGTGCCGCCGGAGGAAACGCTCGGAGAGGAGAAGGTCCGCGCCAGGTCCGTAGTAGGTCAGCACATCCCGCCGTGTCTGGATGTATCCCGCCCGCTCGAGATTATCCGGCGTCTTCTTCGAGAACGGCTGCCGGGTGGTGACGCGGGTGGTGTCCCGGCGCTCCCACCGAAGGCCGAGATTTGGTCCCAGCGTGCGCCGCCAGTGCTGGACCAGGAAGGTGGGCGACGAGGAATCCCCGGCAGCGGCACTCTCTAGAGCCGTTTTTGCGTCGATCCAGAGCTCCGCGGTGGCCGCCGCCGACTCGGGGTGGATCCGGCAGGAGGTTCGGCCCGCGATCCTGACATCGGGAAGCCGGGCCTGCGCCGGGAGTACGCCTCCGCCGGAAATCAGAAGGGCGAGAAGCAGGGTTGGGGAACGGTGCGTCATGGAGCCCCTCCGGAAATCGGGCCGCGACGGTAGCTTATCCCTCGCCTCGTGGACGGCGCAACCGCCAGGAGGGAAGGCTGGTAGGTATTCTCCAGTGGTTGCGCCACCAGTACTGGCAGGTGGGGGCAATTAAGACCGCGGCGGGGATCAAGTGACGGTGAGCGGTGAGCGGGGAAAGCCGCACACGATGGTCACATGGGGGCGGGCTTCGGTCCGCCCTCGCTGTTTAGGGCAGCACGGTCAGCCAGAAGCGGTGGTAGTCTTCTTCTGTCGCGCTCGGGGGGGCACCTTGCAGGAGACCGAGCTGGAGTCCGTCGAGGGTGGCCTCGATGAGCGAGGCGCGGGGGACGAGCTGATCATCCAGGTCGAGGGCTCGGCCGAGGGCCATCGCGAAAGTCCTGGAGGATTTCGGGGTGGCGCTGGCGGCGGTGCGGAGCGCTCCGTCGGCTGCAAGGAGGCTCAGCCAGGCCGCGAACCACCCCGATTCAATTTCCTGGGCGAGGGCCCCCCAGAGCCGGTCCAGAGCCTGGGCTCCTGAGGACTGAACGGCCGCCAAACGGCGAGCCGACCGGTCATCACGGATCGTTTCGGCGACCTGAATCAGCAGGTCCTGCTTGGAGCGGTAGTGATAGTTGACGAGACCCTTGGCGCACCGGGCCCGGTTGGCAACTTCCCCTACTGTCCAGTTGTTCAGTCCGTGGAGTGCGACGACCTCGATTGCGGCTCCGAGAATGGCGTCCTTCATGGGCATGCCTCCGGAACACGAGTGGCTGACTGAACAACCATTCAATTATAAGTCATTGAAAGAGAAGGGCAATGCCCATCGTTCTGGCGCTCCTGGTGGTCCAGATCATCTACGCGAGCGGCGTCATCGTCGGGAAGTTCCTGCTCCCAATCGTTCCCGCTCCGGTGATCGTGACCATGCGGATGATCGTGGCGACGATCACCTTCTTCGTGGCCCATCGCATCATCAGCGGGACGGTACCGAAGAATGCGGGGGATTGGGCCCGCTTCGCGCTGCTCGGGATCCTGGGTGGGGCGGGGAATCAGTTCTTGATATTGCTCGGGCTCACCCGGACGACGGCTATCAACGCTGCGATCCTCATCCCGATGATCCCGATCTTTACCGTGATCTTCGGGTGGCTCCTGCGGAGGGACCGGCCCTCGGCGCTCAAATGGATGGGGGTCGCGGTCGCGGGGGCGGGGACGGTCTATCTCATCGGCCCCAACCGGGTGTCGCTCGAGCCCGGGGTGGCGCTGGGCAACGTGCTCATCCTGGCCGGAATGGCGTTCAATGCCCTGGCGTTCCTGCTCTCCAAGGAGATGCTGCAGCGCTACGCCCCGGTGACGGTCGCCTTCTGCCTCTCGGCGGCGGGGCTGATCGGCATCCTGCCATTCGGCATCGGCGCCGCCGATGCGGTGAACCAGGGGGCGTTCACCACTCGGTTGTACTTGTGGCTCGCCTACATGGTGATCTTCCCCACCACCGTCACCTACTTCCTCAATCTCTGGTCGCTCCGTCGAGCCTCGCCGACCCTGGTCACCAGCTTCATCTACCTGCAGCCGCTGTTCACGATGGCGGTGGCGCCGCTGGTGCTCGAGGGAGAGAAGCTGACGGCGAGGATTGCCCTTGCCGGCGCGGCGATTTTCGCCGGCGTGGCCTTCGTGATCTTCGCTGAGTGGCGGAAACGATTAACTGCGTGAACGGTGAACAGTGAACGGTGAACGGGAACTGCCCAGCGGACGGTATCGCTTCAGCAATCCGAGGAGTAGTCGCTCACACTGCTGGCACTTTCTGATTGTTAGGGCCGCGAGCGGCTCCGGCAGGATCCCCTCCTCCATGGCAAGCTCCAGTACATCCTCCGTCTCGACCGCAGAGCCGTAGGCAATCGCTAGGTGGTTTCCGAATCGACCAAGATCTGCCAGTGCGAACCCTTCGGCAATGTTCAACTGAATCGATAGAGCTGAGCGTTGGAGCTGGGAGAAAATGGCCGAAGCCGGGGGTTTCCAATGGTCCCTGGAGGCTCTGTAGGCCGCTCGGGAGACTTCCTTGGCTTCGATCCAAGCCTTTAGTGTACGGTGGCTGGAATGCATTCCCTATTATGCCTGATTCCGGGAGGGAGCTGCGTACCATTTTATCGTCCGTCGGACCATTCCGGCGATGCCGTTCCCGTTCACTGTTCACCGTTCACCGTTCACGCTGTTCGGCTTGACGCCGTTCCCCTTTGAAACCATCTTCCTCGGTGAAACGTAGTCAGTCATATGACAGCGCCTAGCCACCCAACGCTCCTCCCCTCAGTGTTTTCGCCCCTCGCGAAGGCGCTGCTCGACGCCTTCAGCGAGGCCGTCATCGTTTTCGACCCCCAGGGGAAGGTCCTCTACGCCAATGAACAGGCCCGGGAGCTGGGACTCGACCTGTCCCGCCACGCTTCCGACCTGATGCCGGCCCTGGCTGAGCTGGGGGGGCGCCTCAAACCCCTACGGGTTGCCAACCTCGACCTGGGCGAAGCGATGTTCATTCAGGGCAGCGTCGGACCTACCACTCTGGCCGACCGCGAGCGCGAGGCCATCGTGCGCTCCCTCGACGAGCACGGCTGGCGTCTCGCCGAAACGGCCAAGAGTCTGGGCATCAGCCGGACCACGCTCTGGCGCCGCCTTCGCGCCTATGGCCTGCATCGCGACGGCCGGAGCAAGTGGGCCCAGGCTTCCTAGGGGGTCAACCGCTCACCGCTCACCGCTCACCGCTCACCGCTCTCACCGCTGCCATAGCCAGCTGGCTCCCTGCGGCCTAGCTTTCCCCCCCCATGCGCCGCCTCATGTACCTCCTGATGCTTCCGGCAGCGGCGTGCCGCTCCGGCGCGGCCTCGCCTCCCTCGGGCGGCGAGCTGGCCGTGCAATGGACCGGCAGCGCCGAAGGCGACTTCCGCGCACCGGCCACGGCCCTCTGGTGCGCCCGCGATACGCTGCTCGAGCTGCTCGCCGTTCGCAACGATACCGCGGTGGGATTCGCACTTCTGCCGAAAGACACCCTCGCCGCCGGTGTCTACTCGATCTTCGCTTCCCAGGTGTTCATCGCCTTCCGGCCCCAGGCCAATGCGGCGGTGCGCTGGCTGGATCAGCTCGAGCTCAAGGGCTTCGAGGGCGCCTCGGGAGTGGTCAGGCTGAGCGAAGCGGGCGCCACCGGCGTGTCGGGCGCTTTTGAAGTGGCGCTCCGTCGCACCGGCAATCCCGATACGCTCAAGCTCTCGGGGCGCTTTGTCCGGGTTCCCGTGGGGAAGGCGATCGAAGCTTGCGGCCGGGCCAATCGACCGGGAGCCGGATAGATTTCCCCCATGGCAGAAGCGACGTATTTCCGGAAGGGATTCGGGCTCAAGAACGCGATCGAGGGTCAGCTCTCGGCGGATTATCACTCCCGTCTGGTCGAAGTGATCCGCGCGCGCGAGTACGTCCTCCCGATCGGGCCCCTCACCTTTCGTCTCGCGCGGGAATTCGGGTTCTGTTACGGCGTCGACCGGGCGGTGGACTACGCCTACGAGACGCGGATGAAATTCCCCGACCGCCCGCTCTATCTCGTCGGCGAGATCATCCATAATCCACACGTCAATGCGAAGCTCGAGGCGATGGGCGTGGTGTTTCTCCACCGCGTCCCCGACGGTGAGTTTGATTTTTCCCACCTGACCGCGGACGACGTGGTGATCATGCCCGCCTTCGGCGTGACGATCCACGATTTCGGGCGGCTCCGGGCGATCGGCTGCGTGATGGTGGATACGACCTGCGGCTCGGTGCTGAACGTCTGGAAGCGGGTGGAGAGCTACGCGCGCGACGGCTTCACGGTGATGATCCATGGGAAGCAGTGGCACGAGGAGACCAAAGCCACCGCGAGCCAGGTGATGAAATACTCGGGTGGGCGCTACCTCGTCGTGCTCGACATGGCCGAGGCGCGCGCCGTGTGCGATTGGATCGAGAAGGGGGGCGACCCTGGCCCGGTGACCGCCCGCTTCGCCGCGTCGGCCTCGGCGGGGTTCGATTTCGTCGGGGACCTGGAGCGCGTCGGACTCGCCAACCAGACCACGATGCTCTCCAGCGAATCGCTCGCCATCGCGGAGGAGGTTCGCCGGACGATGGTGCGAAAGTACGGCGAGAGCAACGCGGCGGAACACGTGCGCACCTTCGACACGATCTGCTCGGCGACGCAGGAGCGGCAGGATGCCGTCGAGTTGATGCTGGCGGATCCGCCCGATCTGATGATCGTGGTGGGAGGGTACAACTCGAGCAACACCACCCATCTGGCCAAGCTCTGCGCAAGCCGCGGCGTCACGACCTACCACATCGAGGACTCGGACTGCCTCGATCCCGAGATCGGCACCATCCGCCACCGTCCGGTGGGCCAGAAGAACGAAGCAACCGCGACTGGGTGGCTTGCCGGAATGAAGTCGATCGGCATCACCGCTGGCGCGTCGACTCCCAACAACAAGATCGGCGAGACGATCGTCCGGATCTGCGCGATTGCGGGGCTCGGCCAGGTGCTGGGAGAGGGGGTGGCGTAGCGGGGAATGGGGAAGGGGGAAGCGGGGAAGCGGGGAAGGGGGAAGGGGGGGAGTCGCGCGCGGGCAGCCGCTGCGCTCTCTAGCGGGTTCCCGATTCCGGCGGTACCATCTTTCTCCATGGAGACCCCGACCCGCCCGGCCCTGGTCCGCGACGCCCTCGCCGCGTTGACCCCCGTCCGGATCAAGAAGCTCTTCGGCAGCGAAGCATTCTTCAACGGCGAGCGCATGTTCGCGGTGCTGGGCCGTGACGCCCTGGTGCTCCGACTTCCCCCGCCGCTCCGGACCGAAGCACTCTCCGGCGCCACCGCCCGGCCGTTCCTCTCCGAGCGTCTCGCGCTGAGCCAGGGCTGGGTCGAGATCCCCTATGCTGAAGAGCTGGCGCGCCTGAGCCAGCTGGCCAAGGCGGCGCACGCCGCGGCGGGGCGAGGACGCAGTCCGGCAAAGAGGCGGTTTCGACGGGCAGCGAGAAAGGCCGCTAGCGGTTAGCCCTCTCCGCCAGCAGCCCCGCCACCGCCGCGATGGTCAGCGGCGCGCTGCCCTCCGCCCGATTGTTCACGATCAGATACGCGGGAATCCTGAGTTTCTCCGCCGTCTCCACCAATCGCGCCAGATCGTTCCGCAGCTCGGGATTCGGATCCCTGATCCGGTCGTAGGGCGCGAACGCATCGACCGCGTCGGCGTACCAGCGGCCGGGTCGGAGCAACGCGCGCGCGACCAGGAATCCCGCCGGCACCGAGCCGGGTAGATCGAGCTGCATGCCGATCGACGGCATCCGGGTCCATGAGTTGAACACGTGGGCCACGTCGTGCTCCCGGAGCACCGCGAAATACGCCGGGGTGAGGAACTCCGGATTCCGGATTTCGACGGCGTAGCGTCCCTCCCTCGGCAGCTTCCCGAAGAATCCATCGAGCCACTGGGCGAACTGGTCGGGGACGACCTTGTCCTTCCGCGCGATCGCCTGAAACTCGAAGACGAACGGTCCGAGATGGGCGCCGAGGTGCTGTGTGCAGGGCGTCCACACCTCGCGGAGGAAGAGGTCGGCGTTGAGGAAATCGGGATTCGGCTGGCCCGCCCTGTTTTTCTCGCGCGCCTTGGCGAAGGTGTGCACCGTGAGCCGGTCCCACACCTTGCTGACGCAGGAAAACCCGGGCGGCAGCACGCCCGCATAGCTTCGCAGTGTCCGCTCGGTGAGCGGCGCGTAGAAGCTCGCGTCGATTCCGACCGTGCTGAAGAGGGGAAATGTCGAGTACTCCGCCAGCATCTCTGCGCCGGCGCCCTTCAGCGGATAGTCGCGCGAATACACCAGTCCCTTCCACCCGGGATAGTTCCACGACGACGTGCCGAAGTGCACGTCGGACGGGATGGCCTCGCGGAGGCGGGGGAGATCCAGGGCGCCTACTGGCGATTCTTCCGGTGGCTGCACTCCGCCTCCCTACGGGACCGGCTCGATCCGGTACACGTGTCCCGACGAGGTCAGCACGTAGATCTCGCCGCGCGCGTCCTCACCAAAGCTCAGAATCTGGCTGCCGGGGCGGAGCGAGGTCCATTCCTTCTGGAGGGTCACGCCCGGACCGGTGAGCCGGAAGCTTCGAACCCAGCCTTCGCAGTAGTCGCCGTAGAAATAGTGGCCGACGTACAGCGCGAGTGCGGCGCCGCGGTAGACGTAGCCGCCGGTGACGGAGCACCCGTCACCGTGGCCGTACTCCAGCACCGGGAGGGTGAGGCCGTTCTGGTTGCAGCCCGATCCGCTGAAACAGGCTGTCCCCTCCATGATGTTCCAGCCGAAGTTGCGCCCTCTCCCGAATTGCGCGATGTCCGTCGAGACGTTGACCTCTTCCCGCGCGTTCTGTCCCACGTCGGCGATGTAGAGATCGCCGATGGACCGGTCGAAGCTGAAGCGCCAGGGGTTCCGGAGCCCGTAACTCCAGATCTCCGGCCTGGCATTGGATTGTCCCACGAAGGGATTGTCCGACGGCACCGAGGCCACCCCCGTCGCGCTGACGTCGAGGCGGAGAATCTTGCCGAGCAGGCTGTTGCGATTCTGTCCGTGGCCCTGGGGGTCACCGGCGGAACCGCCGTCGCCCAATCCGATGTACAATTTTCCATCGGGGCCGAAGACCACCATGCCGCCATTGTGATTGGAGAACGGCTGATCTAACGCGAGGATGACTTGCTCGCTCGCCGCATCGGCGCGGTCGGGATCGGTGGAGACGCGGTAGACCGACACCCGGGTATCGCCGGCGGTGTTGGTGTAGTTGACGACGAACCGTCCATTCGTGGCGTACTGGGGATGGAAGGCGAGACCGAGGAGACCCTGCTCGCTTCCGTTCGACACCTTGCCGGAGATATCGAGGAACGAAGTGGGGAGGAGCCCGCCGTCCTTGATGATCCGGATGCGGCCGGCCTTCTCGACCACGAATAGGCGAATCAGATCGCCAGGTGGCGAGGTGAGGAAGAGCGGCATCTCGAGCCCGTTGACGACGTCGCGGAGCCGGGCGCCAGTGGCCACCGGGGGCGGACTGTTGGGAATGGGCAGTCCCGTCCCCTGCGCGTCGCACGCGGCGGCTGCGGTGAGCAGCGCTGTGACTAGACCGGCCAGACTGGACATGGAACCTCCGCCGCGAGAATCTTCCGGTTCACTTTTCCCCCTTCCCCTTTCCCCTTTCCCCCTTCCCCTTCCCCCTTTCCCCCTTCCCCTTTCCCCCTTCCCCCTTCCCTCCTGCCTATCTCTCGTCCCGCAGCAACGTGTACTCCACCTCACCCGGCCGCAGCATGCCATAGAGCTCGCGCGCCAGCCGCTCCTGCATCGCGGGATCGGTGTCCACCCGTTTCTTGACCCGCATGAGGCTGTCCACCTCGTGCTCCAGCGACCGAACCAGCGCGGCTTCCGTCCTCTCCCGCTTGAGAAGATCCAGCCACTGCAACGTGCTGTATTCCCCGCCCTGCAACGCAAAATAGAGAGCTCCCACCACCAGGAGCACCGCCACCCACCGCGCCCGGGTCACAGGTGGTACATGTCCCGGCCCGGGTAGTGGGCCACGTCGTCCAGCTCCTCCGCGATCCGGAGCAGCTGATTGTACTTCGCGGTTCGGTCGCTCCGCGAGGCGCTTCCGGTCTTGATTTGCCCCGCCCCGGTCGCCACCGCGAGATCCGCGATAAAAGTGTCCTCCGTCTCCCCCGAGCGGTGCGAGATCACCACCCCGTACGAGCTCCCCTTGGCGAGCTCGATGCACTGCAGCGTCTCGGTCAGCGTCCCGATCTGGTTGACCTTGATCAACACCGCGTTGGCCACATTCTGCTCGATCCCCCGCCCCAGCCGGTCCACGTTGGTCACGAAGAGATCGTCTCCCACCAGCTGGACCCGCTCCTGCAGCGCCTCGGTCAGGTGCGCCCATCCCTCCCAGTCGTCCTCGGCCAAACCGTCCTCGATCGACACGATCGGATAGCGGTCCACCCACTGGCCGTAGAGCGCGACCAGCTCGGCCGCCGACCGGCGGCTCTTGTCGCCTTTCTTGAAGACGTACGCGCCTTTGTCGTAGAGCTCCGAGGCCGCCACGTCGAGCGCAATCGCGATGTCCTGGCCCGGCTGGTAACCCGCGCCGCTGATCGCCTCCATGATCACGTCGAGCGCCGCCTCATTCGACGGAAGCATCGGCGCGAATCCGCCCTCGTCACCCACCGAGGTGGAGAGACCCATCCGGGTCAGCACCTTCTTCAGCGCATGGAACACCTCGACGCCCATCCGCAGCGCGTCGGGGAAATTGTCGGTGCCGATCGGCACCACCATGAACTCCTGCGCGTCGACGTTGTTGCTCGCGTGCGCGCCGCCGTTGAGGATGTTCATCATCGGCACCGGCATCACCCGCGCCATCGGGCCGCCGAGATAGCGATAGAGCGGGAGCCCCACGTCCTCCGCCGCCGCGCGCGCCACCGCGAGCGACGCGGCGAGGATCGCGTTGGCGCCGAGCTTGGACTTGTTGGAGGTCCCGTCGGCGTCCATCAGCTCGGCGTCGATCCCGATCTGGTCGGTCGGGTCCATCCCTTCCAGGCGGGGCCCGAGCACCTCGTTCACGTTGCGGACGGCCTCCTGGACGCCTTTGCCTCCATAGCGCTTGGGATCGCCGTCGCGGAGCTCCGCCGCTTCATGCTCCCCGGTGGAGGCTCCGCTGGGCACCGCCGCGCGGCCCTGCGCGCCGCTGGCGAGCACCACCTCGGCCTCGACGGTGGGATTACCTCGGCTGTCGAGAATTTCGCGCGCGTGGACTTCGATGATGGTGGACATGGGGGGGAAGAATAGACCTCCGGTCGAATTCTCGAAAGCAGACTACTCGCGGGCGCCGAGGCCGAGCAGCGCCGCGCGCGTCGCGCTCGCCACCCAGTCCCGGTCCTCGTAGGTGAGCCCCGCCGTCGGGATCGGCGCGCCAATCCTGAGGGTGACGGTTCCCCGCCGGGGACTCCAGCTTCCCCTCGGCATCAGCTCGTAGGTGTGCTCACAGAAAACGGGGATCACCGGCGCGCCGGCCGAGATCGCCAGCACGAATGATCCCTTCTTGAACGGTTTGAGGCGCCCGTCGCGCGACCGGGTTCCCTCGGGGAACACCACCGCCGAGAAGCCGCGGCGAATCATGCCCGCGGCACGGTCGTACATGGAGAACGCGCGCGACCGGTTGTGCCGGTCGATGGGAATGTGCCTCGCCGCCCGGAGGGCGATGCCCATCAGCGGAATCCAGTCCATCTCCTTCTTGTAGACGAAGCGGATGGTGCCGGGGATCTCCGCGAGGATGGCCCAGATATCGATGAACGAGGTGTGAGTGGCCATGTAGACGCAGGGGGTGTCAGGGTCGAGATGCTCACGTCCTTCGACCCGCACCGTGATGCCGGTCCCTCGAAGCATGCCCACGCCCCACGCCCGGGCCGATTTGTCATAGGAGCCCCCGGGCCGCTGCCGCACGCCGAGCAGCGCGGCGCTGACCGCCCACAACCCGGTCCAGGTGATGTAGACCACGAACGATACGATGTAGCGGATCGCCTGGATCATGCGAAGTGATCGTACCCGCCGAGTCGCCGCTCGAATCCATCTTCGAAGAAGGCCACGCCGGTCCCCGCATGCACGTCCCCGATGCAGCTTAACTCAAATGCGTCGGTGCCGGAGAATTCCCGCGGCATGGCCACCAGCAGCTCGTAGTCCTCTCCCCCCAGCGCGGCAAAGACACCCGGCGTTTCCCCCGTCGCGAACGCTTCCTTCAGGACGTCGGGATGAACCGGCATGGCGCCCACATCCACGACGATCGCGACCTTCGAGGCGGCCGCCAGGTGGGCCACGTCGCCCGCAAGACCGTCGCTCAAATCGAGCATCGCCGTCGCCCCGCGGTGGGCGAGCCATTGACCGGCGTCGAGCCGTGGCACCGGCTTCGCGAAACGCGCGCGCGCACCGGGGGCCGGGGTGCGGCCGGCCTTCCACGCCTCGAGCGCCGCGCGAGCGCCCCCCAGCTGGCCGGTGACCCAGAGACGGTCCCCCACCTGCGCACCGCGCCGGTGGACCGGGTGCACCGCGCTCCCGATCGCGGTAATCGTGAGCGAGACCGCGTCGCCGCGCGACAGATCGCCGCCGAGGACCTTTCCCCCGGTTGCCGCGACGGCGGCACCGACGCCTTCCATCAGGGCCGCGAACATCTCCGGCTTTTCCGCGGGGGGGACGGTGAGCGCGGCGAGCACGCCGATGGCCGAAGCGCCGGTCGCCGCCAGATCGGAGAGTGCAGCGGACGTGGCGCGCCAGCCGATCTCCTGCGGCGAAAGCCACTCCCGGCGGAAGTGCACTGCTTCGACGCTGACATCGGTGCTGAGCGCGAGCGTGGTGCCGCCGAGCTCGACCAGCGCACAATCGTCTCCCAGCTCCGCAGCGTGCGCGCCGAGCCGCCGGGCGATCGCCCGGATCCGGTCGAATTCGGGGCCGCCCCCAAGAGGAATCAGGCTCATCGCCGGGTTACACCCGCATCGGCGCGGACAGCTCGTGCAGGATCGGAGGACGGGGAGGCGGCGGGAGCCGGCGCATCACGTCCCAGCGGCGCCAAACATCGGGGAGCGCGGCGAGCACATCCATCGGCCGCATGGTGCGGGAGCTCCCCCGTCGCGCGGCGAGGTCGGCCGCTTCTCCGAGCGCCACCGCCGCCACGAGTGCCGCGACTGGGAAATGGAGCCCACCGCCCGCCAGCGCCCCGATGAGGCCACTCAGGGTGTCACCACTCCCTCCCGTGGCGAGCCCCGGATTGCCGGCGGCGACCGTCTGAACCTCTCCTCCCGCCGTCGCGACGACTGTCGGCACGCCCTTGAGCACGATCGCGGCGCCGAGCCGTTCAGCGGCGGCGACCGCCGCCCCCCAGGGATCCACCGCGAGGTGTGAAGCGAGATCGGGAAGCAACGCGCGGAACTCTCCCGCATGGGGGGTCAGCACGGCGCGGCGGCGGGAGAGGGCTTCGCGCAAACGGTCCGCCTGTCCCGCGAAGGCGGTCAGTCCGTCGGCGTCGAGGAGGAGCGTGGCTGTCGGGGGTGTGGCCTCGATGATGCCCAGCACGAACTCCGGCCGCGAGGCGCGGCGTCCGAGCCCCGGTCCGATCACCACCGCGTCGGCGCGGGCGAGCAGCGCAGTGGTGCGGGTCGAGGGCATCGCTTCGAACGGCTGCACCGACGTCTGCAGATCCGGCTCGGCGGTCGCGGCGACGGTGGCCGAGGCGGCGGGCGCGACAAGGTGCACGAGCCCCGCCCCCGCCGCAAAGGCCGCGCGCGCTGCGAGGCGCGCGGCGCCGAGCATCCCCTCATCGCCTCCCACGATGACGACTCTCCCCCGGGTCCCCTTGTGCGCGCGCGCGGCGAAGGGGAGTAGCTCACGCGCCGCCGCGGCTTCCGTGAAGAGCGAAGGCCACGAGGGATCGGGAGCAGGCAGACCGATATCGAGCACGACGAGATCGCCGACTTCGTCCCGCGCCAGGAGGTGGCCGCGCCGATACCCGCCGAAGGTGATCGTCAGAGTTGCCCGCAGTGGGCCGTGCTGCACTCCATCGGCCAGATCGAGACCGCTCGGCCCGTCGATGGCGATGAGAGGGTGGGAAAGATCGGCGAGGCGGGAGAGGAGCGGCGCCACCGGGCCGCGCGGGGCGCCCCGGGCCCCGGTACCCAGGACCGCATCGAGGACCAACGCGGTATTCGGCCAGGGCCCGTCGGGTGCGACCTCCCGGACGCCGCTCTCCCGCGCGGCTCGCGCAACCGCGCGGGGCACCTCGGCGCGCGATTCACCGGAGGCGGCGACCCAGACCGGCACACCGCTCGAATGCAACGCGCGCGCGGCGACCCACCCGTCGCCTCCGTTGTTTCCGGGGCCGGTCGCCACGAGGACACCCTGGCGCAGGAGCTCGGGAAACCGCGCCGCGGCCAGCGCCGCTACGCCCCGGCCGGCGCATTCCATCAGGGCGCGAAGAGGAGTTCCCGCCGACTCGGCGCGATGATCCCAGAGATCGGCTTGCTCGGGAGTGACCACGGGGATGAAGGGGAGACCGCCCACCACTCACGCTCCTGGAATGCCCTGCCAGATGTAGGCGTCGCCGAAGGCCTGCTCGAAGGCATAGACGCCGTGGAAGTCCTCGACCCGGTCGCCTGGCTGCGTCACCAGGAGACCGACGTCGACCAGCGCATACACGATGCGGCCGAAGTCCTCGGTGCCGCGCACACCCCAATGCTCCAGGACCGTCCCCGCGAGAAGGCCGTACTGCTCAAGGGCAAAGTCACGGCAGGCGAGCGTCAGCTCGGGGCCGTTGACGTGCCGGCGCTCGAGGAGACTGGTCTGCAGATATTCGATGCTCGCGAGGACAAAGAGATAGGCGCGCTCGTCATAGCGCTCGCCGCGGCGGCGGATCTTCTCCAGGACGTCGGTCGCGAAGCGCAGCTCGTTCATCGCGCCCCCGCCATTGCCGGTGCCGGGCTCCGCGCGTAGAGGGGAAAGCCTCCCGCGAGCTCCTCGACCAGTCCGCGCACCCGCTCGACCGTGGCGTCGTCGCGCTCGGTGAGCACCAGGTCGATCAACTCGGCAATCCGGTCCATCTCGGCCGGACCCATGCCGCGGGTGGTGAGCGCCGGCGTACCGAGCCGGATGCCGCTGGTCACGAAGGGGGACTGCGGATCGTCGGGGATCGTGTTCTTGTTGACCGTGATTCCGGCGCGCACCAGGAGCTCCTCCGCCACCTTGCCGGTGAGGGACCGGGACCGCAGATCGACGAGCATCAGATGGCTGTCGGTCCCCCCCGACACGATGGCGAGCCCGCGGTCGATGAGGGCATTCGCGAGCCGTTGGGCGTTGGCGACCGTGCGGCGCGAGTAGGCCTTGAACTCCAGGGTCATCGCCTCCGCGAACGCCACCGCTTTGGCGGCGATGATGTGCATGAGCGGCCCGCCCTGGGTCCCGGGGAAGACCGACTTGTCGATGACCTTGGCGAGCGCCTCGCCGCAGAGAATGAGCCCGCCCCGCGGGCCGCGCAGCGTCTTGTGCGTGGTGGTCGTCACCACATGGGCGTGCGGCACCGGGGAGGGATAGACGCCCCCCGCCACCAGCCCCGCGAAGTGCGCCATGTCCACCAGGAACGACGCCCCCACCTCGTCGGCAATGCTCCGGAACCCGGCGAAGTCGATGATCCGCGAGTATGCGCTCGCTCCCGCCACGATCAGGCGCGGCCGGTGCTCCCGCGCGAGGTCGCGGACCTGATCGTAATCGATCAGGCCAGTCGCGGGATCGACGCCGTAATGCACCGCCTTCCAGATCGCCCCGCTGTGGCTCACCGAGTGGCCGTGAGTAAGGTGCCCGCCATGCGGGAGCGACATGGCGAGGAGCGTTTCACCGGGCCGGGCAAGCGCCATGAACGCGGCGAAGTTGGCCTGCGCGCCCGCGTGCGCCTGGACGTTGGCGTGCTCCGCCTTGAACAACGCCTTGGCGCGATCGATGGCGAGCCGCTCGACTTTGTCCACCACCTCGCACCCGCCGTAATAGCGCCTGCCGGGATAGCCTTCGGCGTACTTGTTTGTGAGCGGTGTCCCCATTGCGTCGATGACCGCGCGGGACGCGAAGTTTTCGCTCGCGATCAGCTCGAGTCCATCGCGCTGGCGCGCGAGCTCCTCATCAACCAGTCGGGCGATGGCCGGATCGGCCGCGCGCAGGGGTGCCTCGTGATCAAGCATCCGGGCCGGTCTCCTCGATCTGGGCCACCCGCCGGGCGTGGCGTCCGCCGGCGAACGGAGTGGTCAGCCATTCCTTCAGGATTGCGACGCCCTCCTCCTGGTCGAGACACCGCGCCGGCAGCACCAGCACGTTGGCGTCGTTGTGCTCCCGGGCCAGATGTGCCACGACGGGGGACCAGACCACCGCCGCCCGCACCCCATGGTGGCGGTTGGCCGCGTAACTCATCCCGAGCCCCGTCCCGCAGAGAAGAATTCCTCTCGCGTTTTCACCCTGCGCAACCCGTTGCGCGACCTGGTGCGCAAAGCCGGCATAGTCCACCGACTCCCGACTGTGGGTCCCGAGGTCGAGGGGCTCGTAACCGAGCGCGCTGAGCTCTTTCACGAGCCGCTCCTTCATCTCGAAGCCGGCGTGATCGGCGGCGATTGGGATGATCTCTGTCATGAGCAGGGAATCTAGCTGAAAAACATCAACGGTGACCGTTCACGCTTTTCCACGTTTTTCTCAACCCTGCGACGGACGCAATTCGCTCCTCCGCCAGCCGGTCCGCGGCCTGGAACGACGGAATGCCGTCGCGCTTCGCGATGGCGAACACCTTGAGGATCGCGTCGTAGATCTCCTGCGCCTTCCGCTTGGCCCGCTCCTCGGGCCACCCTTCCAGCTCACCGTACACGTTGATCAGTCCGCCGGCGTTGATCACGAAATCGGGTGCGTACAGCATGCCGCGGCGCTCCAGCTCAATGCCGTGCCGATCCTCCGCCAGCTGGTTGTTCGCGCCGCCGGCCACGATTTCGACTTTCAGGCGCTTCAGGGTGTCGTCGTTGATGGTAGCCCCCAGCGCGCAGGGAGCGTACACGTCCCCGGGCTGATCGTAGATTGCATCGGGTGCAACCGTTGTCGCGCCGAACTCGGACACCATTCGCTTCATCTTGTCGGCGTCGAGATCGGTCACCACGAGCTTGGCGCCCTCCTGGTGCAGATTCGCGCACAGGTAGTAGGCCACCTTGCCCGCGCCCTGCACCACCACTGTGCGGCCCGCCAGACTGTCTTTGCCCCACCGCTGGCGCGCGCACGCCTTCATCCCCATGTACACGCCGTAGCCGGTGACCGGTGACGGATCCCCGGAGAGACCCTGGAGCCCGGCCACGTGACTTGTCTCGCTCCGCACGTATTCCATGTCGGCGGGGGACGTCCCGATATCTTCGGCGGTGATGTAGCGCCCGCCGAGCGAATCGACGAATCGGCCGTGCGCCCGGAAGAGCCCTTCCCGGTCGGCGCGCTTGTTGTCGCCGACGATAACCGCCTTGCCGCCTCCCAGATTGAGCCCCGCCACCGCGGCTTTGTACGTCATCCCGCGCGCCAGCCGGAGCGCGTCGGTGATGGCTTCCTCGGTGGTGGCGTACCGCCAGAACCGGGTGCCGCCGAGAGCGGGCCCGAGTGATGTATCGTGGATCGCGATGATCCCCTGATATCCCGACGAGGGCTCGTGGCAGAAAACGACCTGCTCGTGACCCCAGTGCGCCATGCTTCCGAGTACGTCCATAGTTCCTTTCGTGGTGAGCGGTGACCGGTGAGCAGTAAGCGGGAAAGGCAGGTCCCGCTCACCGCTTACCGCTCACTGCTCACGATCACGGATAGTTGTAGAAACCGCGCCCGCTCTTCCGCCCGAGATCCCCCGCCGCGACCATTTTCCGGAGCAGCGGACAGGGACGGTATTTCGGATCGCCGAGCCCCCTGTGCATCACCTCGAGAATGGCGAGACAGACATCCAGACCGATAAAATCGGCCAGCGCCAGCGGGCCCATGGGGTGCGCCATGCCGAGCTGCATCACTGTGTCTACCGCTTCGGCCGTCGCGACACCCTCCATGACCACATAAATGGCTTCGTTGATCATCGGCAGGAGAATCCGGTTCGCCACGAATCCCGGATAGTCGTTCACTTCGACCGGCGTCTTCCCGAGCGCGGTCGCGATGTCGAGCGTCCTTCGCGTCGTCGCGTCCGAAGTCGCATGACCGCGGATCACTTCGACCAGCTGCATCACCGGCACCGGGTTCATGAAATGCATGCCGATGACCTGCCCCGGCCGCCGTGTCTGCGACGCGATCTCCGTGATCGAGATGGAGCTCGTGTTGCTCGCCAGGATTGCAGCCGGGTCACAGCACCCGTCGAGCGTCCGGAATATCTCGAACTTGAGGTCGGGCCGCTCGGTGGCGGCCTCGACGACCAGCTCCGCTCCCGCTGCCGATTCCAGGGCGGTGTGCGTCGTGATGCGCCCGAGGACCTGCTCCGGAACCTCGGCCCCGATCGATCCCTTCTTGACCTGCCGCTCCAGATTCATCTTGATCGTGGCGAGTCCACGCGTGAGCGCGGTCTCCGCGACGTCGATGAGCGTGACTTCCCAGCCGTGCTGCGCGAAAACGTGGGCGATGCCGTTTCCCATGGTGCCCGAGCCGATCACCGCCGCCCTGCTCATGCCACGGCCTCCTTCGTCATGCGTCGAGCGGTGAACACCACGCCGGCCAGGAGACAGAGCGCGCCGATAATCCCACCCTCGGGTCCGAACGAGCCGCCGGTGAGCCACGCCGGTCCGTCGGCGAGGTAATCGAGCCAGGGCATCGGAAGCGGGAGCCCGCTCACCGGTGCCGCCAGCCCGGCCAGCGCGAGGTTCCACCCCAGGTGCACCCCGGTCGCGGTCCACAGTCCGCCGGGGGTGAAGAACGCGAGTCCGAGGAAGACACCCGCGATCGCGATGTTGGCCACGGCGAGCCCCGTGATGCCGGGATTCGAAAGATGGCCCAGCCCGAAGAGCAGCGAGAGCCCGACGATCGCCGGCAATCTGCCGAAGGCGCGGGAGAGCGCGAGCAACGGCACGCCCCGGAAGATGAGCTCCTCGGCGAGCGCGGCGGGAAGCAGCACGGCCCCGGTCGCAAGCACCGACACCAGCCAGCTCGACACCGCTCCCCCATCGTCCTGCCACGAGGCCCGGCCCGCCGCCACCGCGGCGGCCATCGCGAGCGCCGCCAGCCCCGCGCCGATCGCAAAGCCCCAGCCGAATCGGCGGACCCCCAACCCTGCCGGGCGCGCGCCGAAATCCTCGGGACGAAGCGCGAGGATGCGTCCCCCAACCAGCCAGGTCATCAGGCTGAAGACCACGAGGAGCACCAGCGACTGCAAGGCCGCAAGCCAGAGCGCCCCGCCGGGAGTGGCGAGGCGCGGAGATCGCGACACAAGGTGAAGCAGAGGGAGGGTGAGCGCCACCCCTCCTCCCAGAAAGACCAGCGACCAGCCGAGCGCCCGCGCGCGGCTGATCAAAGCGCCTCGACCGCCAGCGCGACAGCATTACCCCCCCCGAGGCAGAGCGTGGCGAGGCCGCTACGGGCCTTCCGGTCACCCATGGCATAGAGAAGAGTCGTCAGCACCCGTGCACCGCTCGCGCCGATCGGGTGGCCGAGGGCGATGGCGCCCCCATGCACGTTCACGCGATCCCAATCCCATCCCAGCGCCCGTCCGTCGGCCAGCGCCTGCACGGCAAAGGCCTCGTTCGCCTCGATCAGGTCGTAGTCTCCGATGCTGGTGCCCGACTTCTTCAGCAGATGCTCCACCGCCTGAATCGGCGCGAAGAAAAGATCCTTCGGCTCGCCGCCCCCCGTGGCGTACGCCGTGATACGCGCCATCGGCGCGATGCCGTGCGCCTTGGCATAGGCGAGCGACGACACGACCAGCGCACTGGCGCCGTCGTTCAGCCCCGGGGCATTCCCGGCGGTGACGCTGCCGTCCTTCTGAAATGCCGGCTTGAGCTTGGCGAGCACCTCGACCGTCGTATCCTTCCGCGGCCCTTCATCCTGCGCGAACCGGGTCGGCCCACTTTTGCCGGGGACGTTGACCGGCACGATCTCCGCCGCGAATTTTCCCGCCTCGATGGCGGCGACCGCCTTGCGGTGGCTCTGGCAGGCGAATTCGTCCTGATCCTTGCGCGACACGCCCGCCTTCTCCGCGGTGTATTCGGCGTAGCTCCCCATGTGCACGGTGCCGAAGGAATCCCAGAGCCCGTCGTGGATCATCCCGTCCACCATCGTCTGGTTCCCCGCCTTGATGCCCATCCGCATTCCGTAGACGTAGTGTGGCGATGCGCTCATCGCCTCCATCCCGCCCGCTACGACGCAGTCGGCATCCTCGGCCTTGATCGCCTGGGCGGCGAGCATCACCGCCTTGAGGCCCGAGCCGCACACCTTGTTGATGGTAACGGCGGAGATCGTTCCGGGAAGGCCGGCCTGGATCATCGCCTGGCGGCCGGAGGCCTGCCCCGCGCCCCCCTGCAGGACGTGACCCATGATCACGTCGTCGATATCGGCGGCGGCGACTCCCGCCCGGGCGACCGCCTCCCGCACGACGATCGCCCCCAGTTGGGGCGCCGTGAAGGATGCCAGCGCGCCGAGATACTTCCCAATCGGCGTTCGGCAGGCGGAGAGAATGACGGGCGTCGTTGCGTCGGACACGTGGATCTCAGTGGAGGAATTCGAAAGAAGAATAGTCGTCAGGGCGCAATCGCGCGGGTGCGCACTTCTTCGCCGATCCGCGCCAGGAACGCCTCGACCGTCATGACCTCCTGCTTGCTTCCGGCGCCGCGAACGCGCAGCGCGAGGCTGTCGGCCTGGGCTTCCCGTTGCCCGATAACCGCCATGTACGGAACCTTTCCGATTTCTCCCTCGCGGATCCGGTAGTTGAGCGTCTCGTGGCCGTCGTCCACGTGGACGCGGAGCCCCGCCGCCTTGAGCCGGCTCGCCACACCCCGCGCCGTGTCGGCCTGCGCATCGGAAATCGGGATGACCCGCACCTGCTCGGGCGAGAGCCACACCGGGAAGGCCCCCGCAAAATGCTCGATGAGGCTGCCGGTGAAGCGCTCCAGCGTGCCGTAGATCGCCCGGTGAATCATCACCGGCCGGTGCGGCTTGTTATCCGGCCCGGTGAACTCGAGCTCGAAGCGCTCCGGCAGATTGAAGTCGAGCTGGATGGTGGGTCCCTGCCATAGCCGGCCGATCGCGTCGCGGAACTTGATGTCGATCTTGGGACCGTAGAACGCGCCGCCCCCCGCATCAAGGCGGAAGGCAATTCCCTTCCGCTCCAGCGCGCGCTGCAGCACCGCCTCGGCCCGGTCCCACACCTCGTCCGCACCGAGCCGCTCCGGCGGCCGAGTCGAGATCTCGAAGTCCAGCTCGAAGCCGAAGGTGCGCCGGACCAGCCGGTCCACCTGGTCGAGACAAAGAAAGATTTCGTCCTCGATCTGCTCCAGGGTGCAGAAGATATGTGCGTCATCCATGGAGAGCCCGCGCACCCGGAGCATGCCGTGCAGAGTGCCGGACTTTTCGTTGCGATAGACGTTGGCGACTTCCGAGAGCCGCACCGGAAGATCCCGATAGCTCCGCTGCTGCGACTTGTAGATCAGCGCGTGCATGGGACAGTTCATCGGCTTGACCCGGTAGTGGACGTCTTCCGCCTCTCCGGCGCCCCCCGCCATAGCGGGATACTGGTTGGCGCTGTAGAGCGGCAAGTGACCGGAAATCTTGAACAGCTCCTCGCGGGTGACGTTCGGCGTATAGACGAGATCGTACCCCGAGGCGACGTTGTCGTCCTCGACCGCGCGGGAAAGCAGCCACCGGATGATCGCGCCCCTGGGATGCCAGAGGATCAGCCCCGGCCCGATGATGTCGCTGATCGAGAAGAGATCGAGCTGCTTGCCGATGACGCGGTGGTCGCGCTTCCGGGATTCCTCCAGCCGGTTGAGATACGCGTCCAGGTCCTCCTGCTTGAACCAGGCGGTGCCGTAGATCCGCTGCAGCATCTGGCGCCGCTCATCACCCCGCCAGTAGGCTCCGGCGCCGTGCAGCAGCTTGAAGTGCCTGAGCCGGCTGGTCGCCGGAATGTGCGGACCCCGGCAGAGATCGACGAAGGGGCCGTCGGTGTAGACCGTGATCGTCTCCTCGGGGCCGAGCTCGGCGATGCGCTCCAGCTTGAGCGGATCGTCGCTGAACCTGCGGTTGGCCTCGTCCCGGTCCACGACCTCCCGCACGAAGGGGTAGTCCCGCGCGGCGACCTCGCGCATCACCGTCTCGATCTTCTCGAGGTCCTCGGGTGTGAACGGGCGCGGCACCTCGAAGTCGTAATAGAACCCGTCCTCGATCGGCGGACCGAAGCCGATCCCCGCGCCCGGAAAAACCTCCCGGACGGCGGTGGCCAGAACATGCGCCGCCGAGTGCCGGAGCAGCTCGAGAGCGGCCTCGTCGCGCTCGGTGATGATCGCCACCGTCGCGTCCTCTCCGAGAGGGCGCGAGAGGTCGCGAATCTGCCCATTCACCCGGATGGCGAGCGCGGCGCGGGCCAGGCCCGGCCCGATCTGATGGGCCAGCTCGAGGCCGGAGGTTTCCGCCGAAACCTCGCGCACGCTCCCATCGGGCAGAGTGATGCGGATCGAGCTCATGGCGCCGCCTCCACTTCGGGGTGAATCACCACCGGGGTGCGGTGCGCCAGGGCAAAAAAGAGGGCCAGCCCGGTCATCACGACCAGGGCGAGAATTGCCAGTCGTGTTCCGGACACACGGGTCGACGAGCCGGGCTCAGCTGCCATCGTTTCTCTCGGTTCTCGGGACTCGGAAGTGGTATTAAGTTAACCGCATGCAACTCAGTGTCACGCGGCGTCATAGGAGCCGGGGCGGCGCCGTGACCGGCGCACTCGCCGGGCTCGGATTCGGCACCGGCCTCGCCGCGGGGTTTCTGATCGGAACCCTCTTCGGTACCGGTGGGCTAGGCCGCGTGGGACGCATCGTCCGCGCAGCCGGTCGCGCGCCGGCCGCCCCGGAGCGCCGGGCAGTGCTGCTGGCGCGGGTGCGCGCCGCCCTGGCGGCCGATCCCGGCCTTCGGGGGGAAGCCTTCGAGCTCCTCGCCATCGGGCGGACCGGGCTCGAGCTCCACGGGTGGGTAACCAGCCGTGCCGCGCGGGCGCGGGCCCACCGCGTCGCCGGGGCGGCGGCCGGACCCGAGCCCATCATCAATCGCCTGCTCGTGCACGGCGAGGATGATTCGCTCGTGGCGCTGGTGCGAGACGACGCGCCCCGCTCGGCATGAGCCCACAGACGCCACTCCCGCCCCAATACGATCCCACCGGCCTGGAGAGCGCACTCTACCGGCAGTGGGAGCGCCGCGGTTTGTTCGAACCCGCGTCGGACCACGGGTCCGACTCCCGCGTCCTCGCGTACTCGCGTCCATACGTCGTCCAGATGCCCCCGCCCAACGTCACCGCGCAGCTGCACATGGGGCACGGCCTCAACAACACCGTGCAGGACGTCGTGGTCAGGTTCGAGCGGATGCGTGGACGGGACACGCTCTGGCTCCCCGGTACCGATCACGCCGGGATCGCGACGCAGAACGTGGTCGAGAGAATCCTGGCCAAAGAGGGCAAGACCCGTTTCGACCTTGGCCGGGAGGAGTTCGAGCGCCGGATCCGAGCCTACGTCGAGGAGACCGGGCGAATCATCCTCGATCAGCTTCGGGCCATCGGCGCGAGCTGTGACTGGCACCGGACCTACTTCACCCTCGATGACGATCTCTCGCGCGCCGTTCGGACGGTCTTCGTCGCCTTGCACGACAAGGGACTGATCTACCGCGGGAAGTACATCATCAACTGGTGTCCGCGCTGCCTGACCGCGCTGTCGAACGAGGAAGTCGAAAAGGTCGAGGTCGAGGGAAAGCTCTGGCATCTGCGGTATCCTCTCGAGGACGGCGGCCACCTCGTGGTGGCCACGACCCGCCCGGAGACGATGCTGGGCGACACCGGAGTCGCGGTGCATCCGGAGGACGACCGCTACCAGGCACTCATTGGCCGCTTTGCGTTGCTCCCCCTCGCGGACCGGCGGATTCCGATCGTGGGCGACGAAGCGGTGGACCCCGGCTTCGGCTCCGGCGCGGTCAAGCTCACTCCCGCCCACGATCCGGTGGACTTCGACATCGCCAGGCGGCATCGGCTCGAGCCGCTCGACATCATGACCGACGACGCGCGGATGAACGAGAATGTGCCGGTGCACTTCCGCGGGCTCGATCGCTTCGAAGCGCGCAAGCGGGTCGTGGCCGAGCTCGAAGCGGCCGGGCTGCTGGTGCGCGTTGAGAACCACTCGCACGCGATCGGGCACTGCTATCGCTGCGAAACGGTCGTCGAGCCCCGGCTCTCCGACCAGTGGTTCGTGCGGATGAAGCCGCTCGCCGAGCCTGCGCTGGCCGCCTACCGCGACGGGCGCGTTCGGTTCATTCCGGAGCACCGCGGAGCGGAGTACGCCCAGTGGATGGAAAACATCCGGGACTGGTGCATCTCCCGCCAGCTCTGGTGGGGACACCGGATTCCGGTGTGGTATTGTGACGCGTCGGGCTGCGGACGGGTGACGGCAAGCACAACCGACCTCGACGCCTGTCCCGGCTGTGGCGGCCCGGCGCGCCAGGACGAGGACGTCCTCGATACCTGGTTCTCCTCCCAGCTGGTGCCGTTCTCCAGCCTCGGCTGGCCGGACCAGACGCCCGATCTCGCACGGTTCTACCCGGGACACACCCTCGTCACGGCGCCGGAGATCCTGTTCTTCTGGGTGGCCCGGATGATCATGGCGGGGCTCGAGTGCATCGGCGAAGTCCCCTTCACGACGGTGTACCTGCACGGGACGGTCCGGGATACGCTGCACCGGAAAATGTCCAAGTCGCTGGCCAATGGGATCGATCCGCTCGACGTGGTGCGGCTCTATGGGGCCGATGCGCTGCGCTACACCGTCATCTCCGGCCTGCCGGTCGGGACCGACATCGTGCTCGATCCGAACGACCTGGAAGGCTCCTTCGCGCCCGGGCGCAACTTCGCCAACAAGCTCTGGAACATCGGGCGGTTCATTCTCTCGAACCTCGACGGCCCGGTGCGTCCGCTGGCCGGGGGCGCGACGGACGTCATCCGACGGGACGAGCTGACGCTCGCCGACCGCTGGATCATCGCCCGCTGCGAAGAGACGATCCGCGAGGTTACGGCGGGGTACGAGCGCTTCCGTCTCAACGATGCCGCGCTCGCCCTGCATCGCTTCATCTGGAGCGATCTCGCCGACTGGTATGTTGAAGCGATCAAGCCGCGCCTCTACGGCGACCACCCCGGCAGCGAGGTGGCGCGCGGTGTGGTGACGCAGACTTTCGACGTGGCGCTGCGGCTGCTGCACCCCGTGATGCCGTTCATCACCGAAGCGCTCTGGCGGCGGCTGCCGGGCCGGTCCGATGCCGATTCGATCATGGTGGCGCCCTGGCCCGCGAGCGACCGGCGCGCGCCGGACGCCCGGGCGCTGAGCCGATTCGGCACGCTGCAGGAGCTGGTCGGTGCCATCCGCTCGATCCGGTCCGAGTACGGAGTGCGGCCGGGGCACACGGTCCGGGTTAGCGTGAGCGCGCCCGGCGCCGAGCTCGCTGCCGCCCTCCAGGAAGACGCGGCGATGGTGCGCCGTCTTGCCAAGGTCGCCACTCTCGAGATCACTGCGCGCACGACCGGCGGAGCCGAGGCCACCGCGAACGCCGTGCTCGCAGACGGCGCCACGGTGAGCATTCCCCTCGGGGATCTGGTCGATATCGAGCGGGAATGCGCCCGGCTCAAGGCGGAGAGCGACCGGCTCGCCGGCGCCATCCGGGGGCAGGAGGGCAAGCTCGGCAATGAGCAGTTCGTTGCCCGCGCTCCGGCCGAGGTGGTGGGGCGGGAGCGGGAAAAGCTTGCCGCATGGCGCGAGCAGGCGGGATCGCTCGCCGAGCGGCGCCGCGCGCTCGGCTGCGCGGTGTCACCCTGAGCGCTCGCGAATGGGCCCATCTCCGCCTGGCGATAGGCCTCTGCCTCGCCACCGGCATCGGCTGCGCCAGCATTGCCCCCCCACCTGGCGGCCCGGCCGATCGTACCCCGCCCCGCCTCGTCTCCACCGTCCCCGATTCGACGAAAGTGCTCGCGGAGTTCAAGGGAAACGTCGAATTTCAGTTCGACGAAGTGGTCGCCGAAGGTGGTACACCAAATTTCGGACTCGGGACCGGCGACCTCGAGCGGCTGATCATCCTCTCGCCCGGAAATGAAGTGCCCTCGGTCGAGTGGAAGCGGGACCGTATCATCGTCCGGCCGAAAGACGGATGGCGCGCCAATATTGTCTACCGCGCCGAGCTGCTCCGCGGTATCGCCGATCTGCGGGGAAACCGAAGCCTGACCGGCGGCGTGATCACCTTCACCACCGGTGCCCCCCTGCCTGAGACGACATTGCGTGGCGTGATCGTGGACTGGGGAACCCAGCGCCCCCACCGGCAGGGCCTGGTCGAAGCGCTTCTCCTCCCCGACAGCCTCGTCTATCGTAGCGTCGCCGATTCGGCAGGGCGCTTCGTCCTCGGGCCACTGCCCCGTGGCGACTACCTGGTGTACGGCGTGCTCGACCAGAACAACGACCGCCGGCGGCAGACCCGCGAATCGTACGACACCGCCCGTGCTGTCGCCGGGCGCGACGTCGTCGGAGAGGTGTGGGCTTTCCGGCACGACACCATCCCGGCGCGCATTTCGACCGCCGAGCTCAACGACACACTCTCGCTGGTGCTGACGTTCTCGCAACAGCTGGATCCCTATCAGCGCCTGCCCGCCGATTCCGTCCGAGTGCGGCTGCTTCCCGATTCGGTCCCGGTGGCGGTGCTCGCCATCCTCCCCCGCGGAGCCTATGACACGGCCTTTACCCCGGTTCGGGCTGTCGATACCACGCGCGCGCGGGCCGATTCCATCAAGGCGCGGGAGGACAGTATTCGCGCCGATTCGATCGCGCGGGCGCGCGAAGCGAGCGCGCTCAGAATCCCCGGCGCCGAGCGCCGCCGAGCCGTCACACCGGATACCACCGGGACCGGACCGCTCCGCACCAAGCCTCCGCTGTTCGACAAACTTTACGTGCGCGTGAGCCGCCGATTGGCCCCGGCGTCGAAATACGTCGTCGACGTGCAGGGCATCAAGTCCGTCAGCGGCGTGGTGGGCAACGCCCGCGGTGTCGCCCAGATCCCCGCCGAGAAACCGGTGGCGGACACGACCAAGGCCAAGCCCGATACGTCCCGTTCACCGTTCACGGTTCCCCCTTCCCCGCTCCCCCTTCCCCCTTCCCCGCTCCCCCTTCCCCCTTCCCCTTGATGGACCCCCGCCGCCACCTCCCCTCCGTCGACCGGCTGATGCAGGAGCCCGGCGTGCAGGCGCTCCTCGCGCAGGCGCCGAGAAGCCTCGTCGTCGCCGCCGTGCGCGAGGCGGTGCATGCGGCGCGCAGCGGCAGGAGTCCGGTGCCGGCGGATTGGGTGGGAGACGTCGCCGAACGGGTGACGATCCGAGCCTCCCCCTCCCTCTTTCCCGTGCTCAACGCCACCGGCGTCGTGCTGCACACCAACCTCGGCCGAGCGCCGCTCGCCGCCGCGGCGGTCGCCGCCGTGCAGGCGGTGGCCGCGGGGTACAGCACGCTGGAGCTCGACCTCGCCACCGGCACCCGCGGAAGCCGGAGCGACCATTGCGCCTCCCTGCTCGCGTCGCTCACCGGCGCGGAAGATGGACTGGTCGTCAACAACGCCGCCGGAGCACTCGTGCTCGCGCTCAACGCGGCCGCGGAAGGTCGCGAGGTGCTGATCTCGCGCGGTGAGCTGATCGAGATCGGCGGTTCATTCCGCATCCCCGACATTCTGGTGAAGAGCGGGGCGATCTTGCGCGAGGTGGGCACGACCAATCGAACACACCTGGCCGACTACCGGGATGCCCTGTCCGGGAAGGCCGGGGCAATCCTGACGGTGCACCGCAGCAATTTCGAGCAGAGTGGATTCGTCGCGAGCCCCGAGCCGGCGGAGCTCGCCGCGCTCGCGGCTGCCGCGGGGATTCCGTACCTGCACGACGTGGGCAGCGGACTGCTCGCCGATCTATCGCCCTTCGGTCTCAGCAGCGAGCCCCGCGTGGGCGACGCGGTCCGCCACGGCGCCGACGTCGTGCTCTTCAGCGGCGACAAGCTCCTGGGCGGTCCGCAGGCCGGTTGTCTGGTCGGCAAGGGGAGCCGCATTGCCGCGGCGCGACGGAATCCGCTCGCCCGCGCACTCCGCGCGGACAAGATGACCCTCGCCGGCCTGGAAGCGACACTCGCGCTCTACCGCGATCCCGACACGGCGTTGCGGGAAGTTCCCGTGCTCGCGATGCTCACCCTCGATTCCGCCCAGCTCCACGCCCGTGCCACCGCACTTCAAAACGCCATCGGCACGGCTGGCCTTCCGGCCCTCACTCCCGGATTCTCCGCTGTCGGAGGCGGCTCCTTCCCCGGCGCCGTGCTCCCCACCACGCTGGTGTCTCTCGATCCGGGAGCGCTCGGCGCCTCGAGTCTCGCCTTGCGTCTCCGCCTCGGCTGGCCCCCGGTCGTGAGCAGGATCGAGGGGGGCAGGGTCCTGCTCGATCCGCGCACCCTTCCTGAAGCGGCGCTCCCCCAGGTCGCCGAAGCTGTTCGCGCGGCGCTCGACGACGGGTCGTGATGCGGCCCGCCGTCTTCGTCGACCGGGACGGCACCCTGGTGGACGATCCCCCGCCCGGGTACCTCAACGATACGGCACGCGTCTCCCTCTTTCCGGGCACCGCGGACGCGGTCGACCGGATGCACGGACTGGGCTATCTCGTCGTGGTGGTGACCAACCAAGCCGGCATCTCGCGGGGGCACGTGACCTGGGCGCAGTACCACGCGGTCGCCGCCCGCATGGACGAGCTGCTCGCCGCCGAGGGTGCGCGCGTCGACGCAACCTATCTCTGTCCCCATGCACCGGAGATCGACGGGGAGTGCCCGTGCAGAAAACCGAAGCTCCTGCTCTACGAGCGGGCCGGCGCCGATCTGGACATCGACTTCGCGCGCTCGTACTGGGTGGGAGACCGGATCACCGACCTGACACCTTCGCTGGCCCTCGGCGGGCGGGGGATGCTCGTGCTGACGGGGCACGGCCCCGACCATCGTGAGAGCGCGGGGGCGCAGGGCTTTCCGGTGGTTGCGGACGCCGCGGAGGCGGTCAGCGCGATCGCTGCTCGACGATGATGTGGCGGCGTGTATCCCAGCGCCAGCGTGGCCGCGGACCGCGAAGCGTTACCCCGCCGATCTGCCGAATCACCCCCGATACCGCGCACCAGTCGATCTCGTTGGCAAGGAGTCGCTGTCCCGTATCGGTGAGGCGGATCGGATGGTCGGCGAACTCGGGATCCTTGAGCCGGGGGAGCCTGCCGTGGGCGCCGGCAATCGCCGGAAAGCGCGTCGAGGCGAGACCGCGGAGCACCGCGCAGAGCATCGTATCCCCCATGTAAGGGCGCCGCTCCCGCTCCTGAACCCGCGGGAAGACCTCCTTCGGCGTGCGGGCGCCGGCGGCGACCGCCTCGAGCGACAGCTGCTCGGTCCGGCTCAGTCCATTGCGAATTGAAGGATACTCGGCGAGGTAGCGGCGCACCGCGGCGGGGAGAAACGGCAGCGCGCTGCTTCGCATGCCCCCGATCGTGGAGAGCGCCAGAGGGTCGCCGTCGCGCAGTGCGTCCCAGGTGCGCGTGGCAAGCCGGATCTGCCCCGCCGTCACAGGACGCCGCGTGGGTAGCAGCGTGGCAAGCTGGCCGGGTGACAGCTGGCCAAGACCGATGAAACGGGACACTCCAGGAAACTCGCCGATACAGATCAGCCTGAGGCGGGTGCGGGTCCGCATCGGACCGAGGCGCGCCAGGAGATAGACCAGAATCATTTGGTCGTGGAGGTCGGCTTCGAACCAGAGAATTGTTTCGTCGTAGTGGACGCATTGATCGACCCGCCAGTCCTCGCCCATGAGATCGCGGTAGGTCTCGGTCACCGGAATGGACAACCGTGCCGAAAGGTATGCCGCTCGCTCCTTCTGGCGGGCCGTCTCGGTGGTATGGCGGTGCAGCGGCCCCTCGCAAACGGGGTCGGCCCAGCGCACCTTGTCGCCAGGAATGCCCGCCCGGGTGAGGGTCGGGAAGATGTCGTCACCGCAGCGGATATGCAGGAACTGCCGGGGATCCGGAAACCCGGAGAGTTTATATTTGTGGGCTATGTTCCTGCGCGTTGCGACGGTGGTTTCGGGGAGGGGCAGCAATTTGGCGGCGCTCCTCCGCGCCCTCGGGGACGGCGCCCCAGCGCGGGTGGTCCTGGTCATCAGCAACCGGGCCGAAGCCGGTGGAGTACAGCTTGCCCGGGACCACGGCGTCCCGGTGCACGTTATGAATGATACCGCAGATCCGGAGGAGTGGCGCCGGGTGCTGCGAGCGGCACAGGCCGAGCTCGTCGTGCTCGCCGGTTACCTGAAGCGAGTGCCCGAGCAGGTGGTGCGGGAGTGGCGGGGGCGGATCATCAACATCCACCCTGCCCTGCTCCCCCGGCACGGCGGTCCCGGAATGTACGGCCTCAGGGTCCACCAGGCGGTGTTGCAGTCGGGCGACGCGACCTCCGGCGCGACGGTGCACCTGGTCTCGGAGGAGTACGATGAGGGCGAAGTGCTCTGCCAGGGGGTCGTTCCGGTGTTGCCGGGCGATACGCCCGAGGCGCTCGCCGCACGAGTACTCGAGGCCGAGCACAAACTCCTGCCGGCGGCGGTGCTGGCCGCGGCAAAAATCGGGCTCCCGCTGAGCCCGACCCGTAAAGCAGGCTTCTTGGCTTCCTGGCTCCCTGGCTCCCTGGCTCCCTAACCCGGCCCCTTGCCTATGCCCCGTGCGCTCATTTCCGTCAGCGACAAGCGCGGCATCGTAGAGTTCGCGGGCGGGCTGATCGAGCTCGGGTGGGACCTCGTGTCCACCGGGGGGACCGCCGCCGTGCTGCGAAAAGCCCGCATCGCCGTCAGCTCGGTGGATCAAGTCACCGGGTTTCCCGAGATCCTCGACGGGCGGGTCAAGACGCTGCATCCCGCAATCCACGCCGGGTTGCTGGCGCGAACCCAAATCGAAGGGCATCGCCGGGAGCTCGAGACCCACAGCATTCTGGCCTTCGGGCTCGTGGCGGTGAATCTCTATCCCTTCCAGGCCACCATCGCGCATCCCTCGGCGACGCTGGAGGACGCGATCGAAAATATCGACGTCGGCGGACCCGCGATGCTGCGGTCGGCGGCAAAGAACTACGAGAATGTGATCCCCGTCGTCGATCCCACCGACTACCGCTGGGTCATCGACCTCCTTCGCAAGGGCGAGGTGCCCGTCGAGTGCAGGCGCTCGCTCGCGGCGAAGGTCTTCGGCCATACGGCGGAGTACGACACCGCGGTGGCGGGGTATCTGACCGCTCCGGGCGAAGGGCTTCCTCCGCGCATCAATCTCTCCGTCGAGCGCATGCAGGAGCTCCGGTACGGTGAAAATCCCGAGCAGCGCGCCGCGCTCTATGCCACCGAGGAACCGCGCGGCATCCGGGATCTCAAGCAGCGGCAGGGCAAGGAGCTCTCCTTCAACAATCTGATGGACATCGATGCCGCAACCGCCGCGGTCGGGGCGTGGAAGAACCGGCCCGCCTGCGCGATCATCAAGCACACCACCCCCTGCGGCATCGCCGTCGGGCGCACCGCGCTCGATGCGCTGCTCAAGGCCCGCGCCACCGACCCGGTCTCCTCCTTCGGCGGCGTGATCGCCTGCAACACCGTGGTGGATCGCGAAATGGCCGAGTCGCTGCGGGAGCTCTTCGTTGAAGTGATCGTCGCGCCCTCGGTGCAGGACGACGCGCTGGCGGTGTTCGCCGAGAAGAAGAACCTGCGGGTGGTCGAGCTGCCGATCGGCTCGCCGGCAGGATCGCTCGACTGGAAGAGTGTTCGCGGAGGATTCCTGGTGCAGGATCGCTTTGCCTTCGATCCGTCCGAGGAGGGGTGGAAGACCGTGACCACCCGCGGGCCGACGCCGGATGAGTGGAACGATCTCCGCTTCGGGTGGGCCGCCGTCGCGGCAATCAAGTCCAACGCCATTCTCATCGCCCGCAACGAGCAGGCGATCGGCATCGGGGCCGGCCAGATGAGCCGAGTGGACTCGGTCTTCCTGGCAATCCACAAGGCGCGCCAGCAGCAGCATCCGACCGAGGGGGCATCCTTGGCGTCGGACGGATTCTTTCCTTTCCCCGATGGGGTGGAGGAAGCGGCCCGCGCGGGGGTCCGGGCGATCATCCAGCCCGGGGGTTCGGTGCGCGACGCAGAGGTCATCGCCGCCGCGAACCGGTACGGGATCGCGATGGTGCTGACGGGCAGGCGGATGTTCCGGCACTAAACTGCGTGAACGGTGAACGGTGAACGGTGAACGGTCAACGGGAAAAGCGCTTTCCCTGGGGGCTTGTCCCGTTCACTGTTGACCGTTGACCGTTGACGCTTTTGGAGCTTCATGACCCACCCGACACGCAAGTCGCCGCCTTACGGAGCCGCCGCCGCCATCACCGCGGTGGTCTTCCTGATTTACCTCGCGACCCTCGCGCCGACGACTGCGTTCTGGGACACCTCGGAATACATCGCCGCGGCCAAGACGCTGGGGATCCCGCACCCGCCGGGCAGTCCCCTGTTCGTGCTCATGGCCCATGTGTGGGGGCTGCTCCCGCTCGCCGCTTCCTACGCGGTGCGGATCAATCTCTTCGCCGCGGTCACCAGCGCCTGCGCCGCCGGGCTCTGGTTCCTGGCGGCCGAGCGCTGGCTGCGGAACCTGGTGCAGGATCGTGTGCTCCGCCTCGGCGCGGCCGCCGCGGGCGGGCTGGTCGGCGCCTTGTCGTGGACGGTGTGGAACCAGTCCACAGTCAACGAGAAGGTGTATACCGTCTCCCTCTTCTCCATGGCGCTGGTCACCTGGCTCGCGGTCCACTGGGGCGATGATGAACCCGGTCCGCACCGCGACCGGTGGCTCATCCTGATCGCGTACCTGCTTGCGCTGACCTCGACCAACCACATGATGGGAGTGCTGGCCGCGCCGGCGGTGGCGGTCTATGTCCTCTGGACCGACTGGCGCGTCCTCACCCGCCCCGCAGTGCTCTTCGGAATCCTGCTCGCGGTCGTGGTGGGGGTTTCGGTCAGCTATTTGTTTCTCCCGATCCGCGCGGCGCACTTCCCGGCGATCAATGAAGGCGAACCGGTGGGCTTCTTCAGCAAGGCGCTGAGTGACGTCCTCAACCGGGTGCAATACGGGAAGCCCCCCCTCTCCCAGCGGCAGGCGACGCTTGGCGCCCAGTTCGCCATGTACTGGCAGTACTTCAGCTGGCAGTTCGCCCGGGACTGGACCGGGCTCACCTCCATCATCACCGCGCTCTTCGCCGTCACTGGTCTCGGCGGACTCTGGTCGCTCATCAAGCAGGACCGGCGCGCGGGGATCGCCGCGCTGGCGATGTTCGCCACGCTGACCGTTGCGCTGATCTACTACCTGAATTTCCGGTATGGTTTTTCGATGTACCTCGATCAGTTCCCCCGCTCCGAGGACCACGAGGTGCGCGAGCGGGACTACTTTTTCCTGTGCTCGTTCGCCTTCTTCGGCACCCTGGTCGCCGCGGGCCTCGGCGTCGCCGCGCAAGCCGTGTCCGAGCGGTTCCGCTCCCGGCTGGCGGCGATCCCAGTGCTGGCGCTCGGTCTGATTCCGCTCTTGGGCAACCATGTCACCGCCAGCCGCAGCCACGAGACGATCGCACGCGATTTCGCCCGCGACCTCCTCGAATCGGTCGAACCCTACGGCATCCTGATCACGGCGGGAGACAACGACACCTTTCCGCTCTGGTACGCCCAGGAAGTCGAGGGAATCCGGCCCGACGTCACGCTGGCCAACTTGTCACTGATGAACACCGAGTGGCATCTCCGCCAGCTCCGCCGCCGGGAGACACCAGAGTTCGATCCGACCAAGTCGATCGATCTCTGGAAGCCGCGCAGCGATACCACCGGCTTCCTGCTCGGCGTGCCGGGGCCCTCGGGATGGCCGAAGCCGGCCGCTCCGGTCTTGGCGCAGTCGCTGGCCGAGCTCGACAGCCTTCCCGAGTATTCGCGGATTCCCAAGGAAAGCGTGGTCAAGTTCGGCGATCTGGAGATCGCGTTCGGGTCCGAGATTGTGGACCGGAAGGATCTCGCCACCGTCTATCTTATCCGGCAGAATCTGGGCAAGCGCCCGATCTACTTCGCCTGGAGCGCCGGAGGCTATCCCGACGAGACCCTCGGTCTCACTCCGTATCTCGTGTCGCAGGGATTGGTCCGGAAGCTCTATCCCAAGCCGGTGACGCCGAACGAGAACATCGTGTTCACCCCGATGGGGTACACCGACCTGGAGCGGAGCCGCATCCTCCTCGACATGGAGTACCGCTGGCAGAGCGCAAGCCGGGAGCGGCCCCGTGGCTGGGTGGATGCGCCCTCGGCATCCATCCTGCGACTGTACTCGATCATCTATGGCGGGTTGGCGACGGTCTATCGCGAGCGGGGCGACAGCGCCCTCGCGAGCAAGGCCGATTCGATCGCCAAACGAGTGGACAGCGAAATCCGGAAAGCCGGAGAGTTCAAATAGCTGAGGGCTGATGGCTGATAGCTGATAGCCGTCTTCTATGGCGTGGTGGCCGAGTGGTTTAAGGCAGCGGTCTTGAAAACCGCCAAGGGCGAAAGTCCTTCGTGAGTTCGAATCTCACCCACGCCGCTCCCCCCCTGTGCAAATTCCGGTCTGGCCCTCGTCGCCCTCTCATTGTGGTGTGACGAAGTCGTTACCGGGGCCGTGACCAGGTGGCCCCGGGTCTCGTTTTCGAGGAGGACCCCGTGTCCCTCACGAATTGGCGTGGCGCCCTCATGCGGACGGGTTTCGCGGGCCTCCTCGCCGCCGCCGCGCTCGGATGCGGCAAGGAACCCTACGAAGAACGCAGCGATCCCACCGCCGCGCCCTTGGCCGAGTTCGGCAAGCGGGTCGACGCCTACGTCACGCTGCGCGACAGCCTCGCGGAGAAGATGGGCCCGCTCGATGTGACCAAGAGCCAGGCCGAGATCGCCGCACGCGCGACGACGCTCGCGACCCTCATCCAGGGTGCAAGGGATTCCGCCAAGCAGGGCGACATCTTCACCCCCGAAGTTGCGACGGTTATCGCCACCCTGATCAAGACGGAGTACAGCCGGCGGTCCGACTCGGTCGTCGAGCAGCGGGAGGATGCCCAGGAAGAACTCCCGAATTTCGTTCCCGCCGTGAACATGGTGTATCCCACCACCTACCCGCTGGCGACCTTTCCGGCCACCCTGCTGCCGCTGCTCCCGCCGCTGCCGACGGACAAGGTGGAGTACCGCATCGTCACCCACTACCTCATCCTGCGTGATGTCGAGGCGAACCTGATCATCGACGTCATGCCGAATGCGGTTCCGTAACGGAGAACTGCCGTGAACGCACGCATTTCCACTGTCCTCGCGGTCCTCGCGGCCTGCTGGTCGGCGCCCCTTGTGGCGCAGACGCGGACCCGGACGACCACGACCACATCCACGCTTGCCCTGCCCCTGCGCGCCAACTCGGTCCGCTTTGCCGTGATCGGGGACGCCGGCACCGGCGATCGCGTGCAGTATGAAACGGCGAGCCAGATCGCCAGTTACTACAAGCGGTTTCCCTTCCCCTTCGCAATCATGCTGGGCGACAACATTTACGGCGCGAGCCGGCCTCAGGATTTCGCGCAAAAGTTCGAGAAGCCCTACAAGGCGCTGCTCGATGCGAAGGTGGAATTCAACGCCGCCCTGGGCAATCACGACGATCCCAACCAGAAGTTCTACAAGCCGTTCAACCTGAGCGGGAACCGCTATCGAACCTTCAAGAAGGGGAACGTCCGGTTCTTCGTGCTGGACAGCAATTACATGGATCCGGAGCAGGTGAAGTGGCTTGAGAAGGAGCTGGCCGCGTCAGGCTCCGACTGGAAGATCGCCTATTTCCATCACCCCATGTACACCACGGCACGGCGGGGCCCTGAACTCGAGCTCCGCACGATCCTCGAGCCGATCTTCGTGAAGTATGGCGTGGATGTGGTGTTCAATGGCCACGAGCACATCTACGAGCGCATCCGTCCTCAGAAGGGCATCCAGTACTTCGTTGCTGGTGGATCTGCCAAACTTCGATCCGGCGACACGCACCCGGGCGAGATCACGGACGTCGGCTTCGCCTCAGACCGATCATTCATGCTCGTGGAAGTCGCGGGCGATCAGATGTTCTTTCAGGCAATCAGCCGGACCGGAGCGACCGTGGACAAAGGAACGATTCGCCGGAGGGTCGGAAACACCCCGCCGCACGTCACCGCCGCCAAACCTGGGGCCAAGCCTGCCACGAACCCCCCAGCCAAGGTGGCTCCGAAGACGCCAGGTGCCTGACCCCTAGCCTGGCACACCTCTGGCCTCCCTACAGTCAAGAATCCTTACACTTGGCTGGGAGAGGCCGTGCGAAACCGAACAGTCCGCAACGCTCTCATAACCATCGGGTTGCCCGCCCTCACCTCGGCGTGCGCGGCATTGTCGCCGAGCGAGCCCTCCCTCCCGGTGGGCGCCGTCCAGATCGCTACCCCGGCCGTCTACCAGGAATGGTTCCGGGCAACCGAGACCTGCAGCGGCCGGACCGGCGACCTCGCCGCGATCCAATTCTATGTCGTGCCTGGAGTTGAGACGTTTCCCACCGAGGATGGCTCCAAGGTCGGCGAGTGGATTTCCGATGGCTCGACCCACCGGGTCATCCTCGCGGGGAACTACCAGAACCACGAAATGGTCGTGCGACACGAGCTCCTCCATACCCTCCTTCGGCAGTCCGGCCACCCCGATGAGTACTTCGTAAACCGCTGCCGGCTCACCTGGGAGTCGTGGAATTCAGGCAACGGGACTGTGGGGCCTGGGCTGGGAGACTGATGCTGGAGAACGACATCTGAGTTACGAACGCAACACTCGGCCGGAGCCGGCAGCTCCCGCTCACTGCTCACTGCTTACCGCTTACCGATTCTTCCATTCCCGGACGATCCCGGCCTTCTTGATCACGTCCAGCCGCGGGAATGAGCGACTGAGGTAGGCCTCTCCCCAGGCCTGAATTGAGTCCTGACTCGGGCAGGTCCCCTGGCTTCCTCTCCGGCACGAGTACCCCGCATACATCGAATCCATCAGCGCCATTCCGTCGCGCACCTCGCCGATGGGGGGGAAGCCGAAGACGTTGGCGGTATCGAGGCGTGAATTGTCCGCCAGATTGATGTAGAGCTGGACGGATCGGGTGTTCGGACCGGCGCGCGCGTAGGAGATGCGGCCCCGGGTGTTGCGCTGCCGGACCGGCTCGTCGGGAAGATCCCGATCGTTCCAGACCTTGTTGACCGAGGAATCCCGGGAAATCCCCCACTGAACCACGAAGCCGGGCACGACCCGGAAGAATCGCGCGCCGTCGTAATAGCCCTGGCTCAGCAGAAAATGCATCCGGTCGACGCCGAGCGGCGACCACGCGCGGTGCACCATCAGCTCGACATTCCCCCGGCTGGTCTCGAGCTGAACCAGGAAGCTGTCCGGCCCGACCCGCGCCAGATCCTTCGGCGTCGGCGCGAGGAGCGGCGGGCGCCGGGCGCAGGCCGGCGCTCCCGCCATCGCGGCGAGCGCCAGCCATCTCCCTGAGGTCACGGTGTCACGATCCCCTGCATGCGCACCACCTCGAAGTCGCTCCCGCGGAGTTGCTTCAATGTATTCAATTCTCCGTCGTTCCACCGCGGGTCGGCGACGCCGCTCAGGTACCAGTCGCTTCCGTTGTCGGCCACGATCATGCCGAACTTCCTGAGCGCTCTGAGGATGACCTGCACCCGGGCCGGATAGGCGGAGATGTTAAAGGGGTCTCACCGGCGTTCACCTCGACATAGCGCACCAGGCCCGCAAGGATCGGGAGACCGACAGCGTCGGCCGAGGTCCAGCCGACGGGAAACGATTCAATCAACAGGTAAAAGAATCGGACAACAGGCAGTTTCAACATTCTTGGGTCGCACAGCTAAATACATTGACCAATTAATGTTAGATGCATCTGGAGGATTTCAATGCATTGGTTCATGCTGACAACCAAGCGACAGGTGGGGAGAATGTGGATGGCACTGTGGAGACTCGACCAGACTCCGATTCCGACCCGAAGCGTCACCCGCCGATGGCCGGACCGCGTCAGCGGATAGCCGATAGCCGATGGCTGCCCGCCCTGTTGCATATGCCGCACTGCGCCCCAATATTCCCAACCCGTTTTGGAGTGGTGGCCGAGAGGCTTAAGGCACCGGTTTGCTAAACCGGCATAGGGGGAAACCCTTATCGAGGGTTCGAATCCCTCCCGCTCCGTGTCTCTCCCCACGAGTCCGATGTTTACCACGATCCCCCGGGTCCGCTTCGCGCCTTCTCCAACGGGCTACCTGCACGTCGGTGGCGCGCGCACGGCGCTCTACAACTGGCTCTATGCCCGGAAAACGGGCGGCGTCTTCATTCTTCGCATCGAAGACACCGACGCCGAGCGCAGCACCGATGCCCATACGCAAGTGATTCTGGACGGGCTCGCATGGCTCGGCCTCGAGTGGGAGGAGGGTCCCGTATTTCAGGGCGCGCACATCGAGCGTCATCGCGCCGATGCGGAGCGGCTGCTTGCGGCGGGCAAGGCGTATCGCTGCTTCTGCACGCGGGAGGAGCTGGAGGCGCACAGGAAAGCGACCGCCGGAGGGAGCGACCTCTACAAGTACGATCGCCGCTGCGACCGGCTACCGCCCGCGGAAATCGATGCGCGGATGGCGCGCGGCATGCCCTTCGTCGTGCGTTTCCGGATGCCGGAGGAGGAGATCGCATGGGATGATGCGGTGCACGGCCGCATCGCCTTCCACGGCCGCGATCTCGACGACCTGGTGGTGCTCCGCAGCGACCGGACCCCCATCTACAACATGGCGGTCGTCTCCGACGATATCGCGATGCGGATCACCCACGTCATCCGCGGCGACGATCACATCTCGAATACTCCGAAGCAGATCGCGCTCTACCTCGCACTGGGCGCGCCGATCCCGGTGTTCGCGCATGTGCCGATGATCCTCGGCATGGATGGGAAGAAGCTCTCCAAGCGCCACGGAGCGACGGCGGTAGGGGATTACCAGCACCAGGGAATTCTCCCGGCGGCGATGCGGAATTTCCTGGCGCTGCTCGGCTGGTCGCCCGGCGAGGATCGTGAACTCATGACCGAGGCGGAGATGATCGCGCTCTTCTCCTTGGAGGCGATCCAGACGAAGCCCGCGATCTTCGACACCAACAAGCTTTCGTGGATGAACGGGCAGTATCTCTCCCGGATGCCGGGCGAAGCGCTGGCCGCGCCGGTGGCGCGGCAACTCGAGCAGATGGGCCTCCACTTCGGCGGGGTGCATCTGCTGCCGCCCTACATCGACGCAGTGAAGTCCAGGGCGCGCACGATCCTCGAAATCGCGGAGCGGGTGGCCATCCGGCTCGATTCCCGGCGCGCCGAGCTCGACGACAAAGGCCGGAAGCTGATCGAGAAAATGGGCGACGGCTATGCGCGGAGCCTGGTCTTCGCGGCGGAGACGCTGCGCGGTCTCGGCGAGTCGGAC
The DNA here is from genome assembly GCA_964535105.1 of uncultured Gemmatimonas sp. Classification (GTDB taxonomy): domain Bacteria; phylum Gemmatimonadota; class Gemmatimonadetes; order Gemmatimonadales; family GWC2-71-9; genus JABFSM01. Next base: position 40,643 of record CAZHSO010000013.1, read on the forward strand.
TGGCGGGCGGAGCCGATCCTCGAGGCGCTGAAACAGCGGGTGGAGGCGGAGGGACTCAAGCTCGGTGACCTGCTGCAACCGATCCGGGTGGCAATCACCGGAACGACCGTGTCGGAGCCGGTCAACGAGCTGCTGGAGGTCGTGGGGAGGTCGTCGTCGCTGGCGCGGCTGACCGCGGCGGCGGAACGGTCAGCGGTGAGCGATGAGCGGTGAGCGGTGAGCGGAATCAACCGATAGCTGATAGCCGTTAGCTATCGGTCAGGGCACCTTCGTCGTATCCCTCTTCTCCGGCTTGAGCCGCTGATTCCGCTCGATCTCCTTCTGCCGCTCCCGCTCCGCCCGAAGCTCGCGAATCGCCCGCTTGAAATCCTCCATGGTCTGCGCTCGCGCCGATGCGCGCTGCAGATCCTCGCGAATCAGGGCCAGCCGATTGGCCTGCGAGTACTCCATCGTCGTCCCGCCCTTGATCGGCAGAAGCGCGAGGACCGCGCTCGGAATCCTGAGCCCGCCCAGGTAAATGTACTTGCTGTCGATGCCGAACGTCTTCCCGAAAATCTGCGTCGTCCAGCTCGGCGGTGCTGCGCCGGGGGCGGCGGGCGCGCTCAGCACTGAATCGATGTATGCCTGCACGATGGCGCTGACGGCGCTGTCCACAAGGCGCACATGCTCGCCCGCAAGCTCGCGCGCGATCTCGCGCGGCGGCGCAGGCAGCGGACGGATCCAGAGCTTACCCTCGCCGAGCGCGGGACCGATCCGGACCGTGCGTCCCGGCGGTCTCGGTGCGGGGGAGGAGGGCGTGTCCGCGGGCTGGGCCGGCGGCAGGGCGGGCGGTGCTTCGACCGGAGGCGCTTCCACCCGTTCGGGCTCCGGGGTGGGCGCCTCGAGCTCGGGCCGCTCGGTGATCCCCGCCGCCCTGCCCTTCTTTGCGGCGCCGCCAGGCTCCTGAAAATGCGTGTCGAACGCGCGTTCCCCCTCGGCGCCCGGCGGCACCAGGTAGATCTGCGCCGGAGGAAGCCGGGACGGTGGCAGGTAGGCGCCGACCTTCACGAGAAAGAGCAGCGCGTGGACGAACACGCTGATCGCGATCGCCCAGTTGGACCACCGTCGGGAACGGGGAAGCCAGAGCTCAGGCCGTCGCGGCAACGCCAGCCTCCCGTACGGTCTCGAGCGCGCGCCCGAGCCGTTCGACGGCCTCGGTGAGACGCGCCGGGCTCACGGTCAGGGCAATCCGGAAATACCCCTCTCCAGCGGGTCCGAACGAACTGCCGGGCAGCGTCACCACTCCGAACTCCTCGAGCGCGCGCCGGGTAAACGCGACCGACCGGATCCCGGCCGGAAGCGGCACCCAGAGATACATCGCAGCGAGCGGCGTGGGGACGGAGAGTCCGGCATTTCGGAGGGCCTGCACCCCCGCGTCACGCCGCTCCAACAGCAGCGTCCGGATCGGGGCCACCAGCTCCTCGGCCCGGTCGAGGGCAAGCGCCCCGGCCTTCTGCAGAGCGAGAAACGGCCCCGTGTCGACGTAGGACTTCACCTTGCTGAGAGCGCCGATGAGCTCCGGACGCCCCGCGGCCCAGCCCAGCCGCCACCCGGTCATCGAGAAGCTCTTGGAAAGGGAGAAGAATTCGACCGCGACATCGCGCGCGCCCGGTACTTCAAAGATGCTCGGGGCGACGTAGCCGTCGTACGTGAGGTCGCAGTAGGCGTTGTCGTAGGCGAGGAGGATGTCGTGTTTCCGGCAGACCGCCACCGTGCGCTCGAGATACTCCAGCGGAGCCACCGCCGCCGTCGGGTTGTTCGGGTAGTTGATGTACACCAGCCTCGTGCGCGAGAGCACCGAGGCCGGAAGCCGCTCGAGCTCGAGGAGAAACTGGTCCTCCGCCCGAAGGGGATGGACGTGCGGGAGGCCGCCGGAGAGTATCGACCCCCCGATGTAGGCCTGGTAGCCCGGCTCCGGGAAGATGATGACGTCACCGGGATTCACCACCGCATAGGGCAGATGCGCGAGTCCCTCCTTCGAGCCGATCAGCGGCAGGATCTCCGTGAAGGGATCGAACTGCTGCCCGAACCGGCGCGCGAGATACGCGCCGCAGGATTTCCGGAACTCCGGCAGTCCCTGCTGGAAACCATACTTGCTGAGCGCCGGATTGCCGAGCGCTTCGCGCAAAGCATCCACCACGACGGCCGGCGGCGGAGTGTCGTTATCTCCTGCGCCCAGGTCGATGACATCCATTCCCGAATCGATCAGCCGGCGCTTGATCGTCGGAATCTCGGCGAGGGGATACCCTGGAAGGGCGCGGAGACGCTCGCTGAACTGAATCGTCATTCGTCGTAAGCCCGGACGGGGTTGCGGAGCACACCCACACCGGGAATCTCCACCTCGACGACGTCACCCGGCTGCAGCGGCCCCACACCGGCCGGAGTTCCGGTTGCGACCAGGTCGCCCGGCTCCAGCGTCATGACGTTGCTGATGAAGGCCAGGAGGACAGGAATCGAAAACACCATCGCCGAGGTCGGGGCGCGCTGGCGCTCCTCCCCGTTGACGCGGCCGATGACCTCGAGCGAGCGCCAGTCGAGTCCCTCGGCAATCCGGGGTCCGACCGGACAGAAGGTGTCGAAGCCCTTGGCGCGGGTCCACTGCCCGTCGCTTTTCTGCAGATCGCGCGCCGTGACGTCGTTGAGGCAGACGAAGCCCTGAATCCACCGCTCCGCTTCCTCCGGCTTGACGCGATGCATCCGTCGCCCGACCACGACGCCGATCTCCGCTTCGAACTCGACTCGCGCGGAAGCGGGCGGCAGCATGATCGCCTCGCCACTCGCGATGATTGCGCTCGGAGGCTTCAGGAACAGCAACGGTGCCCCGGGGACCTCGTTCCCGAGCTCCTTCGCGTGATCGGCGTAGTTGCGGCCCACGCACACGATTTTCGACGGCCGTCCAGTCATCTCAGACGCTCGCTCCGATGCCATGCCGCGCAAAAAAGTCTTCACACTTCGTGCGAACTTCCGCCCAGCTCCCCATAACCCGCTCGGCCCGTGGCAGTCCGCTCAACAGCAGCGGGCCATACCGCTTCGCGACGACCCGCCGGTCGAGCAGGATCACCACCCCGACGTCGGTGCGGGTGCGGATCAGCCGTCCGAACCCCTGCTTCAGCTTCAGCGCCGCGTGGGGCAGCAGGTAGCCCATGAAACCGTCCTCGCCCTGCTCCGCCAGTCGCTCCAGCCGGGCCGCTGTCAGCGGCTCCGAAGGAACCTTGAAAGGTAGCTTGCAGAGAAGCAGAACGCGGAGCGCCCTCCCGGGCACGTCCACGCCCTCCCAGAACGAATCGGTCCCGAGAAGTATGGCGTTTCCCGCCTCCCGGAAGCGCCGCAGGATCTGATCGCGCGACTGTTCTCCCTGCACGAGAATCGGCCAGCGGGGTGGGAGACTTGCCCGAAGCTCCGCTGCGGCGCGACGGAGCGCCGCATGGCTGGTGAACAGGACGAACATTCCCCCGTCGGAGGCCCAGGCAAGCTCGGTGATCGCGCGCACCACGCAGGCATCGTGGCCCGCCTCGTCCTCCCGGGGATCGGGCACATCGTTCGGAATGCCGAAGAGGCACTGCTCCGGGTAGTTGAAGGGTGACGGGAGAATCTCCCGTACCGTCACGGGACTCGGCGCGATCGAGAGGCCGATGCGGGATTCCAGGAAATCGAACTCGCCGCCCGCGGCGAGCGTGGCGCTGGTCAGCGCGACAGTGGTCAACCGATCGAAGAGCAGCTCGCGCAGCACTGGCGCGAGGTCGAGCGGAACCGCCGCCAGCGCCACCTGCTGGCCCTTGGCTCCCGCACGGTCGATCCACCGCACCGTGGGCACGCCGCCCGGCGCGGGCCTCAGCGTGCGGTTGAGCCCGTCGGTCGCCGACTCGAGCCGGCGGATGACGCCCCGAAGCTCGGCGAGGAGCTGGGCGCGCCGCTCGGTCATCTCCGTCTGGCTCATCCGGTCCCCGATGGTCTCCACGTCGTCCCGCATCCGCCGGAATGCCGCGAGCGCGCCATCGAGCTCGGCGGTGAGCCCCGCCGCCCACACCGGCGACGTCGCGAACTCGCTGTCGAGCCGGAGCGGCGAAGCGCCCGAATCCAGCAGGGCGGAGAACCGGGTAAACATCGCCTCGGTGGCGCGGCGCGCATCGGCCAGCGCGGGGACGAGCCGCTGGATCAGAAGATCATGACTCGCCCGGCTCAGGAGATCGTGCTGACTGGCGAGCTCGTGGGAGAGCGCGGGGAGCAATCCCTTCCCGTTCCGCTCGAGTCGTCCCAGGACCCGCCGGATTCCCCGGCTGGTGACCTGCGCGCCGAGGTGATTCGCCGCCACATCCTCGAGATGGTGCGCCTCGTCGAGCACCAGCCGTTGGTACGGCGGAAGCACCGCGGCCTCGTCCCAGTTTTCTTGCTCTCCACGCACCGCGAGGTCCGACGCCAGCAGGTGGTGGTTGACCACCACGATGTCCGCCTCCGCCGCGGCGCGCTTGGCCCGGAAAAGAAAACAGCGGTCGAAGTGCGGACAGCGGAGCCGCTGGCAGAGATCAGGCTCCGCCGCAACCTCATCCCACACCTCGGGACTCGGCGGCACCACCAGATCGCCCAGCGTGCCGTCGGCGGTGCGGGAGGCCCACTCCGAGAGGCCAAGCAGCTCCTGCAGTTTGTCCTGCTCGAGCAGCGACTGCTGCGCGCCCATTGCCGAGCCGAGCCGGGCGAGGCAGAGATAGTTCCGCCATCCCTTAAGGAGCGCGAAAGTCGGAGTATGCGTCTCGTCGGCGAGGGCGTCCCGCAGGAGCGGGAGATCCTTGCCGACGAGCTGTTCCTGGAGATTGATCGTGTTGGTGGAAATGACCGTGCGCTCGCCGTTCGCCTTGGCCCACGCGAGCGCCGGAACCAGGTACGCGAACGACTTGCCGATACCGGTGCCCGCCTCCAGCAGCACGACGCCGCCGTCGTTGTAGGCATCGGTAATGTGCGCGGCCATGTCCCGCTGGCCCTGCCGGTCCTCGAAGGCGCCGAGCCGGGCGGCGATCGGACCCTGCTCCCCCAGCGTGTCCACCACCGAGAGCGTATCCAGTCGCGTCATCACTTTCCGGCGCGGCACCTCCACCACGACGTAGAGCGCGGTCGCGTCGTTATTCACGATCCCGAAGCCGATGCCGCCGTCGTGCAGCCGCGCCGCGACCGACAGATCAGCGGGCGACGGCTCCAGGTATCCGCCGGGATGATTGTGCAGCAGCATCTCGCCTCGGTCAGCGATGCCCGGCAGCGCCAGCACCTCTTCAGCGGTGCCGCGTGCCACCGGGCGCGCGGCGGTGAGAATGCCCTCGGCATCCACTGTCGCCACGAAACAGACTTCGCGTCCGCCGGCGGCCGCGATCTCGGCCGCGATGCGGCGGGCAGCTTCAGTCGATAGGCGGGAGGTCACCCGGGAAACTTAGCTACGTCTTCAGTTCTTTTTTCTTCGCCGCCGGGAACAGCACGTTGTTCAGGATCAGCCGGTATCCCGGGGAGTGGGGATGGGTGGACAGATCGGTCGCCGCGTCGCCGACCTGGTGCTGCGGATCCTCGGGATCGTGCCCACCGAGGAATGTCCAGGTGCCCTGACCGCGCTCGCCGTGGATGTATTTCACCCACGGTGCGCCGGCCTCGTCCGCCAGGATGGTGACTCCCGGCTTGAGCGTCTCCTTCATGAAGGACGTGGTGAGACCGTAGAAATCGGGTATGACCTGCCGGTGATTCTGCACCAGCATGGTCGGGACCGGATCGATTTTCGCGCTGAAGTTGAACAGCGAGAACGCGCCCAGCGGCTGGCGCCGGTCCGGCGAATTGACCTGGTGCCCGTCGATTTCCGAGTAGACCGCGATGGCCGGCGACAACTCGAGCCGCGCCTTCTGGAACGCGAGCGCTCTCGACCAGTTCATCTTGTCGGCCGCGCGCGGATCCATCGGGGTGCCGTCGGCGAAGTTCGCGGCAATATCCACGTCCTCGCTGGCGAGCGCGAGGTCGATGGTCTCCGTCGCGGTGCACATGGCGAACAGGAAACCGCCCCGCTCGACGAAGGCCGCGATGATCCGTGCCACCGCCTTCTTCTCCGCCGGCACATTCGCAAAGCCCAATTGCCGGGCCATCCGCTGGTTCCGCTCCGTCATTTCGACGAGCCAGGGCGCGCCGGCGTAGGTGAGATAGAATTTCGAGTACTGGCCAGTGAAGTCCTCGTGATGCAGATGGAGCCAGTCGTAGGAGCGCAGCGTGTCGCCAATCACCTCCGCGTCCCACACCTTGTCGAATTTGATCCCCGCGTACTGCAGCGCCATCGTCACCGCGTCGTCCCACGGCGCGGCGTTGGGCGGAGCGTAGACCGCAACCCTGGGCGCCTTTTCCAGGGGCACAGCATCCATGTTTCCCTGGGCGAGCTGTCCGCGAATCTCCGCCACCTGCCCGTCATCCATCGGCAGGACCGATACCCCCGCGATCGCGGCATCGCGCGCCGTAAAGGCATCCCCCGGGAGCAGGAACGAGCCGTTTCGGTAATTCAGGAACCACTCCGCCTTCGCCCCGCGCTCGAGCACACGAAAGGTGAGCCCGTACGCCTTGAGATGGTCGCTCTGGGTCTCGTCCATCGGCACCAGGAGCCAAGTCGCCCGCGACGGCAGTCTCCAGCCGTCCAGCCGTCCAGCCGTCCAGCCACCCAACACCGAAGCGACGAAATCGCGCCGCCTCATGTCGCCGGTACCGCTCCGCGAGCCACATCGAGCAATCGCCTCGCCTGCGGCACCACCGCGCTGGTCGGCCAGGTGACCAGCAAATGTTCGAGCGCCACGATCGCCTGATCGCGCTTCCCGATCCGAAACAGCAATTCGGCCAGCGCGAATTCCGCCGCCGCGGCGCTCGCCGGGATGGCCTGCGTCACCACCTCGCGAAGGATCCGCTCCGCCTGTGCGGCCTGCCCCAGCCCCGAGCGCACCTTCCCGCCGAGGAGCAGGAGCTCCGCGCCGCCACGGTCCGGCGGAAGCAGCCCGGCGAGGGTTTCGAAGGCGGTGGCAGCGCCCGCGCTGTCATGGCGTTCGAGCATGAGGAACCCCTGCCCCAGCGCTGGCAGGGAATCCTCCTCGATCACCTGCAGCAGAGCCAGCAATCCGATTCTTGCGGTAGCGGCGGCCCGTTCCCCCGTAAAGGGGCCGGCATCGGAAAGCATGGAGCGAGCGGAGGCGAGGTCCCCGCGGAAAAGCGCGATTCGCCCCCGCACCGCGAGGGCATCCACCGAGCTGTCCGCCGCGATGAGCGTGTCGGCTCGCGCCAGGCGCCCCGCGCGGATCCAGGCCTGCGCAATCCGGAGCGCAAGCCGCTCCCGGTCTTCATTCCCGAGGTGCGGGGCGAGCTCGCGGTACCGGCGATCGGCTTCCTCCGTCTTTCCCTCGTCCACCAGCACGCCGACGAGCGTCGAGGTCGCGCTCGCCGCGAGAATCGGTGTCGCCGTGTTGTCCGCGGCAAGCGCCGCAAGCAGCCTGCGGGCCGAGGCCTGGTCGCCACCGTCGGCGAAGGCCTGGGCCGCGTCGAGCCGGAACCGCGTGCGATCGTGTCCCGCACTCCGATCCGCCAGCGCGTCGAGGGTGACCCCGTGCGCCAGCCGGTTCTCGGAGTCCTGTCCGGAACGCACCTCCTCCAGCACCTCCTGCAGCGCCTCGACTGACTCACTCCCGCTCGGCGGCAGGGCGGCGACCAGCCGCCGCACACCCGCCATGGGATCACCCCATCGAATCATGAGCGATGCCGCGAGGCGCTCTCCGAGAAGATCGGAGGTCTGCCCCAGCTCTTTCAGCAGCGCCGGCCGCGCGGGAGCGGGGATCTGCCCAAGGGTGGACACCGCGGCACCGCGATAGCCCGGGACCCGCCGGATGGCGGTGACCCACTCGCGCGCGGCGGCGGGCCAGTCGCCCTCCATGGCGGCGAGCTGACCCAGCTCCGCCGCCATTGCATCCGGGCGGCCCAGTCGTTTCCGCCCGAGCAGATAGGCTTCGCGCGCGGCGACGCGGTCACGCGCGCCGTACGCGGCGATACCCCATTCCTGAAACGGCATCTCGCTGGTCGGTTCCAGCGTCGCCCATCGCTCGACCGCGACGCGAGCGCTGTCCGGCTGGCGGACCGCGGTCCAGACGCGCACCGCGACACTGAGCGTGCCGGGCGTGGCCTCCCGGGCAACGATCCCGCGCAGGAGCTCGGTCATGTCCGCGAGCCTGCCCATCGAGGTGAGCGCGCGCTCGAGGCCGAGCAACGCGGCGAGGTCGGTCGGCTTGCCGGCGAGCGCCTCCTTCCACGCCGCGGCGGCGCCCGCATGATCGGCCCGCCGCTCGAAATCGAGAGCGCGCGCGACCGCGTCCTGCGCAGTGAGGGGTGTCGCGGCCGCCAGCCAGACCGATAGCTGGACCGATAGCTGATAGCCGATAGCCGATAGCAGGCGGTTCATCGCGGAACTCCCCCGGTTAGCCGCCTGAAATACTCCGTCACAAGCCGTCGTTCCTCCGGAGACAACCGCTGCAGCTGCTCCCAGGTCGGGAGGCGAATCTGCCCGACACGGCCAAGGAGCTCGGCGCGGAGCGCGGGAGGAAGCCGGAGCGCTCCCGGCTTCGCGACCTCGCTCTGCCGCTCCTTCTGCTCGTCCTCTTCGCGGCCCTGCAGCGTGCGGCCGGCATCGAGCATTCGGCGGAACAACCGCTCCTGGCGCGCGATCATCTCACGGTCGAGCCGGCCCCGCTCGAGCGCCCGGGCAAGATCGCGCGCCTCGTCCCCCAGCTGCTTGGTATCGAGCTGTCCCTCCGCGCGCAGCCGCTCCAGCTCCTGCGCCAGCGCGCGCTGCCGCGCCGCCAGCTGCTGCAGCTGTTGCTGCACTCCGCTATTTCCCATCATGGGCAGGAGCCCGTTGGCGTCCTGGCTGATCTGCCCCTGCTGGTTGGCCATGCGCGTCATCCGTTCCATCGCCTCGGCGAAGCCGGAGCCGCTCCCCGCTCCGGAGACGTCCTCACGGGAACGCAGCAGCCCGTACGCCGCGACGTTGAGGGCATCCACCGCGTCGCCAGCGCGCTCCACCGTCTCCCGCGGATTGCCCGACGCGCTCGCAGCCGCCTCGCGGGCCCGTTGCATCTGCTGCCGCGCCTCGGCGAGTGCGGCAAGGATCTGGGGCGAGACCAGCGCGTTCTTCCCCGCGGCGGCCCCGACCTGCTCCAGCAGTTTCTGCACCCCTTCTTCCAGGGCGCCCTGCGCCGTGCGCGCGGCTGCCAAGTCCGCGCTGCGCCGGAACTGGTTGGCCACCGCGAGCTGCCGCTCGGCGAGCCGCGTGGTCTCCAGCAGGGCGCGGTCGATCTGCGCCACGACCTCTTCGCGCCACTCCTGCTGCTGGCTCTCCCGCTGCTGCTGCACATCCGTCTGCACCTGATTCATCTTCGAGGCGGCGCGGCGTCCGGTGCGCTGCGCATTTTCCTGCTGTTTCCGCTCCGCCTGCTGGGCGGCCTGCCTCATCTCCTGTGCCGCCGCCCGCGCATCCGCCGCGGTCTTTTCCATCGCCTCGCGCCGCTCCCTGGCGTCCAGCTCCTTCGCCGCCTGATGGAGCCCCGCCGCGACCGAGTCCGCGCGCTGCGCCATCGACCGCTCCTCGCCCGCCGATTTCGCGCTGTCCGCCGTGGGAACCCGGTCGGCCCATTCCTTCTGCTCCTGTGCCAGCTCCTTCGCCTCCTGCTCCAGCGACGCGAGCTGTCCCTCGAGCGCGGCGCGCTCGAAGAGCTCGCGGCTCCGCTCCAGCGCGTCGCGCAGCTTCTGCTGCGTGTCGCCGAGCCGTCGGACCGCCTCCTTCGTCCGCTCGCGGTCGAGCGCCTTGAGCGCTTCCTGCAGCTCGGCGAGCTGGCGCCGCAGCTCCGGTGAGAGCGCGCGCTCGAGCTGATCCTGTACCTCCTTGAGGCGCCGCTGGAATGCCGAGTCGGAGATTCCGGCCTTCTCGAGAGCCTTGCGGAGCTCATCCAGCGAGCGCTGTACTTCCTCCGCCTGCTTGATCAACTGCTCCTGCCGATCGGCCACCGCCTCGGCCTTCTTCGCCGCTTCGAAATCGAGCGCGCCTTCAGTGCCGCGCCGCTGCTCGCGGCCCAGGTCTTCGCTCTGCCGCTGCGCGCTCCGGCTCTCCGCGACGAGGGAATCGAGCTGCTTCCGGATGTCCGCCGCCCGGTCCCGTTCGGCCGCGCGAAGCTCCATGCGGGTGGGGACGGCGATGGCGACTTCGCGCGAGCGCCCCACCTGCCGCGCGGGCGAATTATCCCGGCCGCGAGCCAGCACGCGAAGCGTATCGCCCGGCTGCAACGCGAGCGCGGCGACGTCGATCGACGCAGGAAGGATCGCGCGATCGGGCGTCCGCCCCGGGAGGGGGAGCGACTCTTCGGAGAGGTCGCGGCGGAGCCCTGCCCGGATCAGGCGCCGCTCCAGCACCACCTCGGAGAGTCCGTGGTCGTCGCGCGCGTCCACGACGAGCGGCAACGCACCCGTCGGCGGCGCGATGGTGTCTCCCCCGGGGACCGGGATCTCGAGTACCGGCGCGAGATCGGGGAGCACTCGCACCGGCACGATGACCTCGTCGCCACTCAGGGCGTCGCCGTTCGTCGTGCGAAGCACCAGCCGGTACGCGCCCGAGACCGCCGGTGTGAGGAGCCCGCTGAACCGGACGCCGTCCGCCGTCAGCGGGCGCGCCGATTCGCCCAGCATCCATCGCGCGTCGCGGAGAGGGACGGTCGTCTCCCCCTGCACCTCGATCCGGCTCCCCGCCGGAAGCAGGAGCGTGTCCCCTCCCACCGGCGCGGGCTCGTCCTCGAGGTGCAGATACGCGGGGTACCGGATGGTGAGCGACAGGGAGGCGAGAAAAGCGGGGCGCTTGACCGCGACCTCGACGGTATCCGAGCTCCGGCTGCCTTCCGTCACGTGCGCGAACAGCGCTTCGGTGAGGGGACCGGAGGACCGGGCTGCCCGTCCCGCGGAATCGAGCGCGATCCCCACCGCAATCCACGTCGTTCCCGGCGAGCGGGTCCAGAGCGTCACACTGCGGCGCCCCGGCGCGATCACAAGCAGCGCCACCGAGTCCCCCGCCTTGACCGCGGTCTGGCCCGCCTCAAGCCGGAGCGGGCTCACGACCATGGCCAGCGCGTGCGCTGGCCGCCAGAGCAGCGCAGCCGGCCCGCGCCGGACGCCGGCCGCTCCGAGCAGGCCCGCGCCGAGGACCACGCTGAGGACTGCTATCCGCAGTAGGCGGCCGAGTCTCCGGCGCTCGGGGTCCAGCGCATCGGGAGCCCGCGCGGAGAGATCGGCTGCGGTGGCGTCGTCGGCCGCGGCCAGAAGCCCGGTGCTGGTGCCTTCCGTCGCCGGCTCGAGCAGGGCACGAAGCGCCCCGGAGCGCCAGCCTGCCTGCCCTTCGAGCCGGCTGGCTAGCCCAGGCGCGCGGAGCCCATGCGCTGCGCGCGCCGCCAGGATCGCGCAAACCGCCGCGGCGAGGAACGCCACGCTCCACGCCACCAGCACCCATACCGGAGAGTGCACCACCCCCGCGCGCGCGGCCCATGCCGCGATCGCGAGCACCACAGCGAGTCCGGCGCCGGCGCCGATCGCACCGAGCCACGCCAGCGAGCGCCGGAGCGGCCGGGCCGCGGCGGCGAGCGCCTGCTCGGTGTGGGTTCGCGTCATCGCCCGCCCCCGACAGCATAGAGGAAAAGGTTGATGCCCATCCGGAGCGCCGCTTCCCGCTTCTCGGGAGGATCGTGGTGCACGTCCGGATCCTCCCACCCGTCGCCCAGATCGGTCTGGTAGCTGTAGTACACGACGAGCCGCCCGTCCAGAAAGATGCCGAATCCCTGGGCCGGCTTCCCGTCGTGTTCGTGAATCTTGGGAATCCCCTGGGGGAACTCGTAGCTCACGTGATAAATCGGGTGATCGAGCGGGACTTCCACCAGGGGGCGCTCCGGAAAGAGCCGCCCCAGCTCGCGGCGGATCGACTCGTCCATCCCGTAATTGTCGTCGGCGTGCAGAAAGC
>CAZHSO010000014.1:0-1491 GCA_964535105.1 uncultured Gemmatimonas sp.
GTGGCCCGACTGACTCCACTCCTCGACGAAGGGCTGGTGGGTGCCGCTGTGGCAATCGCCACAGGTGCCGTCTCCGGGCATGGTCAGCTTCGCCAGCGGCCGGACCACCTGGCCCTGACCGACTCCCCGCACATGGTTCAACCCGGGCCCGTGGCAGCTCTCACACTGGACGTCGTGGTAGATCGAATCCTTGGTCGCGTCATATCCCGCCAAGCCGTCGACCAGATTTCCCTTCTCGCCGGTCGAGTGGCAGGACTTGCAGGACTCGGCGGCGTCCGCGGGCAGCTCAGACCAGGCCTCGGCATGGTGCGTCTGCGCCCAACTCGCTTGATGGCCGGCGTGACAATTGCCGCAGGTCGTTTGCTTCGTCTCTGTCGAGAAGTACCCCAGGAATCCCGCCGCCGCCGCGACCGGCTCATTGAAGGGGTCGCGGTCGCGAAAGACGATTTTCTCTGTGGTGCAGCCGGCCAGGAGCGCGGCCAGAGGCAGGGCGAGGAGCAGGGTCATGGCGGAAAAACGCGAGGCGTGCATCGGTCGAACGTCGGTCATGATCCTTCCCACCTCCCTCCTGAGGACGTCTGACGAGACGCTGGGCGAGCATCTCGAGCGCAGCGGCATTGACCGCCGCACATTCTGAATCCCCGTATCAGGAAACGCGCTCCACATAGGACTCCACTCCCCGCGCCCTCGGCGCCGACTGTGGCGGTTGGATCGGTGCACCAGCAGAGTATCAACTGAGGTTCATTCGCGCAAGTGACTATACAACAACAGCTTAGGGTAAGTATGCCTTCACGGTGGCTTCATGGTACTTTCATCATCAACGGCCGACTTCTCCTTTCGCGATTTTTCCAGGATCTTCCAGCGGAGGAACGGTATGAGCGGTGGGCACTGTACGGCATGTGGGGCGAGAGTGACCGGCCGGTTCTGCAGCCAATGCGGCGTACCGGTTTCCGGCGCGCCAGTCAGTCCCCGTCGCCCGAAGGCCATCTGGGCCGCCGTCGGGTTCGCGATCCTCACCGTCCTTGTCCTGGTGGTGATGCTCCTGCGGCAACCCCAAGGGCAGTCGGCTGGACCGCAAGATGCCGCGGCGGTCTCAGCTTCCGCCGACGGTACGCCACCGGATATCAGCGGACTGAGCCCGCGACAACGCTTCGACACGCTCTACAACGTGGTGATGCGGGCATCTGAGAGCGGCGATGCGGCCCGGTCGGCCCGCTTCGCCCCGATGGCGCTCATGGCGTACGGTCAACTCGAGGACGTCGACGCGGATGCCCGGTACCATGCGGCGGTCCTCCGTCTGCACGTCGAGGGCGATGTCAAGCCGGCCCTCCTGCTCGCGGACACCATCCAGGTGACCGCGCCCCGCCACCTGTTCGCCTTCATGATCCGCGGTTCGGCCGGGCAACTTGCCGGGGATCAGCGCATGATCAGGAAGGCCGCCGCGGACTTCCTGTCGGCCTGGGACGTGGAGATGGCCTCGGGAAAGCCGGA
>CAZHSO010000014.1:1591-36239 GCA_964535105.1 uncultured Gemmatimonas sp.
ATCGCCGCAGAGTCGAGGCTGAAGAACGCTTCACACTCGCTTCACTATCCCCGGACTGCCAACAACAGACATTCCCGCCGCATCCGACAACGGGTGCGCTGGCAACGCTCACGCGAGGGAGTTCACGTCGATGAAGCTCTGGAAACGGTGGCCTGCCCTGGCGGTGCTCACACTGGCGCTGGTGGCAGGCGGGTGCGGGGAAAAAGAGGAGCGCAAGGAAGGGGAAGGCCGGGAGCAGGAGAAAACGGAGGAGCAGCTCACCCCGTTCCAGCTCGAGCACGGCATCGGCCCCGTGAAGGAGCCGATCCAGCTTGGCGCGATTGACCCCGCCATGGTGACGGCCGGTAAGACGCTCTTCGAAATCAAATGCACCGGGTGCCACAAAATGGACACGCTCTACGTCGGCCCCGCGCTCGGCGAAGTGACCACACGCCGCACTCCCGCGTTCATCATGAACATGATCCTCAATCCGCAGGAGATGGTGGAATACCATCCGGTCGCCAAACAGATGCTGGCGGAGCGGATGAGCTTCATGGCCAACCAGAATCTCACGCTCGAGGAGGCCCGCGCGGTCCTCGAGTACCTCCGCACCCAGTCGAAGAACGCACCCAAGCCGTAACCCACCAAGGAGCACTCCATGTCCCGATCCACTCAGATCTTGATGGCCGCGGCCGTTCTCATGGTGGCCGGCTGCGCCACGTCGTCCAAACCGATCGGTAGCGCTGCGGACGCAGCGGCGCGGGTCTATATCGCGCCGGGCCAGTACGACGAGCTATACGTATTCATGTCGGGGGGCTTTTCCGGGAACGTCCCGGTGTACGGGCTCCCCTCGGGCCGGCTGCTCCAGCAGATCCCGGTCTTTTCCCAGTATCCCGAGAAGGGCTACGGGTATTCGGAACAGACCAAGGCGCTGCTCAACACCAGCTGGGGCTTCATCCCCTGGGACGACGCCCACCATCCGCAGCTCTCGTTTACCAACGGCGAGGCGGACGGCCGCTGGCTCTTCATCAACGGGAACAACACCCCCCGGATCGCGCGCCTCGACCTGACGAAGTTCGAGACCGAGGAGATCATCGAGATTCCGAACTCGGCCGGCGGGCACGGCTCCCCCTTCCTGACCGAGAACACCGAGTACGCGGTCAGCGCGACACGCTTTGCCGTCCCGACTCCCCAAAGCGATCAGGCCATCCGGGGTGGACCCTTCGGGGGGATGCTGAGCTTCGTGAAGGTGGACCCCGCAAACGGCCACATGACTCTGGCCTTCCAGATCAAGGTACCGGGATACGATTACGATCTCTCCCGCGCCGGCAAGGGGCCGTCTCACGGCTGGTCGTTTTTCAGCACCTACAACACCGAAGAGGCCAAGACGCTTCTCGAGGCCAACGCCTCGCAGAAGGACAAGGACTACGTCGCCGCCGTCAACTGGAAGCAGGCGGAGCAGTGCGTGGCGGAGGGGAAGGCCAGGGAGTGGAGGACTCCCTATGCCCACAACTGGGTCGGTGAGGACGGGGTGGCCCGGACCGAGATCCTCCGGAGCCAGAAGGTCGTGGAGCCGGCCGATTGCCCGAACCTGATCTACTTCCTCCCTACGCCCAAGTCGCCTCACGGGGCGGACGTCGACCCGACCGGGGAGTACATCGTGGCCGGCGGGAAGCTGGCCACCGTGATCCCGGTGCACTCCTTCTCGAAGATGCTCAAGGCGATCGAGGCGAAGGCGTTCGACGGTGACGTCGGCGGGATCCCGGTGCTCAAGTACGAGGCGGTGATGGCCGGCGAAGTGCAGAACCCCGGGCTCGGCCCGCTGCACACCGAATTCGATGACAAGGGCTGCGCCTACACCTCGGTCTTCATCTCCTCGGAGATCGTGAAATGGTGCTTCAAGGACTTCAAGGTGGTGGATCGGGTGCCGACCTACTACTCCATCGGCCACCTCATGGTCCCGGGGGGCGACACGAAGAAGCCCTACGGCAAGTACATGCTCGCGCTGAACAAGATCACCAAGGACCGCTACCTCCCCACCGGCCCGGAGCTCGCGCAGGCGGCGCAGCTGTACGACATCAGCGGCGACAAGATGACACTGCTGCTCGACTTCCCAACGGCAGGCGAGCCGCACTACGCGCAGGCGATTCCAGCGGGGATGCTTAAGGACAAGCAGCTGAAGACGTATTCACTCGGAGGGAACACAGACCCCTACGTGACCCGGAGCGAGAAGGACGTGAAGGTGGTCCGGCAGGGTACCAAGGTGCATGTGTACATGACGGCGATCCGGAGCCACTTCCTGCCCGACAACATCGAGGGGATTCAGGTGGGCGACTCGGTCTTCTTCCACGTGACCAATTTGGAGCAGGACTGGGACGTGCCCCACGGCTTCGCCATGATGGGCGCCCAGAACGCCGAGCTGCTGATCATGCCGGGCCAGACGAGGACGCTCACCTGGCAGCCGCAGCGGCCGGGGGTGTATCCCTTCTACTGCACCGACTTCTGCTCGGCGCTGCACCAGGAGATGCAGGGCTACATGCGGGTGTCCGCCAAGGGGTCCAGCGTGCCGCTGACCTGGAACGGCGGCGCGGGGACGTTAGGGCAGTAGGTGCACCGACTCTCACGGGGCGTGACGGCCGTGGCCGCGCTGGCGCTGGCGCTGCTCTTTGTGACGCCGCTCTGGCACATCGGCCTCACGGCCCCGCAATATCCCGAAGGCCTCGGGCTGTACATCTGGGTCAACCGGATTACCGGTGAAAAACCCCAGGACCTGGACAGCATCAACGGGCTGAATCACTACATCGGCATGAAGGAAATCGTGCCAGAAAGCTTTCCCGAACTTCGCTACATGCCCGTCATCGTGGGGGTCCTGATCGGACTGGGGGTGCTGGTGGCGCTGTGGGGCAACCGGAAGGCGCTCTATGCCTGGACCGCGGTGTTCGCGGCCGGAGCGGCGGCTGGGCTGGCGGACTTCTACCGCTGGGGATATGCCTACGGCCACGAGCTCAACCCGCGGGCGGCCATCAAGATCCCCGATATGAGCTACCAGCCGCCGCTCATCGGAGGGAAGCAGCTGCTCAACTTTCATGCGGATTCGTGGCCGGCGGTCGGCGGCTGGGTGGCCGTGATCGTTCTGGCCGTGGCCTTCACCCTCTCGGTCAGGGAATGGCGATCGGCGCACGCGCGGACCAGCTAGTGGCAATCGGAGCGATCCTGGCGGCTGCGGCCTGCTCGACTCCCGGGCCGCGGCCGCTTGCGTTTGGCGCCGAAGAGTGCGCCCACTGCCACATGACGCTCTCTGATCCGCGCTATGCGGGCCAACTGGTGACCACTACGGGAAAGGTCGTCCCCTTCGACGACGTCGGGTGTCTGGCGACCTTCGTGGCGACCGGAGGGGTAGCCCGGGACCGGATTCATTCCCTGTGGGTCCATGACTTTGCCCAGCCCGATTCCGTGCTCGATGCCACCACGGCGGTATTTCTGCAGCATGACTCGATTCGCACGCCGATGGACTACGGCCTCGTGGCGCTCCGGCCTGGGGCAGCGGCGGACAGCCTCCGCGTCAGGCTCGGCGGCCGCCTCCTGTCATGGGAACAGGTGCTGGAGCTGACGCGGGTCCGGCCGGCCCGATGACGCTGGCGCTCC
Source organism: uncultured Gemmatimonas sp. (assembly GCA_964535105.1). Classification (GTDB taxonomy): domain Bacteria; phylum Gemmatimonadota; class Gemmatimonadetes; order Gemmatimonadales; family GWC2-71-9; genus JABFSM01. Next base: position 5,216 of record CAZHSO010000014.1, read on the forward strand.
TGTTGGCGCTGGGGACGACGATTGTCGTCGATCCCGCGGGTCCGGTGCGGACCCTCACCGCCGCGCTGGCGCAGGCACGGCCGGGGGACCGGATCGTGGTCCGAGGCGGCTCCTACCGGGAGCCCAGAATCGTGGTCGGGGTACGGGTGGAAATCGTGGGAGAGGGTGGACCCGTTTTCCAGGGCGGTGCGCACAGCACGTTCGACGTCACCGCGGACAGCGTGGTGATCCGGGGGCTGATATTCCAGCACGTCATCCCGAGCGCCACCGAGGATCGCGCCGCGATCCTGCTTCGCGGCGTGCGAGGCTGCCGGATCGAGAACAACGAGATTCGCGGCGCCTATTTCGGCATCTACGCCATGCGCTCCGCGGACTGCGTGATCGCCGGGAACCGGCTGCGCGGCCCACCCGGCACCGGATCAATGTCGGGCAACGGCATCCATCTCTGGCAGTCCAGCGGGATGATCGTCCGGGACAATACCGTCACGGGCCATCGGGACGGGATCTACTTCGAGTTCGTGCGAGCCGCCGAGGTCGCGGGCAATATCGTCGTGGAGAACAGCCGGTACGGGCTCCATTTCATGCGGTCGGATTCCTGCTCCTACGCCGGCAACCGGTTCGAGCGCAACGGCGCCGGCGTCGCGGTGATGTATAGCAAAGGCGTGGTGATCTCCGGGAACCGGTTCGAGCGGAATCGGGGCGGCTCGGCGTACGGCCTCCTCCTCAAGGAGATCAATGACGCCGTGGTGCGGCGCAACCAGTTCACCGGCAACACCGTCGGCCTCTACCTCGAGGATTCCAACCGGAACCTGGTTGAAGGCAATACTTTCCGCGGCAACGGGTGGGCCGTCAAGGTGCTGGCCAACGCGACGGACAACCGGTTCACCGGGAATCTCTTCGAGGGCAATTCCTTCGACGCATCCACCAACAGCCGGAGCGCCTCGAGCAGCTTCGACCGCAACTGGTGGGACCAGTATCGGGGCTACGATCTCGATCGGGACGGTCTGGGTGACGTCCCCTATCATCCGGTCCGGCTCTTTTCCCTGGTGGCCGAGCAGCACAAGCCCGCGCTCATTCTGCTCCGATCGCCGTTCGTGGATCTCCTGGATGGTGCCGAGCGCCTGATGCCGATGCTCACCCCCGAGGCGCTGGCCGATCGGCACCCGCTCATTCGGCGGCCCCGGTGACGCCCGCGCGGGTCAAGATCTCGGGACTGCGCAAATGCTTCGGGCGGCTCGACGTGCTCCGCGGCGTACACATAGGAATCGCACCGGGGCGCATCACTGCGGTGGTCGGGCCCAACGCCGCCGGGAAGACCACGCTCATCAAGACCATCCTCGGATTGGTCCGACCCGACCGCGGCACCGTGGAGGTCAACGACACCCTGGTGGGCCGCGACCCGACGTACCGAAAGCGAATCGGGTACATGCCGCAGGCAGCGCGATTTCCCGAGCACCTCACCGGGCGGGAGATCATCGGGCTGCTCACCGGTCTCCGCGGACGGAACGCCGGCCTTGACGAGGAGCTGATTGGACAATTCCGCCTCGACGCTCATCTCGACAAGCCCATCCGAACTCTCTCGGGCGGCACCCGGCAAAAGCTCAACGCCGCAGTGGCGTTCCTGTTCCGGCCCTCGCTGCTCATCCTCGACGAGCCGACGGCCGGGCTCGATCCGGTGGCGGCGGGCATCCTCAAAGACAAGGTTCTGCGGGCTCCGGCGGAGGGCGCGACGGTTATTCTCACCTCACACATCATGAGCGAAATCGAGGAGCTGGCCCAGGACCTGGTCTTCCTGGTGGAAGGAAACGTGGTGTACCAGGGGTCGGTCGAGTCACTGCTCGAACAGAGCGGTGAATCGCGCCTCGAACGGGCCATTGCAAGGATCCTGTCGGGAACGGCGCCGTGAGCACCACCCGGAAGGTGCTGGCGTCCCAGCTCCGCAACGTGGCCCGCAGCCGGTGGATTCTCGGTTACGGGATCCTGCTCGCCCTGCTGACCTGGCTCCTGCTGCGGTTTGGCGGCAGCGGGGAGCGCGCACTCCTCTCGCTGCTCAACGTGGTGCTCCTGTTGCTCCCGCTGGTAAGCGTCGTCTTCGGGACGCTCTACGTGTACAACGCCCGCGAATTCATCGAGATGTTGCTGGCCCAGCCGGTCGGGCGGGGGGCGCTCTACACCGGCCTCTTCGGCGGTCTCGCGCTACCGCTGGGCGGCGCCTTCCTGATCGGCGTCGGGACGCCGCTGCTCTTCCTGGGCAGCGGGGGGCCGGGATTTGTCGGCCAGGCGGTCATGCTCCTGTCGGTGGGTCTCCTGCTCACGCTGGTCTTCACCGCTTTTTCGCTCTGTGTCGCCGTGCTGATCGAGGACCGCGCCCGCGGGCTGGGTGCCGCGCTCTTCGTCTGGCTGCTCACCACCCTGATCTATGACGGCCTGATCCTGCTGGTGACGACCGCTTTGGACCGGTATCCCCTCGAGGGTCCCCTCCTCGCACTCGTCTTTCTGAACCCGGTGGATCTCGGCCGGGTCCTGCTCCTGCTCTCCTTCGACGTATCGGCCCTGATGGGCTACACCGGTGCCGTGTACGAACGGTTCTTCCACGGATCGGGCGGATCGATTCTGGCGCTCCTCATGCTGGTCATCTGCGCCGTGGTTCCCTTCCTCCTCGGCCTGCACTGGTTCCGCCGGAAGGACTTTTGAGACCAGGAAGATTCCTTCACACTGCTCCCTCCCCTCGCTTCAGGGTGTTCCGGCGATAGTTGACGCTCACCCTCTTGTGACTGCCTTCATGTCGGCCGCCGAACACCTCAATTCCCTGACCACCCGCCGGGCATTTCGCCGCCGAGGCACGCTGGCTACCCTCGCCATCCCGGCCGGGCATACCGCTCCGGTTGTCCCGCCCTCTCTCGAGGCCGAAGCCGTGGAGATGGACGCCATGCACGAGGCGGGGGTGAAGGCATTTCCGGCCCGGACCGAGGGCAAGGGCAATCAGCTGCTGGCGCCCCGGATGGACCGGGGGGTCAAGGTTTACGATCTCACCTGCTCGGAAGTCCAGTGGGAAATCTCTCCGGGCGAACGGATGAAGGCGTGGGTATACAACGAGCAGCTCCCCGGCCCCGAGATCCGGGTGCGCGAAGGCGACCGGGTTCGCATCAACGTGCGGAACCGCCTTCCCGAATCCACCTGCGTGCACTTCCACGGGCTCGAGGTGCCGAACGATCAGGACGGCGTTCCGTTCATCACCCAGAAGCCGATCAAGCCGGGCGCGTCGCACACCTACGAGTTCACGGTACCGAACCCCGGATCGCACATGTACCACTCCCACCACAACGCCGCGAAGCAGGTGAGGCTACACCCTCAACGGCAAGGGATTTCCGGCCACCGAGCCGATCGTGGCCAAGCGGGGTCAGAAGATCCGCATCCGGTTCATGAACGAGGGGATGCCGATCCATCTGATGCATCTCCACGGGATGCACATGACCGTTATCGCCAAGGACGGATGGAACCAGCCGGCGCCGTGGAAGTGCGATACGCTGAACATCGCGCCCGGCGAGCGCTGGGACGTGTTGGTGAACGCCACTAACCCGGGCACCTGGGCGTTCCACTGCCACATCCTGACCCACGCCGAATCGGATCTCGGGATGTTCGGGATGGTGACGGCGCTGATCGTGAAGTAAGGCCATCGGGGGGGAGCCCGACCTATGCGTTTCATGGTGCTGGCGGCCATTGCCGCCATGGCGTTTGGATGCAGGTATCGTCCCGAGCCGGTGCCCGTGCTGGGAAGTCCTGGCGATCTCGCCCAGCTCGCCGGCGATTGGGATGGCGAGTACTCGAGCCCCGGCGCGCGGCGGAGCGGGAGCATCAGCTTCCAGATCACCGCTCAGGGCGATTCGGCGTTCGGCGACGTCTTGATGCGCGTGCTGGCCGGAGAGGTTGCCCCGCGTCCGGTGGATCTGCTCGCAGGGCACGCCCATCACGCGAGGTCTGTCGAGCTGCTCGCCATCAAGTTCGTGACCGTGGCCGGCGGGAGCGTCGAGGGAGAGCTCGAACCCTACATCGCGCCCGATTGCCAATGCGTGGCGCGGACGACCTTCTACGGGAGGGTGGACGGAGACGCCATCCGCGGAACTTTCGTCACCACAAACGATCGGGGGCCGACCCAGCGGGGCGAATGGTGGGTGCGTCGCGTGTCGCCATAAACGCAGCTATCAGCTATCGGCTAGCGGCGCGAACCACTTCCATCATTGGGCCACCTGGTGGCTGGGTGCCCTTTGAGAATGAGGGAGATCATGGCCGAGAAACGTCGGATCAGTGTAGAGGAAGCCCGGAAAATCGGGACCGCGCTCGGGACAGACTGGTCCAGGATCGATCTTGAGCAGTTCCGTCGCGGTCTTGAAGTGGAACTCGAGCACGGAGCGCGAGACCCGGAGACCAACGTCACGAACGACGACCTTACCCTGACCGGGAAGATTGCCTGGGCGCATTTGAAGGAATTCCCGGACTACTATACGCGTTTGGACCAATTGGAAGCGGAGGCCGAAGCCTACTGGGCCTCGCGCCGCTGAGCCCGCCACCTAACCCGCGTTCGCTGGTGACGGCGTCCTGAAAGCGAGGCGCCCCTCCCTCATTCCCCTTTCACTATGCCTTCACGCTCCGCATGCTACCCTTTCGCTGTCCCGCGCGTTCGAGGTCACATGCGTACCAACCTCACGATTTTCTTCTTGTTCTTTGGGATCGCCTTGCTGGACGCGGTCAGAGGAGGTCACTGGCTCCGGATCGTCTTTTGGGTCGCCATCGCAGCGCTCTTCTTCCTGGCCGATCGACGGCAGCTCGCAAGACGCTCCCCCTAGACGTCCTTTCGGCGCAGCCCGTGCCCCCCGCCGTGGTGGAGACCCGCGCCAAGGCCCTCCTCCGGGCCCGCCAGGCCGAGCGGCTGTTCCCCGGGTTCCTGGAAGCCGCCCCCGACGCCGTTGCGCTCGCCAACGCGGCCGGCGAGATCGTCCAGGTGAACGCTCGGACCGAGGAACTCTTCGGCTACCGCCGCGACGAGTTGCTGGGCCGGGCCGTCGAGGTCCTCATCCCCGAGCGGTTCCGGGCGCGGCATGCCGAACACTACCGATCCTACTTCGCCGCACCCCGCCCCCGCCGGATGGGGAGCGGCATCCAGTTGGTCGGGCTGCGGAAGAACGGGGCCGAGTTCCCCATCGACGTGGCTCTCAGCCCACTCCCGACCGAGGCGGGCTTCCTGGTGGCCGCCGCGATCCGGGACATGACCGAGTACCGCCGGCTGGAGGCGGAGTTGCGGCGGCGGACCCGCGACCTGGAGGAGGCCGACCACCGCAAGGACCAGTTCCTGACGACGCTCGCCCACGAACTGCGCGCCCCGCTCGCCGCCCTCAGCCAGGTGGGCCAACTGCTCCGCCTCCCGGCCGCAGACGACCGCCGCGAATGGGCCGCCGGGGTCGTAGAGCGGCAGACCGGCCACATGCTCCGCCTGGTGGAGGACCTCCTCGACGTGGCCCGGGTGCGGCGCGGGAAGGTGACGCTCCGCAAGGAGCCGACGGACCTGGCCGGGGTCGCCGCCCGAGCGGTCGAGATCAGCTGGCCGCTCATCGAGGGCCGCAAGCACGCCCTCCAGGTCACCCTGCCGCCGAGGCCCGTCTGGGTTGAGGGCGACGGAACACGGCTGACGCAGGTCGTCGCCAACCTCTTGACCAACTCGGCCAAGTACACGCCCGAGGGCGGCCGGATCGGCCTCACCCTGGCGACGGAGGGCGGGGACGCGGTCCTCCGGGTACACGACAACGGCATCGGCATCCCCGCGGACATGTTGACGGGGGTGTTCGACCTGTTCACCCAGGTCCACGGGGCGGGCGGCGGGGCCGTCGGGGGTTTGGGGATCGGGCTGGCCCTGGTCCGGCGGCTGGTCGATATGCACCGTGGCACGGTCGCCGCCGAGAGCGGGGGTCCTGGATTGGGGAGCGAGTTCATCGTTCGCATCCCCCTGCTCCCGTACTCGAAATCCGCCGAACCACGCGCTGCACCTGGCCGGCGGGGCCGGACCGCTACAGTTGCCAGGGGAGTTCGTCAGATGCGCACTGTGGGCACCACGATCGCTGCCCTCGCAGCCTCCGTCCTGTCAGCCCATGCTCAGGATCCGCCCCGTCTTTCACCATTCGATTCCGTCGATCTCCGAACCATCACGGCGGTCCTCACCGTGTTCAAGGCATCGCGCGATTCCGTCTGGCCGGGCTACGATCTGTCTTTGCAACCGTTGCTCGTCTATCGGCCGGGGCGGTGGGCCGTCGTGCTGAATCCCCCCGGTAAGATCGAAGGCTACCGACCCTACCCGGAATCCTGGCCGCACCTTGGAGCCCCGGCGCTTCTTCACCAGGGCGCCACTCCTGCCCTCGTGGGGCAACTCGAGTTCGATTTCCCGGTGGGACCCACCGCGATGGTGGCAGTCCCGCTCGCCGACGACCTGCCGGCCCAAGCCCTCGCGCGACCGCGCTCGCTGTTCGCGTTCGTCGTTCATGAGGCGTTCCATCAGTTTCAACGCACCGCGTTTGGCGAGGTGGACGAGCCTTCGGAGGAGCAGTACCCCATCCTCGATACAGCGAACAGTGCCCGAGCCGCTCTGGAGATTCACATCCTCGAGGACGCCGTGCGAGCCGTCGAACGCCGGGATCTGGCAGGCTCTCGCCGATTGACCGGCTTGTTCCTCGCGCAGCGTCGCTTCCGCTGGGAGCACGCCTCGCCCCTCGTACGGGAGTTCGAGCGGGCAAAGGAACTGAGCGAGGGAACCGCGAAGTACGTGGAGACACGACTCGTCGCCAACGTGGCGATCCTCTGTCGCACAGGCAGATTCACCGATCCATACGTCTGCCCCTCGTTCCGATCGGTGACCGTGCCAGGTTACTTGCAAGCGGACTTCGAGAGCCGCCTGACCGATGGTGCACTCAGTCCGGCAGACGTGCCGCGGAACCGGATTTACCCGACCGGTGCCGCGATGGGTGTCCTCCTCGACTTCTTCGGGGTCGAGTGGAAGCACAAGGCCGCCAATCTCCCGGATTCTTCTGCGTTGGCCGACCTGCTGGCACTGTCGGTCCCCGTTCCGGCTTCTCGGCTAGAGTCTCTCCGGAAAGAGGCCGAGCGGCGCTACAATTTGCCACAGCTGCAGCGGCGCACCCGCACGCTCGCTGATGGCTACGTCCGCGAGGCCGACGACGCCATCCGCGCCTTCGAAGCGCAGCCCGGGTACCGGGTCGAGGTGCAGCTTTCGGCCACCGGCACGAGCCGCTCCCGCTCTTCCACTGCAAAGCGTTGGGTGGTGGACAACGGCAGGCGGGTGTTCGGCAGCGAATTCCTCGCCTACACGCTGCGGCGCCCCGATCAACAGGTGTTCCTCACCGTGGAGCGGAGAGCCGTGCTGGACGATCTCGTGCCGCAAGGAGAGCGCCGGGTCGCCTTCTTCGTTCCATCGCTGGATTCGATCCGGGTGAACGGCGTGCCCCGAGTCGTCACCTCCGCATCCGACTACCGGTTCGAAGGTCTGAGCATCCAGGGAGCTGGGTTCTCTCTCGACGTCAGGGTCCCAGGCACGCTGAGCTTGAGCGCCGGCCGGGTCGCGGTTCGTCTGTCCCCACGCGGTCCCTGATCCAGCGACCTCGGCGCCACGCCCCTCGTTCCACGCTTCCTCGGAAGAAGCCTGCGTGTCCTCAATGCGATGGGTCATCGGAGCTGCACTACCGGACTTTGCCTCCTCCGAGCTCCTGTCCTCGATCTTCCATACTCCCCGCAATCTATTCGTCGCTCTGCATGCGGTGGCCGTGGTGGTCTTCATCGCCGCCTACGTGCGGATCGAAGGGATAGATCCGCGGGTGCAGGTCCGTCGTCGGTGGGTAGCTGGCCTGGTTGCTGGGGCTCTCGTCGGCGCGATTCTGGCACGGACGGTCCTGAGCCAGCCGAGTTCGTCGCGACCCGTTGGGGCGGGCCTGGCTTCGGCCCTCCTATGGGATGGCGCCCTGCATGGTGTAATCGATACCGCGGCGTACCACTTTGGTTTTGCGGAGTTCCGCGGCCCGGCACTCATAGCTCCCTTGATCGGCAACGCAATCATTACTCTGAGCTATCTTGCCACGGGGAGCCCGATTGCGGCGGTACTGTCGCATGCCGTGATGCATGGCGCGGCCGTTCTTCACGGCATGGCCACAACGGTTCAGCTGCCGCCGCAGTATTGATCCATCGCTGAGCTGCCTGCAGGAAGACAATGCGGGTTAGGATGCTGGCTTCGGGGGAGAGGGCGCGAGCATCACCCGGGCGTCGGCGGCCACCGCGCCCGACGGCATCGCCATGAGGGGGTTCACGTCCAGCGCCGCGGTCAGCGGTCGGGCGCTCCTCCGCCACCGAGGCGCGAGTTGAGGGCCGGGCGATAGGAGTCAAACGCCGGAGTGAACAAACCCTCATACGGAATTCATCGACGATTCCGCAAATTCACTTGCGGTCCGCGCGCGGCCGTACTAGCCTGCGACAGTGATCGCAGCACAGCAGGCAGTTGCTCGGGAAGGAGGCGCGACCATGCCAGTCCATCGCGTTGCCGCATTGCGCTTTGCGCTCTTTGCTCCCGCACTCCTGTTAGTCGGGCCCGCGTGCCGCGGCTCGGGCAGCGTCCCGGCGACATCCGCTGCCGAAGCTGCGGCATCCGCAGACGCTCGCGCCGACGCACTTTTGCTGGTGGCGGCCAAGGTTGCGCTGCCGCCGCCCGGTGTCGCGCCCGGTGATCTGGCCGAGCCGGCTTCGCCGGGCGCACATCTGGTGGCCCAGTATTGCGGCCAATGCCACGCGTTGCCTTCGCAGGCCATGCATAGCGCCACGGACTGGCCTCGCGTGCTCCGTCGCATGTGGTTGCGAATGGACCGCCTGCCGGATTCTCTGGGGATCCGCACCGCCAATGAAGGTGAGCGGGGTACGGTGCTCAACTACCTCATGGCGAACGGCCTGCGGGTCAGCGGCGCCGAACTGCCCCCGGGGCGGGGGCGCGAGGACTTTGCCGTCATCTGCAGCCGCTGCCACGCGCTGCCCGACATCAAGATCCACGCGTCGGGCGACTGGCCGTCGGTGTTCATGCGCATGGAGCGGAACATGGAGCGGATGAACGTCTCCCCCCCCAGCCAGGAGCAGACGGGCAATATCCTGCTCTACCTGCAGGAGGTCGCCAAGACGCAATAGCTCAATCCGCCGGCTCCACGTGATCGAATGCTCAAAGAGCATTTGTCCAGCCGTGCACCGTTGACCCCGGATGCGGTGCCTCAAGGCACCCACATTCGTCACTTCGAGTAGGTCCCCTTTGGATTCCGTCACCCCGCGGGACGCGCCTTCTTCTGGCCGAGCCGGGCGCAGCCCAGGCCGGAAGAATGGGTCGAGGTTTCGGACGACATCGCGCTGGTGGATATCGGAACGCCGGTGCGGCTGGACTTCATCGAGCCGACCAACGACGCCTGGGTGGATTTCCGGGTCCTCAACAACGTGTGGGTGTATACCGAGGATGGCGAAACATTCAAGGCCTACAGCGGGCACTGCACCCATCTCGGATGCGGGTTCACCTACGACAAGGACCGCAAGAGCGATCGTGCCCGACCGGCTCGAGATAGGCGGCATGCTCGAGCTTTCCGACGCACGGTTGGAGAACCATGGCTTCAATCCGAATGGCCCCCCGACTGGGGGCACCGCGACCCAGAATGCCAACGCCACGGCGACCGATTGGCCCGACATCACGCAGAAGTGGCTTTCCGCCAGCGCATTCGTGACCTACCGGTTCACCGCCGATTGGGCCGCGACCCTCTACGTATGATCAATTCAAGAAGAAGGATTTCCGCACCGACGGGCTCATGCCGGCCACCAGCGCAGACATTTTTCTGGGGAACGACTCTCGCGACTACACGGCCCAGTTCCTCGGCCTCACGCTCAGCTTCAGGCCCCGGCTGCTTGGCCCGGGCCGGTCCGTGTTCTAGCGAGGGTCAGGGCCGAATGGCACGGGGAGGAGGCGACGATGAAGAACTCGATGTTCCTCCCGCAGTCCGTCCCCGGGCCAGAAGTATCTTCTCCGGGCGACCACGCCGCCTGGCGGCCGGGAGGTCATCATGATACGTGCAGACCGTGCAAGGCGAGAGGGGATGGTGGTGGGGCTCATCGCGTACGCGTCCGTGGCGGTGTTCTACAGCGCCTTTGATCTACTGGCGGCACGCGGGACGCTCTACACAGTCGATCTTCTCGGCAAGGCCGTGTTCAGAGGTCTACGCGACCCCGGGCTCCTGGAGTACCCGATCCGGCCCGACCTGACGGGGATCTTCTGGTACAACGGGTTGCATCTCCTGATTTCGCTGGCGATCGGGCTGGTCGTGACCAGGCTCATCGAGCATGCCGAGCGACATCCGGCGCAGGCACACCTGGTCCTGTTCACGATCGTGGCAGGGTTCGTCCTCACGATCATTGGGGTCGGTTTGCTGACCCGCGCGATGCGCCCGGTCTTGCCCTGGTGGTCGATTGTGGTGGCCAATGGGCTCGCCACGCTGTTGGCAGGCTTATACCTTCTCCGAAAACGGCCCGGTCTCTGGGGTGGCCTCATTCCTCTCGCCGGCTGATGTCTACCGGCCGCAGGAAAGCGCCGGCCGAGGGAAGACAATGCGGGTTAGGGAGCTGGCTTCGGGGCAGAGGGCGCGAGCATCACCCGGGCGTCCGCGGCCACCGCGCCCGACGGCATCGCCATGAGGGGGTTCACGTCCAGCTCCGCGATCTCCGGACAGTCGGTCACCAGCCGCGCGACCCGGAGCAGGACGTCCTCCACCGCGCCGCGGTCGGCGGGGGGCAAGCCGCGCACCGCGTCGAGCAGCCGCGCCCCCCGAATCTCCCGCATCATGCGGCGCGCCTCCTCGCGGCCGAAGGGCGCGATCCGGAACGAGACGTCGCGGAGGACCTCCACCATGATCCCGCCGAGCCCGAACATCACCAGCGGGCCGAAGACGGGGTCCCGGGTCATCCCCACGATCAGCTCGCGCCCGTTCTGCACCATCGCCTGCACCAGCACGCCGGAGATGACTGCATCGGGCTGGGCGGTGCGCGCCCCGAGCAGGATTTGGTCGAACGCGCGCCGGACCTCCACGGCGTCCCCGAGGTTGACCCGCACGCCGCCCACCTCGGTTTTGTGGAGGATCGCGGACGCCACGATCTTGAGCACCACCGGATATCCCATTCGTTCGGCGTGCCGCACCGCCTCCTCGGCGCTGGTGGCCAGCTCGCCCCGGGCGACCGGGATGCCGTAGGCGGCGAGCAGCTGCAGCCCCTCGTCCTCGTCGAGGCGGCTCTTTCCGGCCGAGATCGCCGCATCGATAAGCCGGCGGGCCCGGGCGGTGTCCACCGGAAGCGATTCGACCGAGGAGGGTGGGAGCTCGCACCACTCCCGCCAGCGGCACATGGCGGCGAGGGCGCGAGCCGCCGATTCCGGAAAGATGTAGGCCGGAATTCCCGCGTCATGCAGGGTGGCCTTTCCCTGCGGCAATCCCTTGTGACCCATCAACACGCCGAAGACCGTCTTGGCCGGGTGCTCCTCCGCCACCGAGGCGATGGCCAGGCTCACGTCCCCCTGGGTAACGCCGAGCGGGGGCACGAAGATGGCCAGGGCGGCGTCCACGCCGGGATCATCGAGCAGCGCGCCCAGCGCCGCGCGGTATCCCTGCGGAGTTGCCGACGCGATCATATCCAGCGGATTCCGAATCGACGCCTCAGCGGGGAAGAGCGGCGCCAGCCGCGTCACAGTCGCCGGCGCGAGATCGGGGAGCTCGAGCCCGTTCGCCTCGCAGGCATCGGCGGCGAGAATCCCGGGACCACCCGCATTGGTGAGCACCACGGTGCGGCGGGACTTCGGCGCCCCCTGGACCGAGAACCCCATCGCGAGATCAAACAACTCCTCGATGCTACCCGCCCGCAGCACGCCGGCCTGCGCCAGCAGCGCGTCCACCGCGGTATCGCTCGCGGCGAGCGCCCCGGTGTGCGAAGACGCCGCACGGGCCCCGGCCCGCGAGCGTCCCGACTTGACCACGATGATCGGCTTCCGCTTGGTGATACGCGAGGCGATCCGCAGAAACTTCCCCGGATTGCCGAAGTTCTCGACGTACATCAGGATCACTTCGACATCGGGATCGTTTTCCCACTCGAGCAGCAGATCGTTGCCGCTCACGTCGGGTTTGTTCCCCACCGAGACGAACTGGGAAATTCCTATCCCGAACTCGCTGGCATAATCGAGCACCGAGAGACCCATCGAGCCCGACTGCGAAACGAACCCCACCTTGCCGTAGGGCGGCAGACTGGGCGCGAAGGTGCCGTTCATCGAGATCGCCGGATTGGAATTGAGCACGCCCATGCAATTGGGCCCTACCATCCGCATCCCGTTGGCCCGGACGAAGTCGGTCAGACGCCGTTCCCGCTCGATGCCCTCGCCCCCGACCTCCTTGAACCCAGAGGAAATCACCACCAGTCCGGGAATGCCCTTTCGCGCGCAGCCCTCGACCACGCCCTGGACCAGCTCCTTGGGCACCACGATGATGGCCTGGTCCACCGGGACAGGAATCGCCTCGATGTCGGCAAAGGCGGGAATGGCGCAGATCGCCTTGGCCCTGGGATTCACCGGATAGACCGCGCCGGTGTACCCGCAGCGAACCAGGCTCGCCACGATCTCATGGCCGATCGTTCCCGGGGTACGCGAAGCACCGACGACCGCCAGGCTATCGGGCGCCAGAATCGGCCGGAGGTTTCCGCTCATCGGAGCCCACTCAGGAGGTCGGGGTACTCCGGCTCCCACATCATGTCGCGCACCGCCTTCTTCACGTCGGCTGGGCGGGGGACACTGGCCAGACCGGCGGCCCACGCCACCTCGGCCACCGCGCTCGCAATGAGTCCGCTGACCCGGCGGATGTCGGAGAGCGGCGGATAGAGGAGTCCCTCCCCGAGTGCTGCGTCGGATACCGTCTCCGCCAGGACGCGCGCGGCGGTCTGGAACATTTCGTCGGTGACCCTCCGGGCGCCCGACACCAGCACGCCGAGCCCGAGTCCCGGGAAGATGTAGACGTTGTTCCCCTGTCCGGGTACCAAGCGGCGTCCGTCCACCACCACAGGCTCGAAGGGGCTCCCGCTCGCGAACACCGCGCGGCCGCCGGTGTGACGGTATGCCTCGAGGGCGGTGCATTCCGAATTGGCAGTCGGGTTGGAGAGCGCGAAGATGACCGGTCGAGAATTGATCTCCGCCATCGCGCCCAGCACCTCCGGCGTGAAGGCCCCTCCCTGGGTGGAAAGGCCGAGCAATGCCGTCGGCGAGATGGTCCGCACCGCCTCGACCAGCGAGGTCATGGGAGCATGCTCCTGGGCGTACCGGCGCTTGTGGGCGGTCAAATCGGAGCGACCGGCCACCACGAGCCCCTTCGAATCGACGAACCAGCAGCGCCGGCGCGCCTCCGATTCCGGCAGTCCTTCCTGGACCATGGCGCCGATCACCAGATCCGCGATGCCGGTGGCGGCGGAGCCGGCACCGAGGAAAAGGAGGCGCTGGTCCCGAAAGGGGACGCCGGTGACCCGCGCGGCGGAGTAGAGCCCGGCCAGCGCCACCGCCGCGGTTCCCTGCACGTCATCGTTGAAGGTGCAGATCCGGTCGCGGTAGCGGGCGAGCAGCCCCAAGGCGTTGTCGGTAGCGAAGTCCTCGAACTGGAGCAGGACGCCCGGGAACACCTCGTCCACGGCGTCCACGAATTCGTCGAGGAGGGCCTGATATTCCGTTCCCCGTACCCGCGGGTGCGGCGTGCCGATATAGAGCGGATCGGCGCGCAGCTCGGCGTTGTCGGTCCCGACGTCGAGGGTGACCGGAAGACACCATGCCGGATCGATCCCGGCGCAGGCGGAGTAGAGCGAGAGCTTCCCGACCGGGATGCCCATTCCGTTGGCGCCGACGTCGCCCAGGCCGAGGATCCGCTCCCCGTCGGTGACGACGATGACCCGTACCCCCGCTTCGGGCCAGTTCCGGAGGATCTGCCGCACTCGCCCCCGGTCCTCGACGGCCAGGTAGAGGCCCCGCGGGCGCCGGAAGATCGCGCCGAAATGCAGGCATGCTTCGCCGACCGTGGGCGTGTAAATGACCGGCATCATGATTTCCAGGTGCCGCATGACCGTGCGATAGAACAGGGTCTCGTTCCGATCCTGCAGGCCGGTGAGGTAGATGTACTGCTCCAGCGGGCCGCTCTGGTGGCGGAAGTTGTAGAGGATCCGTTCTTCCTGCTCCGCAAGGGTGAGAACCCGGGGGGGCAGAAGGCCGCGAAGGCCGAGCACATCGCGCTCCTCCTCCGTGAAGGCAGTGCCCTTGTTGAGGCGGGGATCGTGCAGCAGATCTTCCGCGCGGTGGTGACGACGCTCCAGGGAGGCGCTCCAGTGGGGGACGGACGAGCGGGCAATGTACGTCGGGACACGGGAGCCAGGCGAGGGCGGCCGCCGGGAGGCGCCCACGCCCGAGGCTACCGTCTCCCGAACCCCCGCCAGCCAATCGACCGGTCCCGTCCGCGCTGACAACAGACACATCCGCCTCATACCAGGGCATGAACGCGATCAGATCGACCGCGCTCCCGGCACCAGCTCCCAGTAGTTTCCCACGAGCGCATAGAGGCGCAGCGATTCCCCGGGCCGAGTCTTGTTTCGCTCGGCGAGGTCATTTTTCCGGTGATTCCAACCTTGAGGCATGACATGCCGGTCACCCGCAGGTCGCTCCTCACTCTTCTGCTCGCCGCCGCCTGCGCCAGCGCGAAGGGACGCGCCGAAGCCGATGTCGCTGCGGCCGAGCGCGCCGTCGCGGCCCTACCGGCGGACGCAGCCAACGTCGTTCCGGAGCAGGTGACTCCGCTCACCGACGCCGTCAACCAGGGCAAAGACCAGCTCGCTAAGGGCGACTATGCCGCTGCTTCGGCAAGCGTGCGCCAGGTGCCGGTCCAGGCCAAGCTGGTGAGCGATTTCCACGCGGCGCGCAAGCCGGCGCTCGCGGCAACCCTCGACACGCTTTCCGCGGCGATGCCGAGCAACCTCGCCGCCATCAAGGCCGAACTCGACAGCATCGCGAAGACCAATCGGCTGCCTCGCGGTCTCGACGAGCAACAGCTTCAGGAAGCCAAGGACACCTACACGGCGGGGACTGCCGAATGGGCCGAGGTGATGCAATCGTACCAGGCGGGCGAGCTGGCGAAGGCCATGAGCCGGGCTCAGGCGCTCAAGAGCCGGGTGTCCCGCTCCCTGATGGCCCTCGGATTGGTGTCCGACGAGCGCGCCTGGAGCAATGTGACGCTGCCGCCGAAGTAAGCTCCGGGTTCAGCGCCGCCTCCGCAGCGATCGGGCGCGCAGACTGGCCGTCGCTGTTCATGCGCATGGATCGGAACATGGAGCGGATGAACGTCTCCCCCCCAGCCAGAAGCTGACCGGCAATATCCTGCTCTACCTGCAGGACGTCGCCAAGATGCGGTAGCTCAATCCGCCGGCTCCACATGATCGAAGGCCCATCGCGCCGCAGTGCCGCAGACCGAGCACGCCGCGCGTCCGTTTCCGTAGAGCACCATCTCGGCCTCGTTGTCACAGGCCGGGCAGAGGGCCGTAGCGGTGTTGACGGAATCGAGCGGGACCCCGTTGCGAATCAAGCGTCCCACCATCGCATTGGGAGCCGCTGCTCCCAGCGGGCAGAGATTCCCCGTGCACCGGCCTCCGATGTCGAGGCAGATCAGCTCTTCGTCGCGCAGCGGCGCCTGCTCCTCGTAGAGCGGAGTTCCGGTAATCAGCACCCGAACCTCGCGATCGCACGCGCTGCAGTACAGCAGATGATTTTTCATGGTTCCCTCTCAGGTCAGCGGAATCACTTCAGCACCGGCGGCCAACCGGCGCGCGGTCCGCACTGCATCCTCTCTCGGCATCCCGAACACCGCCGTGGCCGCGGCGTCGGCGTCGATGCACCGGTTCGCCAGCACCGTCGTGCTGTGGATCGGTGTGCGACGCGGCGCCGCCGTTTCCGGATCGATCAGGTGGTGGTAGCGCGCTCCGCGCCACTGGAAGAAGCGTTCATAATCCCCCGACGTGGCCACGGCGCGATCGCTGACCTCGAGCGTCGCGGCGAAGGCGGCGGGGTCGTGCGGCGAGCGGATCCCCACCCGCCACGGTCCGCCCCCGGGAGCAGTGCCCAGGGCGTAGAGATCGCCACCCACCGTGACGATGGCGTGGCGGATGCCGCGGCCTCTGAGCGCAGCCGCCGCGCGATCGATGCCGTAGCCCTTCGCGATCCCGCCCAGATCGAGATGGAGCTCGGGGTCCTCGAAGCGGACTGCCGGCTCGCCGCGGAAGCGGTCCAGATCCAGCTTGCGCCAGAACCCGCGCGCCGCCAGACGCCGCACCGGCGCGTCGGGAGGAGGCGTCTTGCGGTTGAGCACGTCCCACAGCTCCGAGGCCGCGCCGAGCGCCGGATCGAAGCGGCCGTCGCTGGCCTGAGCCCAGCGCAGCGCCGTCGCGATGACCGCGGCCGTCGCGGGGGTGACGCGCACCGCCTCGCGAGCTGCGCCCAGATTGGCCCGGCCGATGTCCGAGTCGGGCTGGAAACGGGTCATCGTACGCTCCACCCAGAGCAGCTCGGCGAGCGCGGCGTCTATGGCGTCCTCGGCCAGCCGCTCATCGTGGTGGGCCACTTGCAACTCGGCCAGGGTACCCATGAGCGGCAGGGTCCGGCGGGAGAGGTGCGTCCGTCGCCGGAGGGCACCCGGCAGCGAGAGCGCCACGAAGAGTCCCACGCCAAGGGTCAGGAACTCACGGCGCTTCGGATCAATGGTCATGGCGATCTCCTTCCTGATAACGCCCGCATTCGCCTGTGCAGCCGGCGCAGTGACCGGTACAGCCGCGATGGCGGAAGACGCCCGAGAGCACGAAGAGAGCCGCCATGAGTCCAATCCCGAGCAGGACCTCCGTCATTGTCCGCTCCCCATTCCGGCGAAACCCATGAAGGCCAGCGACAGGCATGACGCCACGATGAGCACCAGCCCCATGCGTTGCGCAACGGCGGGGACATCGGCCAGCTCGAGGCGCTCGCGAATCGACGCCATCAGCGACAGCGCGAGGGTGAGGCCGAAGCCGGCGCCGAGCGCGAAGACGATGCCTTCGACCAGGTTGTAGTGGCGGCTGGTCTGAAAGAGCGCGAGCCCGAGGATCGCGCAGTTGGTGGTGATGAGCGGCAGATAAATGCCGAGCTGCCGGAAGAGCACGGGGAAGTACTTCTTCACCGCCATCTCGGTGAGCTGCACTCCGGAGGCGATCACCACGATGAAGGCCACCGTGCGGAGGTAAGGAGCCCGGGCCAGGACATAGGAGTTGAGGATCCAGACGCAGACCGCGGTGAGCAGCAGCACCAGGGTATTGGCCAAGCCGAGCCGCCACGCGGTCTCCACCTTGGCCGTGACGCCGAAGAAGGAGCAGAGCCCGAGGAACATCACCAGGGTGAAGTTGTTCACCACCATCGTGGAGACGAAGATCCAGGCGAGGTTGCTCATGGGGCGTGCGCTCTCCGCCTGCGGCGTGCGCCGACCCACGCGATGGTAAGGAGCAGGAGTCCCAGCGCGAAGAATCCTCCGGGCGGCAGCACCATGAAAACCCAGGGCTCATACCACGAGCCCATGACCGGGAAACCGAGCAGGGCGCCGCGGCCCAGCAGTTCGCGGAGCGCGCTGAGCGCGGTGAGCGCAAGGGTGAAGCCCATGCCCATGCCGAAACCGTCGGCCACCGCGCGGGCTACTCCGACCTTGGCCGCGAAGGCTTCCGCACGTCCCAGGAGGAGGCAGTTGGCGACGATGAGCGGCATGAAGGGACCCAGCGCCTTGCTGATCACAGGGAAGGTGGCCGCGAGAATCATGTCGGCCAGCGTCACAAAGGTGGCGATGATCAGAATGTAAGAGGTGATGCGCACTTCGTTGGCGATGCGCCGGCGAAGCAGCGAGA
Organism: uncultured Gemmatimonas sp.; assembly: GCA_964535105.1. Classification (GTDB taxonomy): domain Bacteria; phylum Gemmatimonadota; class Gemmatimonadetes; order Gemmatimonadales; family GWC2-71-9; genus JABFSM01. The sequence continues at coordinate 23,255 of CAZHSO010000014.1, forward strand.
TGAGGAGACCGGAGCCGACCATCACGAACGTCGTCGCCAGCCCCATCGCGATACCATTGGCGACCAGATTCGTCACCGCCATGGTGGGGCACATGCCGAGCATCTGCACGACGACGGGGTTTTCGCGGCCGATGCCGCGCCAAACATCCTGCAGGACCGTGGCGGGCGGCGGTGCGCCCGGAACGAGGGGCGCGGCGGCTGGGGCGGTTGCGGACGTCATCGAACGGCCGTCCGATCGAATACGGCGAGCAGCGGCCGCCAGCGCGCCACCGCGTTGTTGACGATGCGAATCACCGCGCGCGAGGAGATCGTTGCTCCCGTGATCGTCTGCACCTCGCTCCGATCGCCGCCGCTCCTGGCCTTGACCCTGCGGAGTGGCACGACCCGCCCGGGAAACTGATTCCCGAAGGCGGAGTCGGTCTCGATCTTGTCGCCCAGGCCGGGAGTTTCCTTCTGCCCCAGCACCTTGATTCCCGTCAGCGAGCCCGATTCCGGATCGAACCCGATCATCAGCGAGAGCTCTTCCTGAAACCCCGGCTCCTGCGCGGTGACGGCCACGCCGATTCGATTACCGGCGGCATCCCGCCCGACGTACGCCTTGGGCAGCTCGCCCTTGTCCACGCCTTCGGGCGGGATGGCGACGAGCGCGCCATTGACGAGATACAACGTGTCCCAGCGCACCGGCGCCTTGAGCACCTCGCGCACCGCCTGCTCGACCTGCCGGCCCGCATACAGCTGAATGGCCGGCAGGGTGATCCGGTACACCGACGCCACCAGGGCGCCGGACGCTGCACCCGCAAGGGCCAGCGTCGCAAGAAGCCTCCAGGAGGCAACCTGGCGCCGTTCTCCATCCGGCACGGCGTGGTGATGCACGTGGCCGCCCGTCATGGGTTGGGAACCATCCGCGGGCCGGTGCCGAAGACCCGCGGCTGGGTGGCGCGATTGATGAACGGCACCAGCGCGTTCATGAAGAGGATGGCGTACATCACGCCCTCGGGGAGCCCCCCCCACACCCGGATCACCACGACCAGCACGCCGATCCCAATCGCGAAGACCCAGCGCCCCCGGTTGGTCACCGGCGAGGTGACCACATCCGTGGCCATGTAGACCGCACCAAGCATCAGTCCGCCGCTGAATAGCATGAACGGCGCACCGGGCTTGTGCGGATCGATCGCGTGCAAAAGATCGCTCAGCGTGGCCACGGTGAGCAGAATGCCGGCAGGAATCCGCCAGTTGAGATACCCGCGGAGGGCGAGGTAGATCCCGCCGACGAGAATAACCAGCGCCGCAGTCTCGCCAAGGGAGCCGGTGGTGGTGCCGCGAACCAGGTCGATCAGCGGGGTGTCCTGGCCCTCGAACTTGAGGAGGCCGAGTGGTGTGGCGGAGGTAACCGCGTCGGGATGCGGATGGGTGAAGGGGAGTGCGAAGAGATCGCCCCGGAGCACCCAGAAGGATCCTCCCGCTCGCGGCCAAGTCGTGAGCGCCACCGGAAAGGCGGCCTGCAGGAAAGCGCGGCCGACCAAGGCGGGGTTGAACGCGTTGAAGCCGAGTCCGCCCCAGATCGATTTGCCGAAGACGACGGCGAACGTGGCGCCGAGGAAGGTCATCCAGAGCGGGAGCCCGGCGGGTAACGAAAGGCCGAGCAGCAGACCGGTGATCAGCGCCGAGCCGTCGCCGAGGGTCCCACCCTTCCCCGTCATTCGCTCGGCGAGCAACGCACCGGAGGCGGCGGTCCCGAGCTGGAGCAAGGCGCCTGCGCCAAAGAACCAGGCGGCCGCAATGCAAACAGGAACCAGCGTGGCAACCACGGTCCACATGATCCGGGGTGTCGAATCCCGGGAGCCCAGGTGCGGGGACGCGGTGACGATCAGCCGGGGTACCGTCATGCGGTCCCCGCGGGACGCCGCCGCAGCGCGAGCTTGCTGGCCTGGAAGAGCTGCGACAGCGGGATGTTCGAGGGGCAGACGTACGCGCAGGAACCGCACAGCATGCACTCGGCCAGATGCAGCTCCGCCATCTCGTCGTAGCGTCCCACCCGCGCGAGATCGCCGAGGAGCGACGGGTTGAGGAACACCGGGCATGCCTCGAGACAACGCCCGCAGTGGATGCACGGGTAGACGCGTGCCGACCTGGTCTCGCTTCGCGCGAGCACGACCACGCCGGTGGTCCCCTTGGTGACCGGAGCGTCGAGATTGGCCTGCGCGAGCCCCATCATCGGGCCACCCACGATGACCTCAGCGCCATCGGGCGTCACCCCGCCGCAGAAGGCGAGCAGGTCCCGAAGCTTCGTGCCGACCGGCACGATGAGATTGGCGGGACGGCGTATGCCGTGGCCGGACACGGTCACGATCCGCTCGATCAGGGGGAGCCCGGTCTCGAACACCTCCGCGATGGCGGCCACCGAGCCCACGTTCTGCACCAACACACCCGTCGCAGCAGGCAGCTGCCCCGACGGGACCTCAACGCCGGTCACCGCCTTGATCAGCATTTTCTCGGCGCCCTGCGGGTACTTGACCGTGAGAGGCAGCACGCTGACATCGAGATCGCCGGGGGCGGTGTCGCGCAGCGCCTTGATGGCGTCGGGCTTGTTCTTTTCGACGCCGATCACGCATCGCGCGGCCTCCAGCGCGTGCATCATGACCCGGATGCCGAACTGCACGCGACGCGGGTACTCGACCATCGTGCGATGGTCGGAGGTCAGGTAGGGTTCGCACTCCGCGCCGTTGACGATCAGGGTCGCGATGCCGCAATCGTTAGGCGGGGTGAGCTTGACGTGGGTCGGGAACGCCGCGCCGCCCAGACCAACGACTCCCGCCTCCTGCACGGCGTGCACGACCGCGGCGCGAGTCAGCCCTTCCCAGGAGGGCACCAGCCGCTCGCGCGCGATCTGCGGCGCGAACCGGTCGACCGTGATCCGCACCGACTGCGCCATGGTTCCATCGGGATGGGGCCACCATTCCACGGCGGTGACGGTGCCGGCCGCCGAGGCGTGAATGGCAACGGACATGAAGCCGTCGGCCTCACCGACCTTGTCGCCCCGCTCGACATGGTCGCCCACGGCTACGCAAAGCGTGGCCGGCTTGCCGGCGTGCTGGCGGAGCGGCAGGACCAGCTCGTCCGGATAGGGCATGCGCCGGATCGGGAGCTCGCGGGTGAGCCCCTTCTCCTCCGGCGGATGGACCCCATGCCGGAACGCGGGCCCCCAGCCCGGGAAGCTCACATGAACCGCTCCGCGCGCTTCACCCATTTGGCCAGGTCCTTCTCTTTCGGGTTGAGCGGCGTGCCAGGGTGGATGATCGAGACCGGGCAGCGTTCGGCGGCGAGCACCAGCTGCTGGAAGGTCCCCGCGGTCGCATCCTTGACGTACGCCTGCTTCTCGACGTTATAGGCGAACATCCGGCCGTTCAGGTTGGTGCACTCGTTGCACGTGGTGCAGCGAACCGAATCGATGTACGGCTCGATGCCGAGCGATTCCTCCTCCGCGGCAACCGCGACTGCCTGCGGCGCGGGAGCAGGAGCGGAGTCGACGATTGCGGCCGCCGGCAGGGTGACCACCGGAGTTGCGGTCGGCCCGTTGCTGCTCGAGGTCACCGCGGGCAACGATGCCAGGAGCTCCGCGACGGCCGCGGAGCCACCCGACGTCCGCAGCAGGCCTTCAGCGAGGCGCCGCGCCATCCGGCGCGGATAGTCGAGCTCCAGCTCCTTGCGCCTGGCCTCGAACTCGTGGCGCAGGGCCTCGGCCTTGCGCTGATATTCCGCTTCGAGCTCGCCCGCGACCATGTCGCGCACGGCCGGCGCGACCTCGAGCCCCGCGAGCTGGCGCAGCAGCGACCAGAACTCCTGCCGCTCTTCCGCGAGGCGGACGATCTCCGGCGCTACGCTGAGCCGCCGCAGCCGGCGATCCTTGCCCGCTGCGTAGACGAACGGAGTGCGGCCCTCTCGCGCCTCGGCGCCGGCGGCCAGGTATTCGTGAAACGGCAGCAGCGCGTCATCCACCTGATCGGGCGGAAGCTCCGCGAAATGCTGCTTGAAGCGCGCCTCCGTGGCGGCCCAATCGGCGATGGTCAGCGGCACCTCGAGCACTTGCGCGCCGCCTTCAGTCTCGAAGGTGAGGGTGTAGCTCGGCCACGGCGTATCGGGCGACGGATTTCCCTCGAGGCTCAGGCAATCGGCGAGGGCCGGGCCGGCGTCAGGGTCGTAGGTGAGATAGGGAAAGGCGCGGCTCTCGAGGGCCAGGCGCGCCGCATGCTGCGCCCAGTCGTCCGGGAGACCATGCTCCACCGGACACGGCGTGTAGATATTGAAGAGCGCGGGACGCCGCTTGCGCAGGCCTTTGAGCACCCCGGCCATCAGATGGGATGCCGAGGCCTGCGACGACTGGTGGACAAAGACTCCGCGGTGCGCGATCGCGATGAGCGCGAGCTCCTTGCGCGCCTCGGTCTTGCCGTGCTGGGCCGCGCCGTAGGCCGACATGTCCGCCACCTGACCGGTAAAGCCCGAAGTGCAGGCTTGCCCGCCGGTGTTGGAGTACACCTGGGTGTCGAGCACGATCACGCGAATCGGCTTCCCGGAGGCCATCAGGCGCGACAGGTTCTGGAAGCCGATGTCGAGCATTGCCCCGTCGCCTCCCATGGCGACGATCGGCGGACAGAGCGCGAACTCCTCATCGGTGAACTGCTGCCAGTCGAGCGCGGCGAGCACCGGCTCGTGGGTGGCGGCATCGTAACTCCCCTGCTGCAGAAGCTCCGCCCGCCGGAGCATCGTGAAGCCATCGGCCATTTTGCGCATGTGCGCTTCGAAGAGCCCGATCGCGATCGAGGGCGCGTCCTGGAAGAGATGGTTCACCCAGGGGAAGGGATACGGATTGTAGGGATAGGTGCTGCCCCACACCGAGGAACAGCCGGTGCTGTTGGCCATGCCGAGCGCGGCGCGTCCCCGCCCGCTGGGACCCTCGACGTAGCGCCACTTGAGGAGGCGGAGCTCCTGCAGGGTCCGGGTGAGCAGCGCGAGGCGCTCGTGCTTGGCCGGATCCACCGATATCGCCACCGGACCCTGGGTCTCCGCGGCGGCATCGAGATCGGCGTCTCTGGCAAGCAGCTCGCGGGCCTGACGGTCGAGCGCTGCGATCAGCTCATCCAGCCGCACGAGGTGGCGCGCCACGTGTGGGTGCATGGCGGCGTGAATCGCGGAAACGATCAGATGGACGGCGGTCTTCTCTCCGCATCCCATGCAGGCGCCATCGCCGCCGACCATTGACCGGTAGGTGGTCTTCTTGAGCAGGAGCGAGGAGAGCACTCCGATCCCCTCGTCGAGATCGGTGATGTTGAGGTAGCGGTCGTCGGTCTCGGGAAGGCGCTGCCAGAGCGCCCAATTTCGCCGGAGTCGCGTCAGCACCTCCTCGCTCTGCTTGACGGTCACCAGCGCACCGTCAGGGCAGACCGCCACACAAAGATTGCAACCCTTGCACGCGTCGGGATTGACCGTGATGGAAAGCAGTCCGCCGGCCCGGTCGTAGAACGGCTTGGTGCGCGCGAACGGGAATTCAACCAGCCGCTGCTGCACAGCGAGAAACTCGGGCTCGGCTGCGGCGCGGCGCTCGGCATCCCAGGCGAGCCTTACCACCACCGCGCGATACGAGCGGGTCCAGACCTCGGGTAACGGAAGCAGCGGTTCGCTGTCGAGCAGCCGGCGCGCCTCGCGCGCCCAGTGCTTGGTGATCGGACGCAGCCGCTCCATGCGCAGGCCGTTGCCGGCTGCCTGCACCACGGTGGCGAGGATGTCCTCCACGCTGTTCACCAGTCCGGGGATGGCGGCGTCGGGGCACTGGATCCAGCACTGTGCGCATCCGGTGCACTTCTCAGCGATGAAGGCGGGCACCTCGAGGCGTACCCCGCTCATGTCCCGCACCACGCCGGTCACGGCGGGAATCACGCCGAGTGCCGCGAACGGATCGGCAATGCCGTCCTGGCCCAGCTTGCAGAGGGAACAGACCTGCTCCCAGAAGCGGCCGGGATTCCCGATGCCCGGCTGGGCACTCGGGACGTCGAGCAGCGCTGGGAGCTGCGGCAACTCGCCCGGCTCGCCGGCGATCGGGCCGGACGGGGGCACGACCTCGCGGGTCTCGTCGAAGCCACGCCGAATGACGCGGAGATTATCCTCGACCACCCGCTCACCCTTGCCGCCGAATTTCTTCCTGAACTGGGCGCGGATCCCTTCGAACACCTTGGCTTCAGAGATTCCCTCCTGCGCCAGCAGCGGCGCGGTGCGGAAGAAGGCACCCAGAAACGCCGCGCCCTGCATCCGGTAGCGCAGCTCGACGTCCGAAGCCTCCGCGCGCGCAATGGCGAAGGCGTCGAGCGCGAAGAGCCGGATCTTTCGGTCGGCGATCGCGTGCCGGGCCTTGGCGGGCAGCGTCTGCCATAACGCCTCGGACGGAAGGTCGCTCTGGATAACGAACACGCCGCCCTCGGTCAGCCCGTCGAGCGGGTCGCTGTGCCGGAAGACATTGGGGTCGGGCGAGAGCACGACGTCGACGTGACGCAGCTCGCAGTTGAGTCGCACCGGCTGGTGCGCGAGCACCGCGTAGAAGGTCGTGGGCTGGCCCTTCTTCTCGGAGCCGTATTTCGGATTGGCCTTGACGTCGAGGCCGAGCAGCTCGAACGCGGTCAGCGCCAGATTCTTGCCCATCGTGATGGCGCCCCAGCCGCCGACCGAATGGATGCGCACCGCCGTGGAATTCGGCGGCAGGAGGTGTACCTCACCAGCCGAATGCAACGCGAGGCCGGGGAGCTGGGGGTAGGCGTCGCGGAGCTTCTCCTGCCAGATCTGGAGCTTGGGAACCCTGGTGTCGCCCCGGATGAAATCCACCCCGAGGTAAAACTGGCGTCGGCGCACCGCACCGGGCAGCATGTTGAGAACGGCGGCGATGATGTCGCCGGGCTGGAGGTCCCGGCTGCCGAGGCCGAAGCACCCCGAGTAGAAGTCGGGTACCTGCTCGGCGCGGAGCGGGGTCAGACCAGGGTGCGCGGGCGTCTTTCCCGCGCGGCCGTTCTCCAGCCCCTTCGACATCGCGGCGCGGAGCTCGCGCAAGAGCGGCTGATCGACGGCCAGGGGCTGGTCGGTGCGCTCGAGGACCACCACGCCAAGCTTGCCGGCGAGCAGCCGGGTGACGAGATCGGCGGGAAAGGGGCGGAACATCAGCAGATTCAGCACGCCGACCTTGAGCCCACGCGTCTCGCGCAGGTGGTCCGCCACCGCTTCGGCGTTGGCAACGACCGAGCCCTGGCCGACGATGACCCACTGGGCGTCGTCGAGCCGGTAGCCCATGGCGCGCGCGTAGCGTCGGCCGCTGAGCGCGGCGTATTCCTCGAACGCGCGATCGGAAAGCTCGGCCAGGTGATCGAAGTAGAAGGGCCGCTGGGCCGCGACGCCTTGAGCGTAGCTATCCTGATTCTGCACCACGCCCAGCATGGCGGGATAATCGAGGTCGAAAAGCTCGGGAATCCGGCGGCGCCGGTCGCCGAACACCAGGCGTTGCGCCGGAGTGGGCGAGTCGATGATATCCGCCGGATCGCCGAGATAGGCCTTCACCAGCTCGCGCTCGGGCAGGCGCAGGGACTCGATGACGTGGCTGGTGAGAAAGCCATCCTGCGCGCAGATCCCCGGATTGAGCGACAGCTCGGCGATGCGATGGGCGATGAGCGTGAGGTCGGCTACGCTCTGCACATCCTTGGCGAAAATCTGGAAAAAGCCGGTATCATCGACCGCGTGATAGTCGTCGTGGCCGGCGTGCACGTTGAGCGCGTGCTTGGTGATGGCGCGGGCCGCGATGTTGAGCACGTAGGTGAGCCGCTTGCCGACCGCGGCGTAGAGCGACTCGTGCATGTAGGCGATGCCTTGCCCGCTCGAGAAGTTGGTCGATCGCAGGCCCGCCATGGACATGCCCGCAGTGACCGCGGCCGCGGCGTGCTCGCCTTCGGGCTCGAAAAAGAGCAGTCGCCGCCCGTTGACGTTCTGTCGTCCTTCGGCCACCGCCAGGGCCCAGCCCTCTCCCATCTGGGTCGAGGGGGTGATCGGGTAGGCGCCGGCTGCCTCGCTCCCCGCCGTCTCCATGGCCACGACCGCGCCGCTCCCGTCCAGCGCCTGCCGCGTGCCAGGGTAGAGAGGGGCCGCGAGAACGGGCTGCTTCTTCCAGAGTTTCATGCCGCCTCCCTCACAGCCTGCGATGCCGGCTGCTGGAATTGTGCGCCGGAGAGCCAGACGATCGCGCTGGTGGGACAGCGCGCTACCGCCCGCTCGGTCGCCGCGGGGATCAGTTCGTAGTTCACCACCGCGACGCCGCTCGCGACGCTGATCAATCCTGCCGCTGCGTCCTGCACGCACTTCCCGCAAGCTGTGCAGGCCACGCGGCATTGCTCCAGCGCGTCCTCGCCCTCGACCAGATTCTTGCACTGCACGAGCAAGCGGTGCTCGAGGGGGATCAGCACGAAGAGCGATTTTGGACAGGCTTCGACACAGTCGCCACAGGCGGTGCATTTGTCCGGATCCACCATGGGGAGTCCGACGTCGCTCATTACGATGGCGGCGAAGTCACAGACCCGCGCGCAGTCGGCGAGTCCGAGGCAGCCCCAGGTGCAGCCCTTGCCGCCTCCCGCCACCGCGGCGGCGGCGGCGCAGGTCGCGATGCCGCGGTATTCCGCCTGCTGGAGAGCGACATCGCTGCCGCCAGCGCAGAGCAGGCGCGCAACCCGCTTGACAGCGTGGCCGGCCTCGACGCCGAGGAAGTCCGCGATGGCTTGGCGCGCGGCGTCGTTGGCCACGGTGCATTGGGCCGGGGCGACCTTGCGCTCCACCGCCTGTTCGGCAAAAGCCCGGCATCCCGGGAGTCCGCAGGCGCCACAATTGGCGTTCGGCAGCATCTGGGCGACGATCTCGATGCGTGGATCTTCCCAGACCCAGAGGCGCTGGTTGGCGAGCGCGATGAGCACGCCGAAGACGAGTCCGACTCCGCCGAGGATGAGGATCGCCGTGAGGATCATGATTCGCGGGGGTTATGCTGGGCCAGCAGCCAGGAAGCGAGACGGTCGACCGCATCCGATTCCCCCAGCGCTGCCGATGCCGGGGCCTCCGGTGCGGGAATACTGAACGGGGTTCGCGCCAGGGCGGCAAGCTGCTGAAGATCTTCGGCCAGCTGCCACGCGCTGGCGCCGCCGAGCCCGCGACGCGGCGGCTCGGGGAGCTCGAACACGCTGAGCCGTTGCCACGGTTCCCTGCCTCCGGCGGGGTCGTGGAGGAAGCGCGCTGCGCCCTGCGGAACGAGCGCCGCCACCGCCGGTCCCTGGTACGCGGCAAAACGGTCGAGCCCCGCGCGATCCACCGTCTGCAGCACGCACGTTCCCGGCGTGATGAGCCGGACCAGCGGAGCCGGGGCGCAAGGGCCACGGACCACCAGCACCAGCTTGGCGCGGCCGTCGCAGAAACCGGCGAGCGCCGCGGCGTGCAAATCCGCGCCGTCCACCAAGACCACCAGAGGAGGGGTGAAGCGCCGTTCGGCCCGGTTCCAGCGCTTGAAGTCGCTCGCGGCGAGGAGTCGGTCCGGTTCGTCCTCGTGGTAGCGTCCGCTGCGCAGCAACTCGGCCAGCTGGATCGCGCCGAACGCCCGTCCTACCTGCTCGAGCGCAGCGCCGATGGCGGCGGCGGGATCGCCTCCGCGCGGAACCTCGATGGCAAAGAGCTGCTCCCCCCGGTCGACGACAGTTCGGAGGATGGACACCGCGCGAACCAGCGCGGCGCGCGCCGAGGCACCGAAGGGCGTCACCCGGGCGAACAGCGCAGCGAAGGCCCGGGGATCGATTCGTCCCTCGGCAAATACGCCGAGCTCGGCCCGCGCCCACGCGGCGCGGGCGTCCGCGTCCGCCGTGGCATCGGCAAGCACCGCCTCGGCTTGTGCCAGCGCTCCGCCGATCGCGGCGCGGAACTCGGCGATCGGGCTGGCCAGCGCGTCGAGCGCGAGTTGGACCCGCGGATCATCAGACGGCATAGCGATCGAGCTCCGCATTGAGCAGGGCGATGCGTTCCTGGGCCGTGCGGGGAGGCACTCGGCGAAGCTCCTCGTAGCGGGCTCGGGCCGGATCGCGAAACAGGACGCCGAGGTAGATGGAATCGCTCGCGTCGGCGAGCCGGCGCGCGGCATCGAGATCCCGCGGATCGTGGGGCAGCTGGGTCCGGTAGACTTTCTCGAGCTCCGGCACCACGACGCCGTCGTCGTGAACCAACAGCGTGATCCGGGCGGGATCCTGCACCGCCTGCTGGTAGAGTGCCGGCGTGAACACGGGGCAGCGCTGCAGGATCCGCACGAACCCAAGGCCCGGATGCCGGTAGGCGGCGCGGAGGGTTGCGTAAAGATGCGCGGGCGCCCACTCCGCCGTCTGGGCGACGAAGGAGGCGTTGGTCACGCCGAGCGACACGGAGAGCGGATTGAGCGCGGGCAGCCAGCTGCCACGGGGCTGCGTGTTACTGGCCCAGCCGCGCGGAGTCGTGGGCGAAGTCTGGTTCTTGGTCAGGCCGTAGATGCCGTTGTCCAGCATCATGACGGTGAGATCTGGGTTGTAGCGCAGCGCGTGGATCCAATGCGCCGCGCCGATCGAGGTGCAATCCCCGTCGCCCATCACCACGAACACGGTGAGGTCGGGACGCTGGAGCTTGATTCCCGTGGCCACGGGGAGCGCCCGCCCATGAATGCCGTGGAAGCCGTAGGTCTTGAGGTAGTGGGGGAACCGGCTCGAGCAACCGATCCCCGACACGAACACGGTCTGTTCGGGCACCAGCTGCTCGCTGGTGAGCAGCCGCTGCACCGCGGCGAGCACCGAATGATCGCCGCAACCGGGGCACCAGCGCGCCCGCGCGCCCTCGTACTCGCTGAGGGTGTACTCGTGCTCCTCCGCGCCGCCGGCGCAGCCAGGCAACGAACAGGTGAGCTGAATCATGGCGTCGCTCCGCGGTGAACCCGGCTGCGGATGGCTTCCAGGATGGCGGCCGGCTGTAACGGCTCGCCCGGCACGCGAGTCCAGCAGTCGACGTCGCACAAGGTCGTTGCCCGGAGCAGCAGCGCGAGCTGTCCCCGCCGCCGGTTCTCCTCGGTGACATAGGGATCGGCCGGATCATCGCTGTAGTTGATCTCGACCGTCATGACACGACTGAATCGGACGAAGAGCTCCCGGAGCCCGGACTCGAGCGGTGAAAGAAATCGCAGGTGGACGCTGGAGACGCGAAGTCTCTCGGCGCGGGCGCGGTCCACCGCTTCCTCGATGGCTCCCTTGGTGCTGCCCCAACCGATCACGAGCAGCTCGCCGTGGTCCACCCCGTACACGGGTGGCGGGGCCAGCATCTGCTGCAGCACCGCCAGCTTGCGGCTGCGCATCGCGTTCCCGCGCTGATGCACACCGGCGGAATAGGCCACCCTGCTGGCCTCGTCGTGGGAGAGACCGGTGACCGTATGCATACCACCCGGCTGGCCCGGCACGATCCGGCGCGACAATCCCGTCTCAGGATCCCAGCCGTATGGCTGCTGGCCCGCGGCAACCGGCGTCAGATCCGGCGGCTCGGCCTGCCAGCGCAGGTCGAGTGAAGGACGCGGAAACGGGGTGACGCCGGTCGCGAGGTTCGCGTCGGACAGGACGATCACGACGGTGCGGAACGCTTCCGCGAGGCGGCGTGCGGTGATCATCACGTGAAAGCACTCCTCGATGGTCGCGGGCGCGAGCACGATGCGCGGCGCGTCGCCCGTCTGCGCAAAGAGGACCGCGAGCAGATCGGACTGTTCCACCTTGGTCGGAAGCCCGGTGCTGGGACCGCCGCGCTGCACGTCCACGACCACCAGCGGGATCTCGGTCATGATGGCCAGGCCGAGAAACTCGGTTTTGAGCGCGAGGCCGGGTCCGGAGGTGATGGTGAAGGCGACCTTGCCCGCATAGGAGGCTCCGAGCGCCACGCCCGCCGCGGCGATCTCATCTTCGGCCTGGTGCACGATGCCGCCGAAGCGCTCGAAGACCTCACTCAGGTAGTGCGACACCGAGGTGGCCGGAGTGATCGGATACATCGCGCAGAGCTCCATGCCAGCCGCGATGGCGCCCATCCCCAGCGCTTCGTTCCCGTTCATGACCACGAGAGGTCCCTGGGCCGGCGCCGGCGGCACTTCCACCCGGAAATCCAGCTCCGCTTCGGCCCAGGCATACCCGAGCTGGAGCAGGGCGAGGTTCTGCTGGAAGACGTCCTCGCTCTTCTTGCGGAAGGTCCGGGCGATCTGCTCCCGGACGAGCTCGAGGTCGCGGTGGTAGATCCAGGCGAGCAGGCCGAGCGCGAACATGTTTTTCCCCTGGCGGGGATTGTCGACAAGGGTGAGACACTGCGCTTCCATCGGTACCGGAATCACCCGGTACTCGCCCTCGGACAATTCGGCCATCGCGGTGGTCCACGCGGCCTGGATCGCCGGATCGTCCGACTCGGCCCATTTGTCCTCGACCAGCAGGATCGCGTCGCGGGCCAGGGCGCCGACGCGGTGGCGCGCGAGCAGAACCTGCTCGTTGAAGGCGATGACCAGGTTGGTCTCGTCACCCCAGTTCGTCACCGGTCCAGCCCCGAGCCGGATGCGGTTGCCGCTGGCGCCTTCCGGAAGCCGGGGCGGAGGCTGGATCTCGGCGGGAATGATCTCGACAGTCCAGACGCCGTTGCCCATCCGCGCGGAGACCTGGCCGAAGATCTGGCCGCACTTCTGGGCGCCCTCTCCGGGATCGCAGACGACTTCGACGGTGTGCTGGGAGAGCTGTCGGACGATGGCCGGGCGCGCACGCGCGGCGGCGGCTACGCCTCCGGCGGACGAGAGGGACGGCATATCGGCCACGATTCGACCTCCCAAGGTTCACCTAGGATGGACCCGGGGCATTGAGCGCAACGCGAATTCTGTATGAAGAACCCTTTTGGGTCAGGG
>CAZHSO010000014.1:36339-51716 GCA_964535105.1 uncultured Gemmatimonas sp.
GAGCCGCGGATTCGCACGGGTTTCATTCGACCTTCACTCGCTCCTCGGGATATTGGAACGACCGTCCCATGGAGAGGAGATGGCCGCCGAGCGGTTCCTGGGGTGACATGGCGGTCCTTCTCGCGTGGGTGCCGCGAAGGGGGTCAGCGAAAACGAAACTCTGCCGCGAGCCCGTCAATCGCTGCCGCGAGCTCGGGATCGTGGATCACGGCAATGCCGGCCCCTTGGCTCAGTGCTTCCTCGATCACTGCATTCACCAGATCCGGGACGGGTACTGGCGCACCCTCCCCGCGGCACGCGTCCTTCGAAAGCGCCAGCCGGCCGGAGTCGGCGCATCGATAACCCGAACCCGTCTGCCCGGACCGGATCAGGAGTGTGCGCACCTGGCCGCGGGCGAGGGCCCGGAGGGTGGGTTGCGGACCGTTCGCCGCCCATCCTTCACCCACCCTGCCCTCCAGCTCGGCGACCAGTTCGCGCTCGCGCCGCGCCCCGAACTCCCGGCGGAGTTGCAGTGCCGCCACTCGAACCTCGGCGGGCCGGACCGCCGTGGGATTGAGACGCGCCGTGCCCATGAACCGCGCGGACAGAAGCGGCGGGAGGAATCGCTCGGCGGCGCGGGTTTCTTCGAGGGGACCCGCCAGGATGATCCCGTGCGCGGGGTGGCTTCGGTCGAGCTCGGCGAGCCGCAGGCCGACCGCGGCGAAGTGGCGGTGCCGCTCCTCTTCGATGCGGTGATGAAACGCCCGCTCCCCCCAGCCCGGGCTGTCTCGCCGGTCGCTCCGAAACCTTCCGCCCCGGGTCGCAGCGGCACGCAGCCCCGGCAGCTCGCGGACTTCGAAGGCGCTCACTTCGAAGAATCGCGCCGCAGTGCGGTCGAGCGCGGCCACGAGGAGCCGGCCCGTTTCTTCCTCCACCGCAAGGAGCTCGGCGAGCTGGGGTGTGCGATCCACCACGACCCGGCTGTGATGCACTCGAGGCATCGGGACCATGAGAAAGAGCCTCCGGGGATCGCAGGCGAAGATGGCGACTCCCGGGACTGCCGGAAGACTGGCGGGGTTTTCCACGGACTTGAGGACCCTGCGCAGGTCTCGCTCGATCGGCCGGCGAAGTACCGGCTCAAGTCCCGCGACAGCGGTCGCGGCCTGCACGACGGCCGCCTTCAACTTGGAGCGATACTTCTGCCGGACCCGGTCACCCAGCTCGAGTCGGAGATAACAAGATACGACGTGATGCGGTCCCGGCTGGATCCCGGCCAGATGACGAATCGCGTCGACGACCCCCACCTCCGTGCGTGATCGAGGAACGGCGCTGCTCACCCGGCGTTTCTCAGTGCGCACCGACGACCTCGGGTAGGTGGCTCTGCTGCTTGGCGAGCAGCCGGCCGATTGCGCCGGCTTCGTCGGCCAGCAGGTCGAGCACGTCGTCGAGACTCAGCACGCCGACCGGCCGGCCCTCGCCGCCGAGAACCACCAGCCGCCGGGTCCCTACCTTGGCCATCTGCTGCATCGCCTCCTCCACCGGAGCCTGCTCATCCACGCAATGCACGGGACGAGTCATGACGGAGCCGACCTGGTTGCTATCGGGATCGAGGCCGGCGGCCACGCAACGGATCACGATGTCCCGGTCGGTCACGATTCCTATGGTCTTGGCGTCGTCCGTCGCCTCGAGGACGACCAGAGTCCCGACGTCATTCGCTGCCATTCTCTGCGCCGCGGCCCGGATCGTCTCCTGGGACGAAGCGCTCACCACCACGCGGCTGCAGATTCTTCCGACGGTCATGGTTTCCCCCTTGGAAAAGGCGGCGTGCGTAGCCAAGCTACTGGCCGCGGCTGAATCGGCGATGAATATCTCGTGAGTTTGCTCTCAGGGGCGGAGCTATTGCGACCGGACGATTTCCGCTCAGTTCTGTCCGCTCGAGCCGTCGGATGAGCGCCGTGAGCCGCGTGAACATCGCACCGGTGGCACGTGACCGGATGGCTCGGTGCACCTGCCGGAAGGCCGCGGCGACTCGCCGCGCCAGCAGCGCGCGGAGCGCTTCCAGCGCGGAAGGCCCCGGCCGGCCGGCACCTCCTCGCGTGTCGCTCCCGATGCGCTTGCGCGCGGGGCGCACCTCCCGGAGCCGATGCTGGAGTACCTGCGCGTCGTGCAGCTCACCGAAGAGATGCTGCAGCGCCGTGAGCTGTGCCAGGACGCTCGTGGCGCTCCGCGCGGCCCGCCCGAACCCCTCGAGCAGGTAGCGAAGGCGTTTGACGACAATCCGGGCCGCATGGGCTTCCTCGACCTGCTCGGGGCGCCCGACCCGCTTCAGGTCGTCAGCCAGGGCGTCGGTTGCCCGGCGCACAGCCTCAGCCATCGCGGCTGCCATCCGCTCGTACGCCGGCTCCTCCAGCGCGATGTCCCGGTGGTAATGCTGCAGCTCCTCGGCAAGTTGCGCGCTGGCTTCGGGCAGCTCCGTCAGAAGACCCTTCGCGAGCGCCCGTCGCGCGCGGGTCTGCTCCCGGCCAACCTCCTCCGCGAGCCACCGCCCTGCATCCCGCGCTGGTTCTGAGCGTCCTGGGCGCGGCCCGCTCAGCCAGCGGTATTGCACTTCGAGATCCCGCGCGCGCCCGGCCAGACGCGAGAGGGTGCGCAGGCGTCGCTCGGGACCGCGACGAACCGTATCTGCGAGGTACGGGCGAAAGGCCCGCATCCAGGCGCGCAGACGCCGGAGCGCCACCCGGAAATCATGGATCGCCTCGGGATCCGTCGTGTCCGTGCCCGGCTCGGCCGACGAAAGAGCGAGCCGCTCCCCACCCGCCCGCACCTCCACGCGCGCTGCTTCCTCGAGCACCCGCTGCAGCCGCGCCTGCGCAATGACGCGCACGCTCCGCGGGGCGGGGTCCCGGAGCAGGGCTGCGTTCAGGAACGCGGCGGGCATCGGCTGGCCGGCGTTTGGGGGGACATGCATTCAACTTGCGGCCCGCGCATGAGGAAAGTTCGCGGCCCGCATGAGCCGGCCTTCACGTCCGGTTTCTACTTCGCTTACTCCGCTCCTGCGATGGCAAGCGGGCCGGATTCCCGGAGGTCTCGAAGGCGAACTCCGCATCCGCTGCTCGTCTATGCCGGGCGCTCGGGCGGCGTTGTGCCTGCTAACGATTCACCGCTCACCAATTATCGCCCCTTTCACCTCTCTTTCAGCAAGTCTTCACGGGTCGTTCCCTAGCATAGGGCCAATAGTCGCCCACCCTCTCCCCGTCGATTCGCTGCTCTAGCGATCCCCGGCTTCCCGCCGGTGCCGACGAGGGAATCGGACAGGAGGATTCCCATGTACCTGCCGACGCTGCACCCGGTGGAAGCGGGAGAGACCCTCGCTGACCGGCTGCAATCCCGCGGCGTCTCTCGCCGTGAATTCCTCGACTTCTGCGGGCGCCTGGCGGTCGTGCTCGGCCTTGGCGAGCTTGCGGGCCCTCGCCTCGCGCACGCCCTGGAAGCGGTGAGACGGCCCAGCGTGATCTGGATCCAGCTCCAGGAGTGCACCGGTTGCGTGGAGAGTGTACTGCGCACCGTCGAGCCGACCATCGGCAACCTCGTGCTCGATACCGTCTCCCTCGACTACTCCCACACGATCATGGCCGCGGCGGGCCACCAGGCGGAGGCCGCGCTCCAGAAGGCCATGAAGGAGAATGCAGGAAAGTACCTGCTCATCGTCACCGGCTCGGTACCACTGGCGGACGGTGGGGTGTATACCACGATCGGCGGCCGCACTGCCAAGGCGGTCCTCGAGGAGGCGGCGCAAGGCGCCGCGGCGATCGTGGCGGTCGGCGCCTGTGCGCACTGGGGTAGCGTACAGGCCGCCCGACCGAATCCCACCGGGGCGGTGGGCGTTTCCGAGGTCATCAAGGACAAGCCGGTGATCAACGTGGCCGGCTGCCCGCCCATCGGCGACGTGGTGACCGCCACGGTGGCCCACTTCCTCACCTTCAATCGGCTGCCCGCTGTCGATTCGGACGGACGGCCGCTCTTCGCGTACGGCAAGCGCATCCACGACCAGTGCCCGCGGCGCGCCCACTTCGATGCCGGCCAGTACGTGGAAGTGTTTGACGACGAAAACGCCCGCAAAGGCTGGTGCCTGTACCACGTAGGATGCAAGGGGCCTGCCACCTTCTCCCCCTGTCCGATCTTCCAGTGGAATGGCGGAACCAGCTGGCCGATCGGGGCGGGCCACCCCTGCATCGGGTGCACCGAGCGGAACTTCTGGGATACCATGACGCCGTTCTACGACCGGCTCCCCGACGTGGGAGGCTTCGGCGTGGAGCGGACGGTGGACATCTTCGGCGCCGCACTCGCGATCGGTGCGACGGCGGGTGTTGCCGCGCACGCCGTCGCCACCGGAATCCACCAGGCCCGGGAGCGGCGCAAGCTCCCCGTGCTTCCGCAGGACGCCGGGACGCCGCCCACCGGCCCCGGGGAGGAGGAATGACCCATGGCCGCCACGAGAGTCGTCGTCGACCCGATCACCCGGATTGAAGGGCACCTTCGCATCGAGGCGCAGGCGGAAGGAGGCCGGATCACCAACGCCTGGGCCCATTCGACCCAATTCCGCGGGATCGAGATCATCATGCAGGGGCGCGACCCGCGCGATGCCTGGGCGTTCACCCAGCGGATCTGCGGGGTCTGCACCGTCGTTCACGCGGTGGCATCATGCCGCGCTGTGGAAGACGCCCTCGACATCACCATCCCGCCCAACGCGAATCTGATCCGGAACCTGATCCATGGCATGCAGTTCATCCAGGATCACGTCATCCACTTCTACCACCTCCATGCGCTCGACTGGGTGGACGTCGTGAGCGCGCTGAGTGCGGACCCTGCCGGCACCGCGCGGATCGCCAGGAGCATCTCTCCCTGGCCCAACAACTCGGAGACCCACTTCAAGGCGGTGCAGGACCGGTTCAAGCAATTCGTGTCCGGCGGCCAGCTCGGGATCTTCACCAATGGGTACTGGGGGCATCCTGCGTACAAGCTCCCGCCGGAGGTCAATCTGCTCGCGGTGGCGCACTACCTGGAGGCACTCGACTGGCAGCGGGACGTCATCCGGGTCCACACGATCTTCGGCGGCAAGAACCCGCACCCGAATTTCCTGGTCGGCGGGATGGCAAGCGCCATCAATCTCGAAGGCACCGCGACGATCAATACGGAGAAGCTGGTCGACATCCAGGGGATGATTCGCCGGGCCCGCACCTTCGTCGAGCAGGTGTACTGGCCGGACCTGGTGGCGATCGCGGGCTTCTACAAGGACTGGGCGGCGATCGGCGGAGGAGTGCCCAATTTCCTCGCGGTAGGCGAGTTCCCCGAAGGAGATGTGCGGGATGTCGAGCGGCTCTATTTCCCCCGCGGCATCATCCTCGACAAGGACCTGAGCAAGGTCCATCCCTACGATCACAAGCTGGTGAAAGAGTACATCACCAGCTCCTGGTATCAGTACACAGGCGGAGATAGCGTCGGGCTGCATCCCTGGGAAGGGGAGACCAAACCGGTCTACACCGGACCCAAGCCGCCCTACGACTACCTGCAGGATCAGGAGAAGTACACCTGGATGAAGGCCCCCCGGTACGAGGGCAAGCCGATGCAGGTGGGGCCGCTCGCCCGCATGCTCGTGGCCTATGGATCGGGACACGCCGAAGCCAAAGAGCTGGTCGGGGCCGCGCTAGGCAAGCTCAACGTCGGGCCGGCCGCGCTCTTCTCCACCCTCGGTCGCACCGCCGCGCGGGGCATCGAGACCGTGCTGCTGGCCCGGCGTATGGAGGTCTGGTTCGGCCAGCTCATCGAGCGGATCAAGAGCGGCGACACCCGGACCTTCGAGAAGTCGAAGTGGGACCCCTCCACGTGGCCCGCCAGGGCGGACGGATACGGTTATCTCGACGCTCCCCGGGGCGCGCTCGGCCACTGGGTCCAAATCGCGGACGGAAAGATTTCCCGCTACCAGTGCGTGGTGCCCAGCACCTGGAATTGCTCCCCGCGTGACGGACAGGGGCAGCTCGGGCCCTATGAAGCGGCGCTGATCGACAACCATCCGCTGCTCAAGCCCGAGGAGCCCCTCGAGATCCTGCGAACGATCCACTCCTTCGACCCGTGCATGTCGTGCGGGGTCCATGTGCTCGATACGACGGGAGCGCCGATCGTCGAGGTGAAGGTCCAATGACCGCCCCACCGCGTCGCAGGCTCTCCCTCGCCCACAAGGTCCCGCCGCCGACCGGCCGGTACCGCTGGGTCTATATCTGGGAGTGGCCCATCCGCGCCATGCACTGGACCGCGGTGTTGTGCATCCCGGTGCTGGTCGTGACCGGCCTCTACATCGGGAAGCCCTATTTCATGACCGGTGGCGAGGCCAGCGCGCATTTCCTCATGGGATGGGTGCGGTTCCTCCATTTCGCGGCAGCGGCGGTGCTGGTCATGACTGCCATCGTGCGGATCTACTGGCTCTTCATGGGGAATCGGTACGAGCGCCTGGCGGCCCTCTTTCCCGTTCGCCGGCGTGATTGGGGCAACTTGGTCCGTATGGTCAAGTTCTACCTGATGATCAGACCGGAAAAGGCGCCCCGATACCTCGGGCATAACCCGCTGCAGCAGTTCAGCTATACCATGATGTACGCGCTCGCCGCGCTCATGGTGGTCACCGGCTTCGCGCTCTATGGCCAATCCAATCCCGGTGGTCTCATCTACGGTGCCACCAACTGGATGGGAGGGCTCTTCGGCGGGATGCCCGTCCTGCGGTTTGTCCACCACGTCGGCACCTGGGCATTCCTGATCTTCATCCCCATCCACGTTTACCTCTCCATCCGCGCGGATCACCTCGAACGGACCGGGGTGATGTCCTCGATCATCAGCGGCGGCCGGTTCGTGCCCGCCGACCACCGGTTCGTCGATGAGTAAGCCACCGATCAGCACGCTCGTCATCGGGCTCGGCAACCCGCTCATGGGCGACGATGGCGCCGGGGTGGCGGTCCTCGCGCGCCTGCGGGACGAATGGGATATCCCACAGGAGGTCGAGCTGATCGACGGTGGCACCTGGGGGATGAACCTGCTCCCGCTGGTTGAGTCGACCCGCAATCTGATTCTGGTCGACGCGATCAGGAGCGGTGCGGCGCCCGGCACGCTCACGGTGCTCGAGCGGTGCGAGCTGCCGCGCTACTTCTCCCTCAAGCTGTCTCCCCATCAGATCGACCTCCGCGAAATACTGGCCCTCGCCGAGCTGCGCGGTCTCCTTCCCGACAACCTCGTGGCGATCGGGATCGAGCCCGAGCGGGTGGAAATGGAAATGAGCCTGAGCCCGCGGGTGAGCGCCGGCCTTGCCAAGGTGGCCGATCTCGTAGCGGAGAGACTGGAGTGGGCCGGGCACCGCTGCCGGCGGCGGATGTCGTCCTGTGCATGAGCTGAGCCTGGCCCTCGAGGTCTGCCGTTTGGCCGGCGATGTCCTCGTGCGGGAGCGCGGCGCCGCTGTGCGGGCCATCGGAGTGGACGTCGGCGCCGACGCCGGCATCGAGCTGGAGAATTTCCGCTTCTGCCTCGACGCGCTGCTGACCGAACCGCCGTTGGCCGGGGCGCGGGCCGTGCTCCAGCCGGTTCCCGGCGATACCCTGCGCCTCGCCTACGTGGAGGTGGACGATGGCCGTCCGGACGATTGACGTTCGCGAGCGCGTCATGGCGCGCAACGACCTGCTCGCGGCCGAGGTCCGCCGCCGGCTCACGGACGCCGGCGTGGTGGCGTTCAACCTCGTCTCCTCCCCGGGGTCCGGCAAGACGCTCCTCCTAGAAAGGACCCTCGAGGCGCTGGGTGAGGAGCTCGACATCGCGGTCGTGACCGGGGACGTGCAGACGCAAAACGACGCGGACCGCCTCGCGCGCTGTACCTCGCGCCTGGTCCAGGCGGTCGTCACCGGTGGGGCGTGCCATCTCGACGCCAGCCAGATCACCGTGGCGCTCAGCCGCATCGAACTGGAGCGCACGCGGCTCCTCTTCATCGAGAACGTGGGCAATCTCGTCTGTCCGGCCGGGTGGGATCTGGGCGAGGCGGCGAAGATCGTGGTCTTTTCGGTGACCGAGGGGGAGGACAAGCCGCTCAAGTATCCCAAGATGTTCCGCATGGCCTCCTACGCGGTGCTCAACAAGATCGATTTGCTGCCGCATCTCGACTTCGACGTGGAGCGGGCCATCGCCAATGCGCACGAGGTCAATCCGGCGCTGCGGTTCTTCCGCACCTCGGCGCGTTCCGGCGCCGGACTCCAAGAGTGGTTCGATTTTCTCAAGGCTCAGGTCGTGCCGGTATCCGTATGGTGACCACCTCACTCGAGTCGGGCCGGGCGGCGTACCGGCTGCGTGTCACGGGCCTGGTGCAGGGGGTCGGCTTCCGGCCCTTTGTCCACCGGCTGGCGCTGCGCCACCATCTCGGGGGTTGGGTTCGCAACGCCACCGGCGACGTGCAAATCGCGGTGGAGGGGCTGCCGGCGGAGCTCGACGAATTCGTCGCGGAGCTCCGACTGGAGGCGCCCCCGCTCGCCCGAATCGAGGCGCTGGCTCTGGAACCCGCCGAGGTCGAGGGCCTCGAGCGCTTCGCGATCCTGGCGAGCGCGCGGGAAACCGACCGGCGCCAGCCGGTCTCCCCGGACGTCGGCATCTGCTCGGCGTGCGAGGCCGAGCTGTTCGACCCCGCCAACCGGCGCTACCAGTTTCCCTTCATGACCTGCACCGACTGCGGCCCGCGCTATACGGTTATTGAGGCGATGCCGTACGACCGGGAGCGGACCAGCATGGCAATGTTCCGGCAGTGCCCGGCCTGCCTCGCCGAATACGGTGACCCGGGGGATCGCCGGTATCACTCGGAAACCAACAGTTGTCCCGCGTGTGGCCCGCGGCTCTGTTTCACGGCCGCCAGCCCGGGCATCACCAATACCAGCGCGGCTCTCGCCGGCGCGGTCCGGCTCCTGACCCGCGGCGGTATCCTGGCGCTCCGCGGACTGGGCGGCTTTCATCTCGCCGTCGACGCCACCAATGCCGGGGCCATAGCGAAGCTGCGCTCGCGCAAGCAGCGGGACGCCAAGCCGCTGGCGATCATGGTTCGAACCCTCGACGATGTCCTGCCGCTCGCCTGGGTGGGCGACGCCGAGACCGCGCTGCTCACCTCGCCCGAACGCCCGATCGTACTCCTGACCGCACGCCCCGACTCCGGGCTTGATCCCGGTGTCGCGCCCGGCCTCTCCCAGGTCGGGATCATGCTGGCCTATACGCCGCTCCATCATCTCCTGCTCGATCTCGCGAAGCGGCCCCTGGTGATGACCAGCGGCAACCTCACGGACGAGCCGATCGCAACCGGCAATGTGGAAGCTCTCACCCGCCTCGACTCGATCGCGGACGGGTTCCTGCTGCACGATCGCGAGATCGTGGCGCGCTACGACGATTCGGTGCTGCGCGTGGTGTGCGAGCAGCCGGTTTTCCTCCGCCGTGCCCGGGGCTACGCGCCGCTGCCGCTCGCGTTGCCCGTGGCGAGCCCGCGGCCGCTCCTCGCGGTCGGCCCGCACCTCAAGAACACCTTCACACTGGTGCACGGAGCGACCGCCTACGTCAGCCAGCACGTGGGGGACCTCGAGTCGCCGGAGACGCTCGAGCACTTCCAGGCCACGCTCGCGGCGAACCGCCGCCTGTTCCGGATCGAGCCGGAAGTCGTGGTCCGTGATGCGCACCCGGGCTACCTCTCCAGCCGGCTGGCGAGCGAGATGGGCTTCGAGCGCACCATCACCGTGCAACATCATCACGCCCATATCGCTGCCGTGATGGCCGAACATGGCGTGACGGATCCGGTGCTCGGTGTCGCCTACGATGGCACGGGCTACGGCGACGACGGCACAACCTGGGGAGCCGAGATTCTGGTCGTGGAGCTCACCGGCTACCGCCGGGTGGGTCATCTCCTCCCTGTTCCGCTGCCGGGCGGCGATCTGGCGGCGCGCACGCCGTGGCGTGCCGCGCTCGGCTACCTCTCGGTCGAGCCCGGCTTCGCCTCCAGCTTCGCTGCCGCCTTCGAAGGAGTGGAACCGCGGGAGCGCGAGGTGGCCGAGCGGCAGATCGCGCTCCGCCTCAACGCCCCGCTGGCCTCCTCCATGGGCCGGCTCTTCGACGCGGCGGCGGCGGTGATCGGGCTTCGCCTGCGCGCGTCCTACGAAGGCCAGGCCGCGATGGAGCTCGAATCGCTCGCCGCCCGGAGGCCGGCGGCCGAATACCCCTGTCGCTTCCTCGAGGCCGGCGGCCGTCTGGTGCTGGATCCGCTTCCGCTCCTGGCCGTCCTCGGGTCCCGCAGGAAACGGGGAGCGGACCCGGCCGACCTGGCCGCCGACTTCCACGCGAGCATTGCCTGGGCGAGCACCGAGCTCATCCGTCGTCTGGCGCGGTCCACCGGACTCGGCACCGTAGCCCTGGCCGGCGGCGTCTTTCAGAACGCGCGTCTGCTCGAGTCGATGCGAGGCAGGCTCGAGGCGGTGGGCCTCCGGGTCCTCACACCACGGCAGCTCTCGCCCAACGACGGCGCCATCAGCTACGGACAGGCCGCGGTGGCCGCCGCACTCCTCGCAGCCGAACGGGAGGGCTGAGCGATGTGCCTCGGAGTTCCGGGACGGGTGGTGGAGGTGCGCGGATCAATCGCCCTCGTGGATTTCTGGGGGGTGCGACGGGAAACCCGGCTCGACGTGGTGGATGAGCCGGTCGTGCCGGGTGACTACATCCTCAATCACGTCGGCTTCGCCATCCGGAAGATCCCCGAGGGGGAAATCCAGGAGACGCTTGCACTGTACGATCTGCTGCTCCGCGAGTCGGAGAGCGACATGATGGCTGCCGACGTCCGCGGCGAAATCGCCGCTGCCCGGCCCCAAGCGGCTGCTTCCGATGCCTGAGTTGGTCAGGGACACCGGCGTGAGCGAGCTCCGCTTCCGCGACCCCGGTCGTGCCCGGGCGCTGGCGGCAGCTCTCGAACAGCTTTGCGCGCAGATCGGCCGTGACTCCGTGTCGGTGATGCACGTCTGCGGGAGTCATGAACAGTCCATCGCCAAGTTCGGGCTCCGTACGCTGCTCCCCAAGGCGCTCAACGTCATCATGGGACCCGGTTGTCCGGTCTGCGTCACCGATGTCCCCGAGGTGGACGAGGCCGTGGCCCTTGCGCTGGACGGCAAGATCGTCGCGACGTACGGCGACATGGTCCGGGTGCCCGGGACCGCCCGGTCGCTGGCCGACGCACAAGCCGAAGGCGCCCGGATCGAGATACTCTACAGCGCCGCGGAGGCGGTCGAGCTCGCCCGCGATACCACCGAGGACGTGGTGTTCTTCGCCAGCGGGTTCGAGACCACGGCGGTCGCCACCGCGGCGGTGGTGCTCGCCGATCCGCCGCCCAATTTCACGGTGCTGTCCGCGCACAAGTACATCCCGCCGGTCATGGAGATCGTCGCCGAAATGCCGGGCAACCGCGTCGAGGGGTTCCTGGCCGCGGGCCACGCCGCCGCCATCACCGGCTCGGCGATCTTCGAGCGCTTCGTGGAGCACCACCGGATCCCGATCGTCGTGGCCGGCTTCGAGCCGCTCGATATCCTGGCCGGGCTGGTCAAGCTGGTCGAGTTGATCCGCGACGGAACCCCGAAGGTCGTGAACATGTTTCCGCGCTGCGTGACGGCGGAGGGCAATCGCAACGCCCAGGCGCAGCTCTGGCGGGTCTTCCGCACCGTGGGAGGCAACTGGCGCGGCATCGCCCACATCCCCAACGGGAATCTTCGGCTGCGCGACGAGTTCGCTCACCTCGACGCGCGCCGCCGCTTCGCCATCGACGTGCAGCGGCTCTGGCAGTACGCCCCCGCGACGCTCACCCAGAGTTGCGTCTGCGGCGACATCATGGCCGGAATCGCCTCGCCGGAGCGCTGCCCGCTCTTTGGCAAGGAATGCACCCCGGATACCCCCGTCGGAGCCTGCATGGTTTCGAATGAGGGCACTTGTAAGATCTGGCACCAGTACGGAGGACATCCGGACCTGTGACCGGCCTGCTTGCGGTTCGCGAAGAGCTGATCACCCTGCGCCAGGGCGCGGGGGGCCGCGCGATGCGCCTGCTCATCGAAGAGTGTCTGGCCGCCGGGTTCCCGGCTGCTCCGGCAGCTGCGGTCGGACTGGCGGCGATGGACGATGGCGCCGCGTTCCCTCTCGGGGATCAGTGGCTGGTCCTGACGACGGATTCGCACGTCGTTCACCCGATCGTATTTCCAGGCGGAGACATCGGACGGCTGGCCATCGCCGGGACCGTGAACGATCTCGCGATGATGGGCGCGACGGAGCCGCTCGGCCTCACCTCGGCGATCGTCATCGAGGAGGGATTCCGGCGGAGCGAGCTCGAGCGGATACAGCGCTCCATGCGCGAGACCTGCCTCGAAGCCGGTACCGCGGTGGTCACCGGCGATACCAAGGTCATGGGCCGCGGCGAGCTCGACGGGATCGTGATCAACACCACGGGAATCGCGCTCACGGCGCAGCTCGTGACGGACGCCGGCCTCCGCCCCGGCGATCGCCTCCTCTTCACCGGTACCCTCGGCGATCACGGCATCGCCTTGATGGCCAAGCGTCATGAGCTCGGCTTCGACGGTGAGCTGCGCTCCGACGTGGCGCCGATCAACGGCTTGATCCGTGCCGCGCTCGCCGCCGGGGGCCGGGACATCGTCGCCATGAAGGATCCCACGCGCGGCGGCGCGGCGAGCGCGCTCCACGAGATGGCGGGGAAGAGCCGGGTGGGGATCGTGATCCATGAGCCGGACGTGGCGGTCTCTTCCGTCGTGCGGGCCGCCGCCGAGATGCTGGGACTCGATCCCTTTCACATCGCGAACGAAGGGAAAGCGATCCTGGGGGTGCGGCCCGCCGCCGCAGACCGTGTGCTCGCCGCGTTACGGACCCATCCGCAGGGGCGCGACGCGGCGCTGGTGGGTGAGTGCATCGCCGAGCACGCCGGGCGCGTGATTCTCGATACCGGTCTTGGGCGGCGGCTCATGGCCGAGCCCGATGGCGAGCCGTTGCCACGCATATGTTGACGCGATCCAGCCGGTCTGACCCGCCTCGAGCCCCGCTTCGCGTCGCGGTGCTCACGTCCCGGCGCGCTCCCGGCCTGTCCTACCTGATCGAGCATGACCCGGAGCGTGGCCGACTCTATGATATCGTCGTCGGAGTGGCGAGCGACCCGGAGAGCGAGGAGTTTCCGGGGTGGAGCAAGGCCGGCATTCCGGGCCTGAGCCACGATCTTCGCGGCTTCTGTGCGGCGCGCGGCGGCAAGCGCGGCGACTTGACGCTGCGCCGCCAGTACGATGCCCGCACCGTTCGCTTGCTTGCGAGCTATCGTCCGGGACTCATCGTCCTGTGCGGCTACCTGCAGATTGTGACCGAGCCCTTGCTGGCGGCGTACCCGATGGCCCTGATCAGCATCCATGATGCGGATCTCGCGGTGGTCGGCGCAGACGGGCGTCCCCGCTTTCGCGGCTTGCACTCCACCTACGATGCGCTGGCGGCGGGTTGGCCCGAGACGCGCTCGACGGTACACCTGGTCACGGCGGACGTGGATCACGGCCCGCCGCTGGTGCGCTCCTGGGGATTTCCCTCGCACCCGCTGGTGGAGGATGCCCGACGCTGGGAGACCGACAAGATGCTGAAGGCCTACGCCTACGCGCAGCGGGAATGGATGATGCACTCGGCGTGGGGGCCGCTGTTGGCGCGTGCCATCCAGCGCTTCGCGTTGGACCAAGTGCGCGTCCTCGACGGGCGAGCCGCGATCGCCGGGCGGCTCGGTCCCGAAGAGCTGCGCCTGGAATCCGGCGCGGCGCGCCGCGTCGCGGAGTCCTGAGATGCCTTCTATTCTGGTATCCCTCGAAGGCCCCGTCGGGGTCATCACCATCGCCCGGCGGGACCGCTTCAACTCCATGGATGTGACGACTGCCCGCGAGTTTCGCGCCGCAGGGCTCCGTATGGCCCGGGATGCCGCGGTGCGCTGCGTCGTGATCCGCGGCGAAGGCGGTGTGTTCTGCAGCGGGGCCGACCTCAAGTACATCCGGGAGCGTGGGGAGCCCGCCGACTTCGGCTATCTCCACCCGGATGGCGTCGGCCCCGGACAGGGCTTCGGGGAAAGCTTCAAGCAGATCCTGGAGTATCTCCACAGCGCGATCTCCGAGATCCGCCGGGCGCCCAAGCCGTTCATCGCGGCGGTGGATGGTATCGCGGCGGCGGGCGGCTTCGGCATCGCTATGGCCTGCGATCTGGTGGTCGCGTCGGAGCGCGCCGCATTCGAGTGGGCCTACCACAAGACCGGCCTCTCCGGCGCGGAGAGCTCCACCTTCTTCCTTCCGCGGCTCGTGGGTTTCCGCAAGGCGATGGAACTGGTGCTGCTCAATCCCCGCCTCACCGCCGAGGAGGCTCAGGCGCAGGGCCTCGTCAATCGCGTCTTTCCCGTGGAGAGCTTCGAGTCCGACACCCTCGCGCTCGCGCGGCGGCTCGCGGAGGGGCCGGTGGGCGCGTATGCGGTGGCCAAGAGCCTGCTCAATCAGGCCGCCGGGGTGGACCGGCTCGATTACCACCTTGATCAGGAATTGCAGCATCTGGCCCGGACCGCCGACGGACCGGAGTTCGCGGAGGGGCTGGCGGCCTTTTTCGAACGGCGCGCGCCGATCTTCGCGGGGCACACCACGGAGGCAATACCATGAGATACTTGAAATCGGTCTTCACCGCATGCGGCGCTCTGGCGCTGCTGGTCACCCCGGCCTGGGCGCACCCGTCCATCAGCTTCCACGTCCACAACGACGAGCTGGTTCCGTTGCTGGCCCTGGCGGCTGCCGTGGGCGCCGCGCTGGCGCTGCGGCGGTTCCGCTCCCACACCTCCAAAGAAGGGTGAATCCCATGCCATTCCGCTCGGGCGTCTACATCGTCCCCACCCACCGCTGGTACATCGAGCGGACCGTCTGGCTGGTGGCGGGCATCGTCCTGCTGGTTGGGACGGCCTTGGCGGCGCTGGTCCGGCCCCAGTGGGTTCTCTAATACACCCCGCTCGGATGCCAGGCGCTGATCCACTGGCCCCAGCGGTGGAGCACCAGCCGGTCGTGGAAGCGCACTTCAACCGCTGGCAACGCGGGATCTCCGAGGAAGCAGAGGCGAGTCTCGAAAAAGAGTAGCTTCCGGGGATTCAAGTCGTGCACGGCGGTGGCTCCATCGCAGCTCGTCGAGGCCCTGATCCCGTCCTTGGTTCTGCGGCTGCGTGTGGTGCGCTGCTCAGGGCTCGGGTTCGCCCGAGCTGAGCTGCCGCCCGGCACGGTGGCCGCCGGCGATGCTGACGGAGCTCGCTTGCGGTCCCT